>NZ_JBIAZA010000019.1:0-200214 GCF_042898655.1 Streptosporangium sp. NPDC000396
CCGCGTTCGCCGCCCTGCCCACCTTCCCGGAGGCGCCGCTGACCATGGCCCTCACCAAGGACGCCACCGCCCTGAACGGCCAGGTCGTCGACGAGTGCTGACAGCCACTTAGGCCCCTGAACAGGAGGCTCCTGAACAGGAGGCCGGTCCCGTGTCCGTCTCCCAGACGCGCGTCAGCATCTTCGTCGGCACGCGGATGCCCTCCTGGTCGAGGACACCTACTCCGGGGAGACGCTTGAGCTCCTCCTCAGAGACACCCGCGGTTCTCGCCACTTCGAGGACAAGGCGCACCACATAGGGGGCATAGACCCTTTCGTCACGCTTAGCCCCCTAGGGTATGCATTGGCGGATTCGGATCCGTTCGTGGCGCGTTCTGGTCTCATCGCCGACGCACCGCGATCCATACCGTTGTTCACAACGGCGACAAGGAGAGCGGAGACATCGTGCCGACCGCGAAGATGATCATCTAGCCGGTCAGTGACCTCACCAAGGCCAAGGAGGTGTTCACCCCGCTCATCGGGGTCGAGCCCTACGTGGACGAGGTCTACTACGTCGGCTACCGGACCGGTGATCAGGAGATCGGCTTGAACCCCCGCAGGCATCGGCAGGACCAGTGAGCACCGCGCTCGCGACCAGTTTCACCGGCGAACACACGCACCGGGGTGGCGTCCGGGCCCTGCCTGGATGCCCGGCCGGGCACATAACCACCCATGCACCACATAACCCCCCATGCACAAGGAGTAAGACATGAAGGCACACGTCAGCTCGATCCTTCTTGGCGTCCGGGACATGAACCGGGCCAAGCAGTTCTACACCGAGGGACTCGGCTGGAAGATCCAGAGCGACTTCGGCATCTCGGTGTTCTTCGAGTCGGACGGCGCCTCGCCCGTCGGCTTCTACGGCCGTGAAGGCCTGGCCAACCAGGTGGGCACGGACCAGGAAGGCAGCGGCTTCAGCGGACTGGTTCTGACCTACGTCGTCCGCAGTGAGACGCGGGTCGACGAGATCATGGCGGAGGCCGAGAAGGCCGGCGCCACGATCCTCAAGCCCGCCGGCGCTCTGCCGTGGGGCGGGTACGGCGGCACCTTCGCCGACCCGGACGGCTACATCTGGAGTCTCGGCTACAGCGCCCAAGGAACCGACCAGCCCTACGCGGAGTAGCCGCGATCTTTGTCTCACAGCAGTCCGGGACGACGGGGCCCGTGCCGCTGCCGTCCCGGACTGCTGTGACCCCGGGTGCGGGAAGCGGGAGCGGCGATCGGAGCCGGGCGGGCGGGATCCACGGTGAACCGGCAGGACAAACAGGAGAAGATCATGAAGTTTCGGGCCTACGTTGAGCCACCTGAGCCCATGCGGGGTCTAGAAGTTCCGTCCGAGGTGGTAGCAGCGCTCGGCGGGGGCACGCGGCCGCCGGTGACGATCACAGTCAACGGGCATTCCTGGAAGAGCCGGGTCGCCCTCCTGCGCGGCCGCCACTTGCTCGGCCTCAGCAATGCCAACCGGCGGGCCGCGGGTGTTGCGATCGGCGACGAGGTCGAGGTCGAACTGGAGCTCGACACCGAGCCGCGCGTCGTTGTCGAGCCAGAGGACTTCGCCCGCGCCCTGGACGACGACCCCGTCGCTCGCGCCGCGTACGACAATCTTGCGTACAGCCACAAGCGCGAGCACGTGCATGCAATCGAGAGCGCGAAGAAGCCCGAAACACGTCAGCGGCGTATCGAGAAGGCCATCTCCACCCTGCGGGGCTGAACGAGAACCCTGAACTGGTGAAGGAACTGGGCCGCAGCCTCCGTTCACCTGAGTGTGATCGTCCGAGTCATCACCGCCGTCGGCCAGTTCCAACGCGACCTGCAGAACGAACTCACCGCCGAAGGCGTCGCCGCCGCCGAAGCCGAGGGCCGCTACCGCGGCCGGCCACCCGCACTCACCGGCGACCGGCTCGCCGACGTGCGGTCGGCCTACACCGACCACGGCACCTCGATCGCCGCCCCCGCACGAACCCACGCGGTGAGCCGCGACGCTCCAGACCCGGCTGGCCCATCAGGGCTCCTCGCGCCCGACGGTCATAGGTTCGCGATCCGAGATAAACCCCTTGCGCAATGGTCAAGAATCGTTGACCATTGTCCGCATGTCTAGCAACGATCTTCCAGAGACGTTTCACGTCTCCACTGACGAGCAGTTGCGTGCTGTCTCCAATCTCACGCGACACCGGATTATGGCCGTGCTCCGTGCCGAGCCTGCGACGATCACGCAGATCGCCGAACAGGTGGGCCTGGCGAAGGGCAGTTCGAGTTATCACATGCGGCTGCTGGAGCGTGCCGGGCTGGTGCAGGTGGTGCGGACGCGGAAGGTCCGGGGGGTCACCGAGCGGTACTACGCGATGGCCGCGCGACAGATCGTCCTGCCGGATCCGGTTCCGGGGCAGCCGGATGTGCTGATGCGGCATGCGGTGGCGGACCTGGAGGCGGCGCCGGCGGATGGTGAGCGGCACGTGCGGATGGCGCATCTGCGGCTCACCGATGAACAGTTCGCGGAGTTGGGGGCGCGGCTGGAGGCGCTGGCGGATGAGTACCAGGCGCTGTCGGATCCGGCACTACCGGCGGCGTCGCTCGCCTTCGCGCTGTTCCGGCTGGCGGCTCGGGAGCAGGCGGGGAAGGAGTCTTCGTGACCTTGGGTTCAAGGAACCTGCCTGCCGGGTTCGGGCGGCTGTGGACCGCGCAGACGGTTTCCTCGCTCGGCGACGGGGTGACGCATGCCGCGCTGCCGTTGCTCACGTTGACGTTGACTCGGGATCCGATGGCTCTCGCGGTCGTCACCGCCGCCGGGACGCTGCCGTGGCTGCTGTTCGGGGTGCTCGGCGGTGCGCTGGTGGACCGCTGGGACCGCCGCCGCACGATGTGGGTCACGGACGCCGCGCGTGCGGTGCTGCTCGCCGTACCCGCTGCGGCGGCCGCGCTCGACGTGCTGAGCATCCCGCTGCTGGCGGCCGTCGCGTTCCTGCTCGCCCTCGGCGGGCTGTTCTTCGACACGGCCGCCACGGCGTACCTGCCGGATCTGCTCGGCCGTGACCCCGCGCTCCTGGAGCGCGCCAACGCTCGCCTGCGCGGCGCCCAGACCGCAGCGTCCGGCTTCGCCGGGCCACCCGCGGGCAGTGCGCTGCTCGCGCTCGGACGTTCGGTTCCGCTGCTCGCCGACGCGGTGTCGTTCGCGCTGTCCGCACTGCTCGTGCGGTCGCTGCCCGCCGTGCCGAGGCCTGCCGCAAGCGCCCGCGAGTCGCTGCTCCGGCAGGCTCGGGCCGGGGCCTCCTACGTCTTCCGGGACCGGCTGCTGCTCGGGCTCGCGCTCCGTCCGGCGGTCGGGAACATCGCCTTCCTCGCCGTGGAGACCGTCCTGGCCCTCTTCGCCCGCGAACGTCTCGGCATCGACACCTTCGGCTTCGGCCTGCTCTTCACCGCGGAGGCCGCGGGCGGCCTGCTCGGCGCGGGCATCGCCTCCTTCCTCGGCCGGCGCCTGGGCACCGGCACCGCGCTGACCTGCACCGCCACGATCGAGGGCCTCGCCATCCTGGGGCTTGCCTCCGCGCCGAATGCGTACGTGGCCGGCATCGCGCTCGCCGTCTGCGGCGCAGGCATGGGCGCCACGATGGTGCTCGGACCCTCCCTCCGGCAGGCCATCGTCCCGGCCCACCTCATGGGCCGGGTCGCCTCCACCTCCCGCATGCTCGCCATGTGCGCCGCCCCGTTCGGCGCCTTCCTCGGCGGCTGGCTGGCCAACACCTACGACCTGCGCACCCCGCTGTACGCCGCCGCTGGCCTCCTCCTCACCATGACCGCCGTCACCGCGACCATGACCAGCAACCGCCGTGTCGAGGCCGCACTGCGCAACACGCACCCGGAAGCCGACCCGGCCGACCAGCGCCCCGCCAAAGAGATCGCTGTACAAACCGCATCCAGGTAATGGTCATCGCTTGCAGGCCACAACACCTCCACCCTCATCGAACGGCCAGTGGCGACAAGCCGAGCCCCGCAAGCTGCTTTGACGCCACTGACCGCTCGGTTGCTGCTCAACCCCCGCTCCCACCAGCGCGTCCTCACCGGCATCCACCACGGGCGGCTGACCGTCCCGGTCCCCTTCCCCGTCGACATCGATCTGGACAAGCCGCCCCGCTAGAAGGGCCTTCTCAGGCGTCTTCGCCGGTACGGCCCAGCAGGCGGGCGAGGTTGGCTTCGAGCTGTCCGGAGGTGCCGTCTTCCGCGCGCCAGGCGATGAAGCCGTCGGGGCGGACGAGGAGCGCTCCGCCCCGGGGGATCTCCGGCAGGGCGACGGTGTGAGCGGCGAGGCCCAGGCGTGCGGCGGCGTCGAGCCAGACATCGCCCTCGGGGGTGGTCAGGACGGTGAAGCGAGACCTGACCAGGTCGAGCGTTGAGACGCCCTCGGCGGTCCAGGCGTGGGGGACGCGGGAGCCCGGGGAGCCGTCGAGGTCGAGGGCGACGTCCTCGGTGGAGGGAAGCTCTGGCCGGGGGCCGATCACGGCGGCTGAAGAGTAACGGTAGCCGAGGTGGACGATCGGGGCGTTGACGGCGCCGGCTTTGGCGCGGGCCTCCACCTGGGCGGGGTCCCAGTGCAGGCTCGGGTCGGCCAGCCGCAGGACCGCCTGCTCCATGGTCAGCTGCGCCACCGGGCGGCGCTCGGCGTCGTAGGTGTCCAGCAGGGCGGGTCCGGCCTCGCCGCGGAGGACCAGCGCCAGCTTCCAGGCCAGGTTGTGGGCGTCGGCGACGCCGGTGTTCATGCCGAAGGCGCCCAGCGGCGGCACGACGTGCGCGGCGTCGCCGACCAGGAACACGCGCCCGTCGGCGAAACGGTCGGCGACCAGAGCCCTGACCCGCCAGCGCAGCGTGCTCAGGATCTCGATCTCCAGGTCCGGAGCGCCGAGCGCGGTGCGGATCAGCTCGGGGGTGGGCTCGACGTCCCCTCCGGTGTGGAAAGTCCATTCCTTCTCGTTGTCGATGGTCATCAGTAGTCCCGGCGCGTCCGGGTGGGTGATGTTGCAGTTGACGAAGGCGCGCCCGCCGGTCAGCTCGCTCAGGTCGGCGTGGAACAGGGTGTTCGTCAGGGGCTCGCCCAGGTTGCCGGGGCCCGAGGTGGTGATGCCGAGCGCGGAGCGCACCCGGCTGCGGACGCCGTCGGCGGCCACCAGGTAGTCGGCGCGGATCGTCCTGCCGTCGGAGAGGTGGGCGGTGACCCCTTCGCCGTCCTGTTCGAGGGAGACGAGCTCGGCACCGTACTCCACGATCGCGCCGCGCTCACGGGCCGCGGGCAGCAGGACCGTGTCCAGCCGGTTCTGCGGACAGAGACCGCGGATCACGCCCGGGGTGTAGGGCATCGCGGCGTTCGTCTGGGCGCGGGCCGGCCCCGGGGGGAGCGAGGGCAGCCCGGCCGCGGCCAGCGTCTCGGCGGAGATCTTCCCGAGGTTGCCCGCCGACATGTCGACGGCCACCGCGTTCACGGCGCGGTCCAGGCCGACCTCTCGCATCATCTCCATGGTTCGCATGCCCATGCCGGTGGCGCGGGGGTGGATCTGCGGGCCGTCCTCGCGCTCCACCACGTGTACCTGGACCCCGTGGTGTGCCAGGAACACCGCGGCACTCAGGCCGACCGTGCCACCTCCGACGATCAGGACTTCAGTCATGTCTTCTCCTCAAGGCATGGGAACAACGTTCCCTTATGTGGGAACATCGTTCCCGGCTTCGGGAACGATGTTCCCACATAGATACGATGTGCGCCATGGGTGAAGAGAAAACAGCTCCCGAGCTGGTGTGGAGCCGGGAGCGGCGCGAGCCCCGGCGGCAGGCGCTGAACGTCGAGCGGATCGTCACGGTGTCGATCGGCATCGCCGACACCGAGGGACTGGACGCCCTGACGATGCGGCGCGTCGCGACCGACCTCGACTCGGGCACCACCTCGCTCTACCGCTACGTGGCCGGTCGCGACGAACTGCTGGACCTGATGATCGACGCGACGCAGGGCGAGGACGTGCCGGCGCCCCTGTCCGGCGACTGGCGCGCCGACGTGAAGGAAGTCGCCCGCAGGCAACGGGCCGTGCTCCTGCGCCACCCCTGGCTGGGCTCCGTCATGGTGACCCGCCCGGCCCTCGGACCCAACTCCCTGCGCCAGATGGACATCGCGATCGCCGCGGCCGGAGGGCTGACCTCCGACATCACCCTGGCCGCCGACGTCATCTCCCTCGTCAGCGACTACGTCCTCGGCGCAGTCTCGCGGGAAGTGGCCGAGCAGGAGACGCGGCGCCGTACCGGCATGACCGAGGAGCAGTGGCGCGCCAGCGTCGCCCCCTACATCCGCGAGGTCGTCGAGAGCGGCGCCTACCCGCGGTTCGCCCGCTGGGTGGTCGAGGCCGAGGACCGCACCTTCGAGGAGCGGTTCGAGTTCGGGCTGGACTGCATATTCGACGGGATCGCCAGACGGCTACGGGACGGCGACCCCGGCAGCTGACACAGGCGAAGGGATGTGGCCGAGGTCCCGCAACCCGAGTTCGGAGCACGGCTCAGACGAACGCGGCCAGGGTTCGGAGCACGGCCCAGGCGAACACGGCCAGGATTTGGAGCGCGGCGCGAACGAATACGGCCCGCGCATGGACGGGCGCGGCGCGAAAGCGCGGCGAGGTCCATGCGCGGGCCGTGCCGGATGACCGGCGATCCGCGAAACCCTAGGAGGCCTGGGCGGCGGCCTTAGCGGCGACGGGGAGGGCCTCGGCGATGCGGGACAGGGCCTCGTCGTCGTGGGCGGCCGACAGGAACCAGGCCTCGTAGGCCGACGGGGGCAGGTAGACGCCCTGGTCGAGCATGGCGTGGAAGAAGGCCCGGTAGGCGGCGGTGTTCTGCTTCTGGGCCCCGGCGAAGTCGGTGACCTGGTCCTCGGTGAAGAAGATGGAGAACAGGCTGCCCGCGCGCTGCAGGCGGTGCGGCACCCCGGCAGCGGCCAGGGCGTCGGCGGCGGCCCGGCCGATGATCAGGGCGGCGGCGTCGACCCGGTCGTAGACCTCGTCGTCGCAGGCGCGCAGCGTGGCGAGACCCGCGGCGCAGGCCAGCGGGTTACCGGACAGGGTTCCGGCCTGGTAGACCGGGCCCTCGGGGGCGAGGTGGGCCATCACGTCAGCGCGGCCGCCGAACGCGGCGGTGGGCAGGCCGCCGCCCATGACCTTGCCGAAGGTCATCAGGTCGGCGTCCACGGGGTCCAGCCCGTACCATCCGGCCTCCGACACCCGGAAACCGGTGAGCACCTCGTCGAGGATCAACAGGGCGCCGTGCGCCGTGCAGAGCTCGCGCAGCTTGGCGTTGAACCCGTCCAGCGGCGGGACGACGCCCATGTTGGCCGGGCACGCCTCGGTGATCACGCACGCGATCTCCGAGCCGAAGGTCTGGAAGGCCTCGGTCACGGCCTCGATCGAGTTGTAGGGCAGTACGACCGTGTCGGCGGCGGAGGCGCCGGTGACGCCCGGGGTGTCGGGCAGGCCGAAGGTGACCAGGCCGGACCCGGCCGAGGCGAGGAGGGCGTCCACGTGGCCGTGGTAGCAGCCGGCGAACTTGACGATCTTGGAACGGCCGGTGAAGCCGCGTGCCAGCCGTACGGCGGACATGGTGGCCTCGGTGCCCGAGTTGACCAGGCGGACCTTCTCCACCGGGGCCATCCGGTCGACGATCTCCTCGGCGAGCTCGACCTCGCCGGGCGTCGCCGTACCGAACGAGGTGCCGGCCCGCAGCGCCTCCTCCAGGGCCTCGACGACGGCCGGGTGCCGGTGCCCGAGGATCATCGGGCCCCACGAGCAGACCAGGTCCACGTAGCGGTTGCCGTCCACGTCGGTGATGTAGGGCCCCTGGCCGGAGGCCATGAAGCGGGGAGTGCCGCCGACGGCGCCGAAGGCGCGGACCGGAGAGTTGACGCCTCCCGGGACGATCTCACGGGCGCGGGCGAACAGGTCCTCGGAGTTCTCAGTACGGGTCACGTCCTCCAGGGTAGTCACGGCGGAGGCAGTCTCACCGCGCGGGCGAGGTGACCGACTCCCGCCCTGTCCTGGAAGAACGGGAGGGACGGAAGGAGCGGGGAGGAGACAGGTGGCTAGTCGCAGACGTCGGCGAGCCGGTCGAGGACGGCGAGCGGGTCGGGCAGCGGGCGCCCGTCAGGGGGGCGCAGCCACGAGCCGGGCTGGCCGGTCGGCAGGATCGACGGCGGGGCGAGGACGTAGCTGTCACGGCAGTGCCAGCGCAGGCCGGGCATCTCGTCGATGGTCGACGGGCCGTAGTCGAGGGGGCAGGACCACCACTCGTCCTCGTCCTCGGAGGTGTTGCGGGTGGCCACGTAGAACAACACCCGGTCGCCGTTCGCGGCGACCGGGCCCGCCGCGAATCCGGCGGAGTCCATGGCAGCGAGGGCGGTGAGCCCCGCGGCGAGCGGTACGTCGAAGACGTCGAAGACCCGGCCCGTGGGGAGGATCACATTCGCCTCGGGCTCCCGCTGCCACCAGTGGGTGAGGAGGGCGGGGTCGCTGGTGGCCTGCATCTGCCAGGCGCGCGAGAGCGGGTGCGCTCCCGGGTCGGGACAGCCGATGCGGTCGCAGGAACAGGCGCGGGAGCCGCCCCGCAACGGTCGCGCGCCGGGACAGCTCGCCCAGCCCAGGGCGGCGTACTCCAGCACGGAGTCGATCGTCTGCTTCGGATGCGCGCGTCGCCTGCCACGACGAGCCAGCGGTACCCCCACCATTGTGTCCTCCGTCGTCTGCCCATCCCGGGTGCCCCCGGATGCGATGACATATCCACACTCTGGTCAGGGCGTGTTCCGTGGAGCTCGTTCGCCGGGAGCGGCGGTCCAGACGATGCCTCGCAGAGCGGAGGAGCCGCCCATAGCGGGAGGCTACGGGCGGCGACGCCGCGAGGCGCCGTCTGGGCGTCGCGCAGTAGAACAGAGATCCGTGGGACACGCCCTAGCAAGGGAAGTGAGACAGCCAGGGTCTACGTCACCTGGGGACACATCCGCACCGGTTCTCGCACTCTAACGCACAGACCACAAGACCAAGCGGCAAACCCCCAGTTCTCGATATGTGCCACTGGTCTCATCGGAGTCTTTTGGCCACTTCGGTCGCCCAGTAGGTGAGAATCATGTCCGCCCCGGCTCGGCGGATAGCGATCAGTGACTCCATGATCACTCGATTCCGGTCGATCCAGCCGTTCGCCGCGGCGGCCTCGATCATGGCGTACTCCCCGCTGACCTGATAGGCGGCCACCGGCACGTCCACCGTGTCACGCACCTGGCGCAGGATGTCGAGGTAGGCCATCGCGGGCTTGACCATCACCGCGTCGGCGCCCTCGGCGAGATCCAGCCGCACCTCGCGCAGCGCCTCGCCGACCGACCCCGCCGGGTCCTGCTGGTAGGCGCTGCGGTCGCCGAACTGCGGCGCGCACTCGGCCGCCTCCCGGAACGGCCCGTAGAACGCCGAGGCGTACTTCACCGAGTAGGCCAGGATCGGGATCTGCCCGAAACCGTCGGCGTCCAGCGCCGCGCGGATCGCGGCGACCTGGCCGTCCATCATGCCGCTGGGCGCGATGACCTGCGATCCGGCTCGCGCCTGGGCCACCGCGGCGGCCGCGTAACGCTCCAGGGTGGCGTCGTTGTCGACCTCGCCTTCGGGCGTCAGGATGCCGCAGTGCCCGTGGTCGGTGAACTCGTCCAGGCAGGTGTCGGTCATCACGACCATGGTGTCGCCCATGTCGGAGACCAGGTCGGCGACGGCCTGCTGGACGATCCCGTCCGGATCGTCGGCGGCCGACCCGCGGGCGTCCTTCACCGCGGGCACACCGAACAGGATCAGCGAGCCGACGCCCGCCTCGGCCGCCTCGTGGGCGGCCTTGCGCAGCGAGTCACGGGTGTGCTGGAACACCCCGGGCATCGAGCCGATCGGGTTCGGCTCGCTGATGCCCTCCTTGACGAACATGGGGAGCACCAGCTCCGCCGGGTCCAGCCTGGTTCCGGCGACCATTCGGCGCATCGGTGCCGTACGGCGAAGCCTGCGCGGGCGCGCGACGGGGAACTGGGCGGTCATCGTGTCTCCCTCCCCCCGGTCACAGGGGATCAGGAACCGGGGGACCGTGTTCGGATTGGCTCGCTGAGTTCGCGGAAGCCATCGCGAACGCCTCGCTCGCCGGGCGTTCGCGACAGTTCCAGGTTACTTGGCGCGGCGCCGGGCTCCTCGCCGGGTCTGGGAGGGCCTGCGGGGAACGTCTCCGGCCTCAAGTGCGGCCTGCCGCTGCTTCGCACCATACTCCGCCAGCGCGGCCGCGAGGGCCGAAGCCGATGGTTTGTCGGCCATCACGTCGACACGGAGCCCGAACTCCTCGGCCGTCTTGGCGGTCTGCGGGCCGATCACGGCGATGACGGTGACGTTGTGCGGCTTGCCCGCGATGCCGACCAGGTTCCGCACGGTGCTCGACGAGGTGAACAGCACCGCGTCGAACCCGCCGCCCTTGATGGCCTCCCGGATCGGGGCGGGCGGCGGCGCCGCACGGACGGTCCGGTAGGCGGTCACGTCGTCGCACTCCCAGCCGAGCTCGGTCAGCCCCGCCACCAGCGTCTCGGTCGCGATGTCGGCCCGAGGCAGCAGCACCCGGTTGATCGGGTCGAGCATCGAGTCGTACGGTGGCCACTCGGCCAGCAGGCCTTCCGACGACTGCTCGCCCGAGGGCGTCAGGTCCGGCTTGACGCCGAACTCCACGAGCGCCCGCGCGGTGGCGTCGCCCACCGCCGCGACCTTGAGCCCGGCGAACGCGCGGGCGTCCAGGCCGTACTCCTCGAACTTCTCGCGCACGGCCTTGACCGCGTTCGCGCTGGTGAAGGCCACCCACTCGTAGCGGCCGGTGACCAGGCCCTTGATCGCCCGGTCCATCTGCTGCGGGGTGCGCGGCGGCTCGACGGAGATCGTGGGGACCTCCTCGGGCACGGCGCCGTAGGAGTGCAGCTGATCGACCAGCCCGGCCGACTGCTCCTTCGTCCGGGGGACGAGCACCCGCCAGCCGAACAGCGGCTTGGTCTCGAACCACGACAGCCGGTCACGCATGCCGACGGCCTCGCCGACCACGATCAGCGCGGGCTCGCTCATCCCGGCGTGCTTGAGGTCGGGCGCCATCCGGCCGAGGGTGGTCACGACGGTGTACTGCTCGGTGGTGGTGCCCGCGCTGCTGATCGCGACCGGCGTCGAGTCAGGACGGCCCGCCGCGATCAACGCCTTGCCGATCGCGACGGCCTCGGAGACGCCGTTGTAGATCACCAGGGTGCCCGCGGCGGCCGCGTGGTTGGACCAGTCGGCGACCTGGGTCGCGTCCACGACCCGGAACTCGGGCACCGACACCGCGGCGGGGATCCCCGCGTAGGTGAGCACCGCGGTGGCCGGAGGCACACCCGGCACGATCTCGAAGTCCACCTCCGCCTTGGCGCAGGCCGCGACCTCCTCGGTGATCGAGGAGAAGAACATCGGGTCGCCCGCGCAGAGCCGTACGACACCGCGCCCGTCCTTGGCCGCCGTGACGGCCCTCAGCGAGACCGCGCCCTCCTCGGCGGCGTCGACGACCTCGACGTTCTTACGGCAGTGGCGCAGCAGCCCGCCGTACGCCTCCTGGTCGAGCACGACGAGGTCGGCCCGTGAAAGCAGGTCGGCGCCACGAAGCGTGAGCAGACCCTCGTCACCGGGCCCCGCGCCCACGAAGGCGAGGAACCCGGTGGGGGGCTCGAAGGTGGTACTTCCGGAGCTCAATGTGCTTGCTCCCCTATCAACGTGCCTGCCCCTTCGGCGATCATCTCGGCCGCGAGGCCGCGGCCGAGATCCATGGGCGCCGAAGGGGTCCCGGCGGCGGACTTGCGCACCGCCCGTTTGCCGTCAATGGCGACAACAGCGGCGGTAAGAATCAGTTTCTGCCCGTGCTCGGCCGCGTAGGCGCCGACCGGAGCCGCGCACCCCGCCTCCAGCGCGTTGAGCACCACGCGCTCGGCGGTCACCGCGGTGCGCGTCTGGGCGTCGTCGAGCACGCTCAGCAGCTCGATGAGGTCGGCTCGGTCGGCCCGGCACTCCACGGCCAGTGCGCCCTGCCCGGGGGCCGGCAGCATCTCTTCCGTCTCGAAGATCTGGGAGATCTCGGACTCGCGGCCCAGGCGGCCGAGCCCGGCGGCGGCCAGCACGACGCCCTGCAGCTCACCGGAGGTGACCTTGCCGATCCGGGTGTCGGCGTTGCCGCGGATCGGGACGTAGTCCAGGTCGGGGCGGATCGCCCGGAGCTGGGCGACCCTCCGGGGGGAGCCCGTGCCGATCTTCGAGCCGGCCGGCAGGTCGGCCAGCTTCGCCGTACTCACCAGCGCGTCTCTCGGGTCGTCGCGCGGCGGGATCGCCGCGATGACCACTCGGGGGTCCTGCGTGGTGGGAAGGTCCTTCAGCGAGTGGACCGCGAAGTCGATCGCGCCCTCGATCAGCTTGTCGCGCAGCGCGCTGACGAAGACGCCCGTTCCGCCGAGCTGCGTGAGGTTGGCCTTGGTGACGTCGCCGAAGGTGGTGACGCCGACGAGCTCGACGACCCGGCCGGTCAGCTCGGTGAGCCGGGCGGCGACCAGGCCCGACTGGGTCGTCGCCATGACGCTGCGCCTCGTGCCCAGCTTGAGCGGAGGAGAAACACTGCTCACCTGCCCACCTCCTTCTTGCTCGTCTCGGTGCCGAGTATCTCGACACATCTCACCGCATCGGGGACCTTCGGATCCAAATTGAACAGCTCACGCAATGCTTCCGCATAATGATCGCCTGCCGGAGACTCCGCGAGCTGTTTGACACGCACGGTCGGCTCATGGAGCAGTTTGTCGACCACACGCCTGATCGTCTGCGTGACCTCGTCCCGGGTCCGCCCGTCGAGCTCGGGAACCCGCGCGACGAGCCGCCCGAGCTCCGCCTCGACCACGTCCGCCGCCTTGCTCCGCAGCGCGACCACGGTCGGTGTCACCCGCGCCGCGCGCTCGGCCGACAGATACGACGCGACCTCCTTGGTGACGATCTCCCGCACGGCGGTGACCGCCTCGGCGCGCCCGCCGTCGTCGGTGCCGGTGTCGACCGCGCCTTCCTGCATCGACTCAAGGTCGACGAGGGTGATGCCCGGCACCTGCCGTACGGCGGGGTCCACATCGTGCGGCAGCGCGAGATCGAGCAGGAACATCTCCCTGGCCACCACCATGTCCGCGGTGATGACCACGTCGGTGGCGCCGGTGCACGAGATGACCAGGTCGGCCTGGGCCAGCTCGCGGGTCAGCTCGCCGAACTCGGCGGCCCGGCCGCCCACCGTCTGCGCCAGCCGTACCGCGCGTTCGTGGGTCCGGTTGACCACCACGATGTCGGTGACGCCCGCCCGCTGAAGGGTCGCGGCCGACAGAGCGCTCATCGAGCCGGCGCCGACCACCAGGGCGCGCTTGTCCTGGATCGGGCCGAGGGTGCGCTCGGCGAGGGTGAGTCCCACGCCCACGAGGGAGGCTCCCGCGCGGTCGATGCCGGTCTCGGTGTGGGAGCGCTTGCCCACCCGCAGCGCCTGCTGGACCAGCTCGTTGAGCGTCGGGCCGAGCGTGCCCTCGTCCTGGGCGAGCTTGAGGGCCGAGCGGACCTGGCCGAGGATCTGCCCCTCGCCCAGGACCATCGAGTCCAGGCCCGAGGCGACCGAGAACAGGTGCTCGACGGCCTGGTCCTCGTAGTGCACGTAGAGATGGCTCCCGAGCTGCTCCATGGGAACACCCGAATGGATGCTGAGCAGCTCCGAGACGGCGGTCACCGCGGCGTGGAACCGGTCGACGGCGGCATAGACCTCGACCCGGTTGCAGGTCGAGACGACCATGACCTCCGCGACGCAGGCGTCCCGGTGGACATCGTGGAGCAGCTTGACCAGCGCGTCGCCGGAGACCGACACCCGCTCCAGCAGGGCCACCGGAGCCGTCCGGTGGCTCAGGCCGACAACGAGAACGCTCATCGGCCCTCCTCGATGCTCTGTGGACGTGGACGTGCCCGGCCTCCCGCGTTCTTCGGAGAAACGCGGTGTCCTCGGACTCGCTCGTCGCGCTCGCTCACAAGTCCACCGCCTCGGGCCACTCCTCGGCCATCGCGGGCCCCCCAGTCATCCGATCCGTTTTGCGCTGCTCATGGAACGCAAGGATCTGCAATTCAATCGATAGGTCGACTTTACGGATATCGACGCCTTCAGGCACAGTGAGCACGACGGGGGCGAAGTTCAGGATGCTGGTGACTCCCGCGGCGATGACCCGGTCGGCCACCTGCTGGGCCGCCGCCGCCGGCGTCGCGAGCACCACGATCGACACTCCCCGCCGCCTTATCACGGCTTCCAGTTCGTCGATGTGCTCCACATTCAATCCCGCGATACGGTCGCCCACCACTTCGGGGTCGGCGTCCAGAAGCGCGGCTACCCGGAACCCACGGGAGACGAATCCGCCGTAGTTTGCGAGCGCACGACCGAGGTTACCCACTCCGACGATTGCAACGGCCCAGTCCTGGGTCAAACCCAGCTCGCGGGAGATCTGGTAGATCAGGTATTCGACGTCGTAGCCGACCCCGCGGGTGCCGTAGGAACCCAGGTGGGAAAGGTCCTTGCGGAGCTTGGCCGAGTTCACACCGGCCGCGACGGCCAGGTCTTCGGAGCTCACGGTGGCCAGACCTCGCTCGGACATGCCGTTGAGCGCTCGCAGGTAGAGCGGCAGCCGGGCGACGGTCGCCTCGGGAATGCCACGTTCTCGAGCTTGGGATAGACGGCGGATCACGTGCCGGAGCTCCAGGGGGACAGGCGGCCGGCGCGGCCCGGACGCGACGGATGACGAGGTGAGGCCACTGTCATTCAGGTTAGTCCCTTTGTGAACCGGTGCACAAAGTGGGGGCTCGCAGCATCGGCCGCGACGCCGGTGGCGGGCACCCTCCTCGTCGCTTCCCGGCTGGGAAAAGGACCACTCCCCCGGCTCCAGAAGCGTAACTCGACCGGCCTCAGAGGGGTTTCTCCCTGCTTGCGGAGAGATGCTCCCCGCGATGCCGTCCGCGGTGTTCCTCGCCCGCGATGCCGTCCGCGGTGCTCCCCGCCCGCGAGAGGGGGACCGTCCGCGCACGCTCACAACTCGGCTACCGTGGCGGACATGGCACCGCAGGACCATCGCATCACTTTGCTCGGCAAGCCCGGCTGTCACCTGTGCGACGACGCGCGGACGGTGATCGAGCGGGTCGCCGCCGAACTGGGCGTCCCCTGGGAGGAGCGCGACATCACCGCCTCCGAGGAGGACCAGGCCAAATACTGGGAGATGATCCCGGTCACCCTGATCGACGGTGTCCAGCACGACTTCTGGCGCGTCGACGAGAACCGCCTCCGCGCCGCGCTCAGATCCTGAAGGCCGTCGGAAGCGGCATCACTTTGGCCGCGTTCACGTTGAGCTCGATCACGTTGGTGGCGAGCACCATGTTCTGCCGCTCGTTGACGAAACGCTCCACGTGGGGCTGACGCTGGTGGTCGTTGTAGGCGATCTCGTCGCGATAGAGCTCGTAGATGATGCGCTGGAGCGGGGCCGACTTCACCGAGTGGCACACGTAGACCAGCGTGTCGGGCTCGGAGTGGCGGACGGCCTCAAGCGTCTCCTCGGCCAACCGGTCGAACATCTCACCGACCCCGTCGATCAAGGTGAACACGGTCAGCAGGCCGAAGATGCTCGGCGACGGACGTGCGGATCCGCCCGGCTGCTCGACGCTCGCTCCCGGATACGGGGAACCGACCCCGAGCGGGTCTCCGGCCCCGGGGAAGGTCTGACCGTGGCGGGCTCCGCCGAAGCCCTGGTCGAGCCCCTGGTCGAACCCGGGGGCCTGGCCGTGACGGGCGGTGCCGCCGAAGCCCGGCCCGGGGGCGTTTCCGTAGCCCGGCGGGGCGCCGAACGCCTGATCGGCGGGCATGGGCTTGAGGCTGGCCCCGGGCGCTTCGGGCCTGGCGAACTCGCCGGTGCTGGGACCGGGCGTGCCGTACTCGTTGAGCGGGACGTTGTACTCGCCGGTCGCGGGGCCGCCGGGGGACGACATGCCGAACTGGCCGGTCACCGGGGGCGGCAGGGTGTATTCGTTACCACCTGAGGGCTGGCCGGGGGCCGGCATGCCGTACTCCCCCGCCATGAAGGTCCCAGTGGCGGGGCCGCCGAACGGGTCGCCCTCGGCGGGAGGTTGTTGCATGCGCGCCGCGTAGTCGACCTCCCGCTCGCCCGCACGGTATTCGGCCACCAGATCACCGAGCCCGGAGCTGCGCGGGGACTCCTCGGCCAGGACGCGGCGGCCGGCGACCTGCACGTCCTGGGGCGGCTTTCCGGGGGCGGCGCGGCGGCCGACCGGCCGGCGGTCCTCCCAGTCGTCGTCCGCGTCGTCCTCGTCGTCCTCATCCTCGTAGGGCGCGAGCGGGCGGAGCACGGCGTACCAGACCGCGGCGGCGGTGACGCACAGGACGAGCACGGCGAACATCCCCGGGACCGCGAAGCTCACCGCTCCGACCAGGGCGAGCCCTGTCGGGCCGAGCACCAGGAGCGCGTGCATGTTGTCGGCGTCGTAGTCGTCACCGCCACGCCAGCGCAGGACCGCGAGCACGAGGCTCGCCAGCAGGATGAGCGCGACGGCCACGTGAGCGGCCCAGAGCAGGTAGGTCGGCACCAGCCCCCAGTGGCGACTGCCGAGCGGAAGCGTCTTGGCGAACTGGTTGTCCTGGACGATCGGGTCGACCACCATGATCACCGAGGCGACGATGGTGAACGCGATGCCCACGAGCCAGGAGGCGAACTTGGGCGGGGACTTCCGCGCCAGCAGTTGAACGGTTCCGACGGCCAGCCAGATCGGGGCCAGCAGGGAGCCGGTCAACTGGTAAACGCGAAATGTCGTTGTCCCAAAACCCATCAGGTGACCGGTGGCGATTACTCCGAGTGACAGGCAGAGCGCCGCCGTCGTCAAGCTCCAGGCGACCAGCCAACCCTTGGGCTCACTGCGGAGTCTGCCGATGAGGGCGACGGTGGCGATGGCTGCGAGCAATGCGCCGGCGAATGCGATGACAGCGACAAGGACTTCCATGGTGGCTCCAATGCTGCCGGACATTACCCCCCAACCGGTAGCCGAACTGGTAGTCAGCCTCCGGGACCGGTCCGAAACAACCGGCCCAATACGGTATCGGCCGATTACCCCTAGTCACGACATCCTCAAGCGGATTGTGGAATTTCCCGTTGGTTTCCTAGAGTGTTCGAGCACGCCGCTCCCCCTCCCCCACAGGGATACCGGATGCCAGACACGTGGCCGTTCGCCGGGCACCTCCCCACCGCAGCCGGGGTGGCTCAGTCCACCCACAGCACCAAGCTCGCCGCGCGCGAGGACGCCTCGGAAGATCTCCGGAGGCTCGTTCTGCGAGCCAAAACCGGAGACGCGGACGCGTTTGGCACGCTCTACGACCGCTATCTCGACCTGGTCTACCGCTACATCTACTTCCGGGTCGGATCCCATCCGCTGGCCGAGGACCTGACGAGCGAGACCTTCCTCCGCGCGCTCCGCCGGATCACCGACTTCACCTGGCAGGGGCGCGACTTCGGGGCCTGGCTGGTGACCATCGCCAGGAATCTGATCGCCGACCACTTCAAGTCCGGGCGGTACCGCCTTGAGGTTTCGACCGCCGAGGTGATCGACACCCCCCTCGACGGCCCGCACATCCCGGAGAACGCCGTCGTCACCGCGATGATCAGTGACCGGGTGCTCAGCGCCGTCCGCGATCTTGGCGCCGAGCAGCAGGAGTGCGTGGTCCTGCGGTTCCTGCACGGCATGTCACTGGCGGAGACCGCGCTCATCATGGGCAAGAAGAGCGGGGCGATCAAGGCGCTGCAGTTTCGCGCGATCCGGGCGCTCGCCCGCGCGCTCCCCTCCGACCTGGGCTGACGCCGGACCGGCTCAGGGCCGGCGCCGACCTGCCGTGCCGATGGCGGCGCGTCGCGTAACCTGGCGTGCCTGGCCGTCGTTAGGCAAGTGGCACCAATGGATCATGATCTGGGGGCGGCAGGGAGCGTTCATGGGTAAGTGGCTGCCCGGAATCTCACGCAGATCGCAGGCGCACATCCAGAATCGCATGTCGACGATCGGCGCCCGGGCGAAGGGCGCCCCCCGGCCGGAGTTCCGCGCCGAGCTCCGGGAGCGTCTCGTGGCCATGCCCGCGCAGGAGGATCTCCCCGCCGAGCGGACCGCCCCCGTACGGCCGAGGCCACGCGTGGGCCTGTTCCCCCGGCTTCTGAGCCTGGGACTGGTGGTCACGATGATCGTGGCAGGCGTGGCGACCTACCGGTCGATGCCGGGCGACACGCTCTATCCGCTCAAGCGCGCCGCCGAGAGCACGCTGTTCCACCTGAGCACCGACGACGCCGAGCGGGCCGGCCGTTCCTTCGGCTACGCGGAGACGCGCGCCCACGAGGTCGAGGAACTCCTCGGCTCCCCCCGGCGCAAGGAGCGCCTGATCGGAGAGACCCTTCAGGCGATGGAGGACACCACCCGCTCCGCGGTCACCTCCCTCACCCGGGTACGGCGCCGCGACGCCGCCAGCGCGGGCCAGCTCAAACGCTTCGTCCAGAAACAACGCAACCAGATCGAGGGGATGATCCCCAAGATGGACGTGGAGGACCAGCGCCGGGCCCACGGCTACCTCGTCTACATCGAGGGGCTGGCCCCATCCGAATAGCGGTCGCGACAGTGCAAAACGTCACCTTCCCCACACGCGATGCACACCGGTCTGTCCGCGTGTGCCGGATAAGCTGAGGTGCTATGAGGCGGCTACTGCGACATCGAGGCGGGGCGGAGATGGCCGGAGAAGTAGCGGCTGCGGCGGCGGCCGCGGTGCCGGTGGCCGATCCGGACCCGACAGCCGCCGCTTTCTTCGACGTCGACAACACCATGATGCGCGGCGCCTCCATCTATCACTTCGCCCGCGGCCTGGCCTCACGCGGCCTGTTCACCACCAAGGACCTCATCAGGTTCGCCCTCGGCCAGGCGGTGTTCCGGGTCCGCGGCGACGAGAACCCCGAGCACATCGCGCAGGCCAGGGAGACCGCCCTGGCGTTCGTGGCGGGCAGCAAGGTCGAGGACATCATCCGGCTCGGCGAGGAGATCTACGACGAGGTGATGGCCGACCGCATCTGGGCCGGCACCCGGGCTCTCGCCCAGAGCCACCTGGACGCCGGCCAGCGGGTCTGGCTGGTCACCGCGACCCCGGTGGAGCTCGCCCGCGTGATCGCCCAGCGCCTGGGCCTGACCGGCGCCCTCGGCACCGTGGCGGAGACCGAGAACGGCGTCTACACCGGCCGCCTGGTCGGCGACCTGCTCCACGGCCCCGCCAAGGCCGAGGCCGTTCGGGCCCTGGCCCGGCGGGAGGGCCTGGACCTGAGCCGCTGCTCCGCCTACAGCGACTCGGCCAATGATCTGCCGCTGCTCTCCCTGGTCGGCAATCCCACCGCGATCAACCCCGACTCCGAGCTGCGCGACCACGCCCGGCAGCAGCAGTGGGAGATCAAGGACTTCCGGACCGGCCGCAAGGCGACCATGATCGGCCTGCCGATCGCCGCGGGGGCCGGTGCCGTCGCCGGCGGTGTGGCGGCCGCCGTCGCCCTGCGCCGCCTCTACCGCTCCAGGTGACCTGCCGTACGGCGGGCGACCCGGTCGAGCAGGCCGGTCAGGGCGAGGTTGACGGCCTCCGGACGTTCCAGGCCGATCATGTGACCGGCGTCGGGAAGCACGACGAGCTTCGCGCCGGGGAGCGCTTCGGCGATGCGGCGGCTGTGGACCGGCGGGGTGAGCCGGTCGCGGCCGCCGACCATGATCAGCGTTTCCACCGGCTTGAGCGCGGCCAGCGCGGCGAACTTGTCGTGGACCTGTAAGGCGCGGAAGAAACCGACCGTCATCTCGGCCGAGGTGGCCGCGGACATGTCGTTGGCGAAGCGCACGTGCTCGCGCGACGCGCGGCGGCCGAAGGCGATGAAGCGGATCACCGCCAGGTCGCCGCGAGACTTCAGGGCGGCGTTGCCGTCGGCGGCCGCGGCCTGAGCCAGCATCTGGTCGAACACCATGGGTGTGACGCGGGAAACGAGCTTCTTGAGCGGCCAGGGGAGCCCGAACGTGTTCTCATTCAGCCGGCCGGATGACGTGCTCAGCAGTGCCACCCCGGCCACGCGCGCGGCGAACGTCTCGGGATGCCGTCCCGCGAACGCCATGATCGTCATTCCCCCCATGGAGTGGCCGACGAGCACCAACGGCAACCCCTCCGGGACGGCCTGCTCGACCACCGCGGCCATGTCATCGCCGAGCCGGTCGATCGTGCACGACTCGAAGGCCCCCGCCGAGGAGTCTCCGTGCCCGCGCTGGTCGTAGAAGACCAGGGTGGCCTTGCCCGCCAGCGCCTCCCGCTGGAAGTGCCACCAGTGCCGGTTCATCACCCAGCCGTGCGCGAGGACGACGACGAACTCGGGCGCCTCGGCCTCCTCGATGTCCACCGCGAGCCGTACGCCGTCGTCCGTGGTGACGGTGACCGACCGCCCCCGGTGGCCGCCGAGCACCGTGTCCGCGTGCGCCCTGCGCCGTCGTGAGGCGATTCCCAGCGCCGCCCCCACGGCCAGCCCGGCGATGGCGGCCCCTTTCGCGGTACGGCGTGCGCCCATGGCCACTCTCCACGTCCAAAAGGCTCGATCTTGGGCACACCCTACCTATCGGTAGGGCTCCTTGTTGGACTTCGTGACCAATAAAAATCGCCCAAGTTTCCTCACCGCGAGTCCCAGCGCGGGGATCGGAAGGCTCAGGGATCAGAAGAACGGCGGGAAGGCGTGACCCCGCTGGAGCCGGAGCTCGTTCAGCTGCTGCTGGATGACCTCACGGACCTGGTCGGTCAGGTTGAAGACCACCATGGGGTCGTCCGCGTCGGCGGGGTCGAACTCGTCGGTGCGGATGGGCTCGCTGAAGCCGATCAGCCACTTGGACGGGAGCGGCACCATGCCGAGGAGGCCGAACCAGGGGAACAGCGGGGTGATCGGCAGGTACGGCAGGCCCAGGGCCCGCGCCAGGAAACGCAGGTCGCCGATCTTCGGATAGATCTCCTCCGCGCCCACGATGGCGCAGGGGACGATCGGAACACCGGCGCGGATGGCGGAGGCGACGAAGCCGCCGCGGCCGAAGCGCTGCAGCTTGTAACGCTCGGAGAACGGCTTGCCGACGCCCTTGAAGCCCTCGGGGAAGACACCGACGAGTTCGCCCTTGCGGAGCAGGCGGTCGGCGTCTTCCCGGCAGGCCAGCGTGTGGCCGGTCTTGCGGGACAGATGCCCGAGCAGGGGAAGCTTGTAGACCAGATCGGCCCCGAGAAGACGGACCGCGCGGTGCTCGGGGTGATCGTCGTGGAGCGCCACCTGGAGCATGAGGCCGTCCAGCGGGACGGTGCCCGAATGGTTGGCCACCACGAGGGCGCCGGAGTCGCCGGGCACGTTGTGCATGCCGACGGTCTCGACGCGGAACCAGTGCCGGTACAGCGGGCGGATCAGCTCAAGCAGCACCCGGTCGGTGAGCTCGGGGTCGAAGCCGAACTCGTCGATCTCGTACTCCCCCGTGACGCGGCGGCGCAGGAAAGCCAGCAGCTCGGCGAGACGACGGTCGTCATCCCCGGGCGGAGACTCCTGGGAGTCCTCCGGGAAACCCGAGGGTTCCTCGGGGGATTCCTCGGAGGAGGGCGGGGGCTCATGGGAGGAACGCGCCCGGGTGATGGAAATCACCTGGGCGTCTTCGGACTCGCCGGGCTCGCTCGCCATTTCGCTCATCTCATCACCGCCTGGTCGTCACCGCCTGGACAGCAAGTCCATCATGGCGGCGGGAAGGCCTCCCGACAGGTCCCGGGCACGGACGAAATCCTCGAAGGCGGCGGAGGTTGAGAACTTCGGCTTCCAGTCGAGGGCGGCGCCCAGCCGGGTGGTGTCCACCACGCGGCCATGACACATCAGGCGGAGCTGCTCGGGAGAGAAGTCGACCAGCCCCGCGCCGCGAGCGAGCTCACCCAGGAAACGGAATGCCGAAGAGGGCACGGGCAGGGAGAGCAGGCCCGCCCTGCGCGCGCACTGCGAAAGCAGGAGCACGCCCTCACCGGCCACGTTGAACGTGCCGGGGTGGTCTTCCCTCGCCATCCGCCTGAGCACCTCGACCGCGTCGTCCTCGTGCACGAACTGCAGCCGGGGGTCGAAGCCGAACACGGTCGGCAGGACGGCCTGGGTGAAGTAACGGGTCAGCGGCGAATCGACGCCGGGCCCCATGAAGTTGGCGAACCTGAGCGTCGACACGGTCACGTCCCGGCGCCGCCTGGCGAAACCGCGGACGTAACCCTCGACCTCCGAGGCGTCCTTGGCATAGCCGTGGGACGGCGGCTCGCCCGGCTCGGCGTCCTCGGTGAAGACGGCCGGGTCGTGCGGGGAGGATCCGTACACCGCGGTGGTGGAACGCACGACGACACGGCGGATCGTCGCGGACCGCTGACAGGCACCGAGCAGTTGCATGGTGCCGATGACGTTGTGTTCTTTCATGAGCGCCCGGCCGCCACTCCTCGGGGGAGCGCTCACCAGACTCATGTGAACCACGGTGTCGATGTCGGCGGCCGCGATCACCTGGGCGATGTCGGGACTGCGCAGATCGACGCGGACGAACTCCGTCCGGCCGAGAGGTACGCCGCCATCACGTGAGAGCGAGGGCGGCGGCACCGTGTCTACTCCGATGACCCGGTCGATGCCCGGGTCAGCCGCGAGAACGCTCGCCACTCGGGCGCCGATGTGGCGCGAGACCCCGGTGACAAGCACGGTGTGGGTCATCGACGCCTCGCAGATCCGCGTTACTACTTCTTGTTACGCCGCTGGATGCGGGTCTTCTTGAGAAGCTTGCGGTGCTTCTTCTTCGCCATGCGCTTACGGCGCTTCTTGATCACAGAGCCCACGGGACCCCCAGGTAGCTGGTAGCCGAGATTGTCAAACCGGTGCGCGAATAACACACCGGCTCAACAGAGTACCGGCGATCCATGGTAGATCGCCCCTTGGGGGGAGACCCCGAGTGGCCTGAACTCACGATGTCGTAAACGACATCGCTACTTCGCCGACGTCATCCGGCCGAAAAAGCCGGTGGTCGCCGGACCGGCGCGTGGTTCGCGCTCCCGTCCGGCGCCTGCGGGACGGCCCGCGCCGCCGACCTCACCGGCCACCGCGCTCACCGCGCCGGGTTCGCTCGCGCAGACGGGTCGCTCACCCCTTCTCGTTCGCCTCGCGGCCGGTTCGCACGTCACCGGCCGCTCCGCTCACCGCGCCGGGATCGCTTCAACCTGCCTCGATGTAAGCATCTCTCAGGTAGTCGTGCACCGCCTGCTCCGGCACCCGGAAGGATCGACCGACCCGGATGGCCGGCAGCTCGCCCGAATGCACGAGTCGGTACACAGTCATCTTGGACACCCTCATGACAGTGGCCACTTCCGCCACGGTCAGGAACTTCACCTCACTGAGAGGTCTTTCGCCTGCACCCATCGGACGCCTCTTCCGCACGTGTTTCCGGGTTATCCCCACTGGTGCCATTGCTCACGCACGTGTACTGCCGTCAGCGTAAGTCGGGACTCCGAGTGCGCAAACCCCCTACTTTCCCAGTCTTCGCAGCCCCATGTCCGCGAAATGGAGAAACTCGCTGGCCAGCAGCCGGACCGTGCCCCTCACCTTGATCTTGGAACGGACCAACTGTCTTCTTTTAGAGTCGCCCACAATCATCAAAAAGTTGGCAAACGGTCGGCGAGCTCCGTGGAATGCAGGCGCGAAAAGCCCGTATAGGGATGGCCCAATTTGCGCAACCCCCGTCTCAGACGACTCGCACGACCCTCTCGACCAGGTGATGCGTCAGCGGATCGTAATATCTCGGTAGCACGTTGTCATCAAGCGGAACGGTGACAGCGATCTTCCCTTCCGCCTCCCCGACGAAGAGCGCCGGGTCGTTGCTGTCGGCGAATCCGACGGTGAGAATTCCCGCCTCGCCGGCCGCGCCGGCCCAGCCGTGGTCGGCGATCACCAGGTCGGGACGGTCGTCGCCGAGTTCGGCGAGCATCGCCCGCATCGGCGCCGGGTCGTGGGTGTGCACGAAGGCGCCCCGGTCGTCCAGCATGGCGACGCCGTCCAGATAGCGGATCTTGCGCTTGCGGCCGAACCCCTGACCCCAGTAGGACCAGCCCTCGGCCGGCCCCAGCAGAGTCGCCCCGCGCTCTCTGAGCAGCCGCGCCAGGGCGAGGTGGACGGTGAGCAGGCCGGTGGGGTGTCCGGTGGCGATGAGAATCCGGGGATCGCCCGCCCGGAGCACACCGGCGATCGTGTCGCCCATCGCCTCGGTCGCGTCGATCGTGCGGTCCGGGTCGATGGTGTCCTGACCCTCCCGGTGGCCGGGGTCGGCCACGACCCCGGCGGACTTGGCCATCAACTCCAGCACGTCCTGGTAGGACCAGCCGCCCTCCAGGGTCAGCCCGAACATGTGGTACGGGTCCCGGTTGGCCAGCGACCGGTAGTGATCCAGGTTGTTCTCCCGGCTGGTCGCCACCTCACCGGCGATCCGGGTGCGGATCAGGTGTTCGCGAAGTTCGTCACGGGTGAGTGGCACCGCCGCGCCTCGCGGCCCGGGTGCTGCCGGCCGGTGACTTCTCACGTCGCTCATCCACCCGTTCTCTCTGCTCGGGACGGTCCGCGCCACGGCCCGGCGCCGGGCACACCCTCGTCGTCACGGAAGGGGGTCCAGTCCGTGGAAGGGGAACACCGCGTTTCTCGTCGCCATGATGGCCCGGTCGATCGGATCTCCCGGGTCGTAGCCGGAAGCGAAATCGCTGAATTCCGGACTTCTTCCGTCGGTCATCGTCAGCGGCGGCGTCTCACCCGTCCGCTCCCTGACGAACCGCCGCCATGTCTCGGGGGTGGCGATGTCCGGATCGAGGGGGCGCCCGGAGACCTCGGAGATCAGGTGGGTCCACGCCCGGGGCACCACCTGCACCAGCTCGTATCCCCCGCCGCCGGTGACCACCCACCGGCCCCCCGCCGTCTCGTGGGCGAGCTCGTGCAGCGCCGCGTAAGCGGTGCGCTGGCCGTCCACACTGAGCATCAGGTGGGCCAGCGGGTCCAGCGCATGGCTGTCGCAGCCGTGCTGGGTGACCAGAACCTCCGGGGCGAACTCCCGCAGCAGCGGCGGCACCACCGCGTGGAAGGCCCTCAGCCAGCCGCTGTCGCCGCATCCGGCGGGCAGCGCCACGTTGACCGCGGTGCCCTCCGCGCCACGCTCCTCGGGGAAACCCGTGCCGGGGAAGAGCGTGCGGGGACTCTCGTGCAGGCTGATGGTCAGGACTCTGGGGTCGTCGTAGAACAGCGCCTGGACGCCGTCCCCGTGATGCACGTCCACATCCACGTAGGCGACCCTGGAGGCTCCCTGGCTCAGCAGCCAGGCGATCGCCGCCGCCGGGTCGTTGTAGACGCAGAACCCGCTCGCGAGGGCGGCCATCGCGTGGTGCAGGCCCCCCGCGACGTTCACCGCGTGCTCGGCCTCACCTGTCCAGACCGCGCGGGCCGCGGCCAGGGTGGCGCCGGTGATCAGCGCGGAGGCCTCGTGCACCCCGGCGAAAGCGGGGGTGTCATCGGTGCCGAGCCCGTAGGCCCTGTCGGGCCGCCCGGTCGCGGAGACCCGTTTGACGGCCTCGATGTAGTCGCGCTTGTGAACCAGAGCGAGCTCGTCGTCCGTGGCGGGCGTGCAACCGGTCACGTCGACCGCGTCGAGCACACCGAGTTCCCTGGCCAGCGCCATGGTCAGCTCGACCCGGACGGGCGCGAGCGGATGCCCCGGCCCGAAGTCGTAGGAGGTGAGCGCATCGTCCCAGACGACCCGCACGGACCGGCTCATGCGCCCTCCCTGTTCGATCGCGACGCTGTGCGCCGCGGCGCGGTCGCCGGCAACCGATGCCTTCCCTCGTCACTCATCCGCTGGTTCCTCGCTGTTTCGCTCCGGCGGGCAAGCTCACCGGTGCGACCTCGCGGGCCGATCCGCTTACTCCGGCCGACGCTACCGTACGGGCCTCGAACCCGGTTTACACGGTCGTCGCGGAGGAGTAGGCGGTTTTCATCAGAGTGAAATATCGGTGCTTATTCCCCTTAACCGGGCGCCCTCTATCGAGGTACGGCATGCCGTACACGGCCACCCCGACCTCACGGCCCAGGCCGGTCAGCCGGCGGCGAGCTCGCGGCCGCGGTTCCTGGCGGCCTCGATGGCGGCCAGGAAGGCCGCGCGGACGCTGTGCCGCTCCAGCTCGGCGATCGCCGCGATGGTGGTGCCGCCCGGAGAGGTGACGGCCTCGCGCAGGATCACCGGGTGCTCACCGGAGTCGCGGAGCATGATGGCCGCGCCGACGATCGACTGGGTGACCATGTCGAGGGCGGCGGCGCGGGGCATGCCGAGCAGGATGCCCGCGTCGACCATGGCCTCGACGAGGTAGAAGAAATAGGCCGGGCCGCTGCCGGACAGGGCGGTGGCCGCGTCCTGCTGCGACTCGGGGATGCGCAGCACCTTGCCGACCGGCTTGAGCAGGTCCTCGGTGCGCCGCAGGTGCTCCTCGGTGGCGTGGGCGCCCGCCGAGATCACGCTCATCGCCTCGTCCACCAGCACCGGCGTGTTGGACATGACCCGGACCACCGGGACGTCACCGCCGAGCCGCGCCTCCACGAACGAGGTCGTGATGCCCGCCGCGGCCGAGATCACCAGCCGGTCGTCCGGGACGTGGGCCGAGATCTCGGCCAGCAGGGACGCCATGTCCTGGGGCTTGACGGCGAGGATGATCGTGTCGGCGGTCTTGGCGGCCTCGGCGTTGGACACCACCTGCACGCCGTATCGCTCCCTGAGGTCCTCGGCCCGCTCGGCCCGCCGGGCGGTCGCCAGCACGTCGCCCGGCTTGAACCCGGCCCGAAGCAGCCCCGACAGCAGCGCCTCGCCCATCTTGCCGGTTCCAAGAATCGCGATCATATGAGCACCTCGAAATCAGGAGGGTGAGAACTTCCCGCAGCTTATCGGCCCCTCTATCGGGAAAATCATCCGGAGAACCGCGACGGCGGCGACGGACACGCGGACAGCCGTCATCACGACGCGCGGGACACGCCCTGAACCGCTCCGGGCTCTGATCCGTTTCAGGGGTATGCGTATGATCGCGACTCCCCTTCTGGCCGGAAGCCTGCTGCTGGCCCTGGGCTGCGGCGCCGCGACCGGCGCCAGCGCCGCGAACCGTGGCACGGACGCCACCGGCCCGTCCCAGCCCGTGGCCCACACCGTGACCCACACCGTGGCTCCCCGGACCGAGCCCACGGGAGACGAGCCCAAGCCGACCTGGCCCAAGGGGCACACCGTCAACCCTCGCAAGGTGCGGTGGCTCACGGCCAAGCGGACCAAGGACGCCCGGAACCTGCAGATCGTCTGGTGGTCGGGGGTGGAGCCCTGCTTCGTGCTCGACCGCGTGAGCGTCAAGGAGACGGCCAAGCAGGTGACCGTCACCCTCTGGGAGGGCCCGAGCAGCAAGGCCAAGAACATGGCCTGCATCGCGGTCGCCGTCCAGAAGGTCACGGTCGTCAAGCTCAAGGCCCCCCTCGGCAAACGCAAGATCGTCGACGGCGCCAAGCCCTGAGTCCCGCCGAGTGCGGTACGGCTCCCGCGACCCGGGCGGGAGCCGTACTCGAAGGGGTCAGCAGGTGGTGGCAGTGCCCTTCGGATGGCAGCCCGGGGGAAGCACGGGCCGCTCATCGGTCCAGCCCCGCTCGCTGACGGCGGTGTAGGCGAGCACGGTGCCCTTCGGGAGCCCGTCCTCAGCGCGCACCATGATGACCCTGCTGCCCATGTTCACACCGGTCC
The DNA here is from genome assembly GCF_042898655.1 of Streptosporangium sp. NPDC000396. Lineage (NCBI taxonomy): Bacteria > Bacillati > Actinomycetota > Actinomycetes > Streptosporangiales > Streptosporangiaceae > Streptosporangium > Streptosporangium sp. NPDC000396. Next base: position 28,031 of record NZ_JBIAZA010000019.1, read on the forward strand.
GGGGGTCGAAGAGAGTCTCCCCCGTGACCGGCACCATACGGTTGCGGAGCCTGAGATACTCCTCATCCTTCTTGGATTGGAGGTCGACGGCGATGACGGGACGGCCCGACGGGCTGATGACCTCCCGTGCCGACACGGCCCCCGGCAGCTCGGCGTACAGGCGAAGAAGCGTGGCCCGGACGGCGGGACGGATCGGCATGTACAGCATGTTCGGCACGGACCACCCGAGGAACTCCTCCCAGGGCTCCTTGAAGCCGCGCTTCTCCCACACCTTGTGATAGCCCTCGAGACGTTCCCGAAGCCGGGCCGGATCGGCCGGGAGGGCGTCCAGGTCCGCGATGGTGAAGGCGGCCACGGTCTGGTCGCCGACCTCGCCCTTGACACTCGGAGCGATCCGGTAGAAACGTGGCGACGTCTTGGAGGTGAGGACGGCCGGACCGCAGCGGTAACGAGGGTCGGGGCTTTCACACTTACCGGACATGCGCCACTTGTCGGGGGCTCCCTGCTCGCGCCAGATCTTCTCGTCACGCGGAGTTTCCGGTCGAAGGCCGAGCGACTCCGATTCGTAAACGGTTGAGGCGCTGCTCTTCCGCGGTATCCATGTGCGCTTGTCCCCCGTTCTCACGATCCAGTAGCGCGCGGCCCCCATGCCGACCAGATACCGGCTGCCCTGAACCATCCGGGTACGCCAGTAGGCACCGGTCTCGGGCGGCAGCTTCTCCACCCTGTCCGCGAGGTCCAGGAGCAGTTCCTTGCCGGTCTTCGGCGTCTTCAGCACCGGCGGGGGCGACGGGGCCAGGAGGGTCGCGGCCAGCGCGACTGCGGTGATGACGGCGGCGGTGGCCATGGCGGCTCCAATGATCAGTGTCCAGGTGAAGCGCGGGCGGCGCCGGGCTTCATGGGTGGTCAGGCGGGCGCGGGCGCGGGCGACGACCTCGGGCGCGGGCGGCGGGGCGTCCGGGAGGGAAGACGCCAGCAGGGTGATCTCATCCATCGCGGGCCTCCTTCAGCGGGTTGACGTCGCCCAGGGCCTTGCGCAGGTGCTTGCGGGCCCGGTTCAGCCGGGAGGCCACGGTCCCGTAGGGGATGCCGAGCGCGGCGGCCACCTCGGCGTGGGCGAGCCCGCCGAGCGCGACGAGCAGGACGACGTCGCGGTCACCTCGGGACAGGCCGGCAAGCGCCCCCGCGAGCTTGCCGGTCAGCTGTTCCGCGCTGACCCGCGTGGCCACGGTGTCCTCGTGGCTCTCCAAGTCACGGGCTCCGGTACGGCTGAGCGCCTTCCACCGCCGCACCTCGCTCCGCCGGTGTTTGGCGAGGAGGTTGGTGGCGATGCCGTACAGCCAGGGCCGGACGCCGCCCCGTGCGGCGTCGAAGCGGTCACGCTCGCGGAAGGCGACAAGGAAGGTCTCGGCCGCGAGGTCGTCGGCGGTGTGGGTGTCCAGACGCCGGGCGATGTAGCGGTGGATCTCGGCGAAGTGGGCGTCGAAGACCTGGTCGAAGTTCTCGCGCGGTGACCACTCGCCGGTCTCGGATCCTGGATTGAGGCCAGGGGAAACGATCATGTCCGCGACCCCGGCCCGAGGTCGGGGAAGGCGATCATGTCCGCGGCCCCGGATCGGGATCAAGGGGAGCGATCATGCGTGCTCCTTCGTTGGGAGACAGGGAACGCCCCTTCTTTCCCGGACGGGCGGAATGCTTTCACGCCCACATAGGTTGAGTCGCATAGACTCAAGTCGTTTGACAAACCTCTTGCGAGGCTCCACTATGAGTCTGACCAACTCAACTTTGACTACAAGGACGTACTCATGGCACGTGCGGTAGGTATCGACCTGGGGACGACCAACTCCGTCGTCTCGATCCTCGAGGGCGGTGAGCCCACCGTCATCGCCAACGCTCAGGGTTCGCGGACCACCCCGTCCGTGGTCGCCTTTGCGAAGAACGGCGAGGTTCTCGTCGGTGAGGTCGCCAAGCGGCAGGCCGTCACCAACGTGGACCGGACGATTCGCTCGGTCAAACGAGAGATGGGCACCAACTGGAGCAAGGAGATCGACGGCAAGAAGTTCTCCCCCCAGCAGATCAGCGCCTTCGTCCTGCAGAAGCTCAAGCAGGACGCCGAGGCCTACCTGGGCGAGAAGATCACCGACGCCGTGATCACCGTTCCCGCCTACTTCAACGACGCCCAGCGCCAGGCGACCCAGGAAGCCGGCACCATCGCGGGCCTCAACGTGCTGCGCATCATCAACGAGCCCACCGCGGCCGCCCTGGCCTACGGCCTGGACAAGGAGAAGGACGAGACCATCCTCGTCTTCGACCTCGGTGGCGGCACCTTCGACGTGTCCCTGCTCGACGTCGGCCAGGAGGACGGCCACGGCTTCGTGGAGGTCAAGGCCACCAGCGGTGACAACCACCTCGGTGGTGACGACTGGGACCAGCGCGTCGTCGACGAGCTCGCCAACCGGTTCAAGAACGCCCACGGCGTCGACCTGACCAAGGACAAGATGGCCCTCCAGCGCCTGCGCGAGGCTGCGGAGAAGGCCAAGATCGAGCTCTCCAGCCAGTCGGAGACCTCCATCAACCTGCCCTACATCACCGCCTCCGCCGAGGGCCCCCTCCACCTGGAGGAGAAGCTCACCCGCGCCGAGTTCCAGCGGCTGACCGCCGACCTGCTCGACCGGTGCAAGGCCCCGTTCCAGAAGGTCATCCAGGACACCGGGATCAAGGTCTCCGACATCGACCACGTGGTCCTCGTCGGCGGCTCGACCCGCATGCCCGCCGTCGCCGACCTCGTCAAGGAGCTGACCGGCGGCAAGGAGCCCAACAAGGGCGTGAACCCGGACGAGGTCGTGGCCATCGGCGCCGCGCTCCAGGCCGGCGTGCTCAAGGGTGAGGTCAAGGACGTCCTGCTGCTCGACGTGACCCCGCTCTCGCTGGGCATCGAGACCAAGGGCGACCTCTTCGCCGCGATCATCGAGCGCAACACCACGATCCCGACCAAGCGCTCCCAGGTCTTCACCACGGCCGAGGACAACCAGCCGTCGGTGCAGATCCAGGTCTACCAGGGCGAGCGCCAGATCGCCTCCAGCAACAAGAAGCTGGCCACCTTCGAGCTGACCGGCATCGCCCCGGCTCCGCGCGGCGTCCCGCAGATCGAGGTCACCTTCGACATCGACGCCAACGGCATCGTCAACGTCTCCGCCAAGGACCTCGGCACCGGCAAGGAGCAGACGATGACGATCACCGGTGGCTCCGCGCTGCCGAAGGAAGACATCGAGCGCATGATGCGCGAGGCCGAGTCCTACGCCGAAGAGGACAAGAAGCGCCGCGAAGAGGCCGAGACGCGCAACAACGCCGAAGCGCTCGTCTACCAGACCGAGAAGTTCCTCGGCGAGAACTCCGAGAAGGTCCCGGACGACGTCAAGAGCGAGGTCAACGACGCTCTCGCCGAGCTGAAGAAGACGCTCGAGGGCACCGACACGGCCGAGATCCGCGCCTCCGCCGAGAAGCTCGCCACGGTCAGCCAGAAGATGGGTTCGGCCATCTACGCCCAGTCGCAGGCCTCCGAGGCCGCCGCCGGCGCCTCCGGTGCCGAGGGCGCGAGCGACCAGAAGGCGGATGACGACGTGGTCGAGGCCGAGATCGTCGACGAGGAGCCGAAGCGCGAAAACGGCGCGAAGTGACGGCCGGAAAGCCGAGGGGAGCGCAAGCGTGAACACGCGCGAGAACGGTTCCGCAGAGGAGCCGGTGATCCGCGACAACCGTAAGATCGATCCGGAGACGGGGCAGGTGCGCGAGGCCGTCAAGGAGCAGGCGGTCAAGGGGCAGCCCGGCCAGGCTGCCACCGCCTCCGACCTGGCCTCGGTCGAGCTGGCCACCCAGCTCGCCGAGCGCACCGCCGACCTGCAGCGCCTCCAGGCGGAATACTCCAACTACCGCAAGCGGGTGGAACGGGACCGGGCCGCGGTCAAGGAACAGGCGGTGGCCAGCGTGCTGGCCGAACTGCTGCCGGTTCTCGACGACATCGGCCGGGCCCGTGACCACGGGGAGCTCACCGGCGGCTTCGCCAAGGTGAGCGAGTCGCTGGAGGCCGCCACCGGGAAACTGGGGCTGAGCTCCTTCGGCACCAAGGGCGAGCCCTTCGACCCGACGGTGCACGAGGCTCTGCTGCACAGCTACTCGGCCGATGTCACCGAGCCGACCTGTGTGGAGATCCTGCAGTCCGGTTACCGGATCGGCGAACGCGTGCTCCGCCCCGCGCGGGTCTCGGTCGCCGAACCGGAAGAGTCCGCTTCGAACGACAACTGAAACCCCCCATATCTGATATCTGAAAAGGAACAGAGATGAGCACCAAGGACTACCTGGAGAAGGACTACTACGCGGTCCTTGGTGTGTCCAAGTCCGCCACCGCCGAAGAGATCAAGAAGGCGTACCGGAAGCTGGCCAGGCAGTACCACCCGGACGCCAACCCTGGGGACTCGGCGACTTCGGCTAACACAGCGAAGTTCAAGGAGGTCTCCGAGGCCTACGACATCCTGTCCGACACCAAGCGCCGCAAGGAGTACGACGAGGCGCGGACGCTGTTCGGATCAGGGCTCGGCGGTTTCGCGGGAGGTGGAGGGGCTTCCCGTGGGGGCGGGTTCTCCTTCGACCTGGGGGATCTGTTCGGCGGCACCGGCCAGCAGGGCGGTGCCGGTGAACGCATCGGCGACCTCTTCGGCGGCCTGTTCAACAGGGGCGGCGGCGGCGGGGGGACCCGCCCCGGCGGGACGACCACCAGGGCGCGGCGCGGCCAGGACGTCGAGTCGGAGGTCACGCTCTCGTTCTCCGAGGCCGTGGAGGGCGCCACGGTGTCGCTCCGCCTTACCAGTTCCTCCGCGTGTACGGCGTGCGCCGGCACCGGCGCCAAGGCCGGGACCACTCCTCGGGTCTGCCCGACCTGCGAGGGCACCGGCGCGGCCAGCCGTAACCTGGGCAGCTTCGCCTTCTCCGAGCCGTGCCGCGACTGCAAGGGCCGCGGCCTGCTGGTGGACGACCCGTGCCCGGTGTGCGAGGGAAGCGGGCGGGGCAAGAGCACCCGCACGGTCCAGGCGCGCATCCCGGCCGGAGTGGCCGACGGCCAGCGCATCAGGATCAAGGCCAAGGGCGCGCCCGGCGAGAACGGCGGCCCCGCCGGTGACCTGTACGTCCAGATCCACGTCAAGCCGCATCCGGTCTTCGGCCGGACCGGCGAGAACCTGACGATCACCGTACCCGTCACCTTCACCGAGGCAGCGCTCGGCGCCGAGATCAAGGTGCCGATCCTCAAGGGAATGCCGGTCACGCTGCGCATCCCGGAGGGAACCCCGAACGGCCGCACCTTCCGGGTGCGGGGCCGGGGCGTCACCCGCAAAGACGGCACCAAGGGCGATCTGCTCGCCACGATCGAGGTTCTGGTGCCACAGCATCTGGAAGACAAGGCTCGGGGTGCTCTGGAGGAGTTCCGCGACGCCACCGCGGGCGGTGACCCGAGAGCCGAACTCATCCAACAGGCCAGAAGCGAGTAGCCATGGAAGCCAACTACTTCGATCTGTCGGACGACACCCCCGTATACGTCATATCGGTGGCCGCCCAGCTGTCGGGCCTGCACCCGCAGACCCTCCGGCAGTACGACCGTCTCGGCCTGGTCAGCCCGGGCCGTACGGCGGGGCGCGGGCGCCTCTACTCCACCCGCGACATCGTGATGCTCCGCGAGGTCCAGCGGCTCTCCCAGGAGGAGGGCATCAACCTCGCGGGTATCAAGCGCATCCTGACGCTGGAGACCGAGGCCCTGCGCCTGCGTGACGAGAACCACCGCCTGCGCGCCGAGATGACCATGATCCGCGCGCTGATCCAGTACCAACTGCCGCCCGCCTGACTCCACGAAGGCCGGGGGGATCCCGCGACGCGCGGCGTCGCGGCCAACGCAGTGAGGGCGCTTCCGCGATCATCGCTTTCGGAGCGTCCAGGCGGGCGCGCACCGAGCGAGAACACCGGTTACCGCGCCCCAGCCGCTGAACGGAGTGAGGCAAGACAAGCATGGACTACAAGCTCACCCAGAAGAGCCAGGAAGCGGTCTCCTCGGCCATCAGGCGTGCCGCCGCCGAGGGTAACCCGGAGGTCGCCCCGGCCCACCTGTTCACCTCCCTGCTCGCCCAGACCGGCGGCACCGCCGTACCCCTGCTGGAGGCCGTCGGCGCCGACTGGAAGCATCTGCGCACCGAGGCCGAAAAGCAGCTCGCGGCCCTTCCCAAGGCGCAGGGGGCCACGGTCAGCGCCCCGTCGAGCTCGCGGCAGCTGCTCACCGTGCTGAACACCGCGGCTCAGCGGGCCCGCCGGCTTGAAGACGAGTACGTCTCGACCGAGCACCTGCTGGTCGGCCTCGCCACCGACGGCGGCCCGATCGCCGAGCTGCTCAAGTCGCGCGGAGCCACCCCGAACGCCCTGCTCGACGCCTTCGAGAAGGTGCGCGGGCACGCCCGGGTGACCAGCGAGACGCCTGAGAACACCTACCAGGCGCTGGAGAAGTACGGCGTCGACCTGACCGAGCGGGCCAGGGCGAGCAAGCTCGACCCGGTGATCGGCCGCGACTCCGAGATTCGCAGGGTCATCCAGGTGCTCAGCCGCCGGACCAAGAACAACCCGGTGCTCATCGGCGAGCCCGGCGTCGGCAAGACCGCCGTGGTGGAGGGTCTGGCCCAGCGGATCGTCGCCGGGGACGTGCCCTCCAGCCTGCGGAACAAGCGCCTGGTCGCGCTGGACCTCGGCGCGATGGTCGCCGGGGCGAAATACCGCGGCGAGTTCGAGGAGCGCCTCAAGGCCGTGCTCAACGAGATCAAGGAGAGCGACGGCCAGATCATCACCTTCATCGACGAGCTGCACACCATGGTCGGCGCGGGCGCCGCCGAGGGCGCGATGGACGCGGGCAACATGCTCAAGCCCATGCTGGCCCGGGGCGAGCTGCGGATGATCGGCGCGACGACGCTGGACGAATACCGCGAGCGCATCGAGAAGGACCCGGCCCTGGAGCGCCGCTTCCAGCAGGTCTACGTGGGTGAGCCCACGGTCGAGGACACCATCGCGATCCTGCGCGGCCTCAAGGGCCGTTACGAGGCGCACCACCAGGTGCAGATCGCCGACAGCGCGCTCGTGGCCGCCGCGGCGCTCTCCGACCGCTACATCACCGCCCGGTTCCTGCCGGACAAGGCGATCGACCTCGTCGACGAGGCCGCCTCCCGGCTCCGCATGGAGATCGACTCCCGTCCCGTGGAGATCGACCAGCTCCAGCGGAACGTGGACCGGATGAAGATGGAGGAGCTCGCGCTCGCCAAGGAGACCGACGAGAGCAGCATCCAGCGGCTGGAGCGGCTCCGCAAGGAGCTCGCCGACATGCAGGAGGACCTCAACGCCCTGGTCGGGCGCTGGGAGCGGGAGAAGGCCGGTCTCAACCGGGTCGGTGACCTGAAGAAGCAGCTCGACGAGGCGCGCAGCGCCGCCGAACGGGCGCAGCGGGACGGTGACTTCGAGGCGGCGTCGAGGTTGATGTACGCCGAGGTGCCCAAGCTGGAGGCCGAGCTCGCCGAGGCCAGCGCCGCCGCCCAGCCCGACGACCCGATGGTCAAGGAGGAGGTCGGCCCCGACGACGTCGCCCACGTGATCTCCTCGTGGACCGGCATTCCCGCGGGCCGCCTGCTCGAAGGGGAGACCAGCAAGCTGCTGCGCATGGAGGAGGAGCTCGGCAGGCGGCTGATCGGCCAGAAGCAGGCCGTCCAGGCGGTCTCCGACGCCGTACGGCGGGCACGCGCGGGCATCTCCGACCCCGACCGGCCGACCGGCAGCTTCCTGTTCCTCGGCCCCACCGGCGTCGGCAAGACCGAGCTGGCCAAGTCGCTGGCGGACTTCCTGTTCGACGACGAGCGGGCGATGGTCCGCATCGACATGAGCGAGTACGGCGAGAAGCACAGCGTCGCCCGACTTGTCGGCGCCCCGCCCGGCTACATCGGCTACGAGGAGGGCGGCCAGCTCACCGAGGCCGTGCGGCGCAGGCCGTACACCGTGGTGCTGCTGGACGAGGTCGAGAAGGCCCACCCCGAGGTCTTCGACATCCTGCTCCAGGTGCTCGACGACGGCCGGCTCACCGACGGGCAGGGCAGGACCGTCGACTTCCGCAACGTGATCCTGATCCTCACCTCCAACATCGGCTCGCAGTTCCTCGTGGACCCGAAGCTGGAGAACGGAGCCAAGCGCGACGCCGTCATGGCCGCGGTCAGGAACTCCTTCAAGCCGGAGTTCCTCAACCGGCTCGACGACGTGATCCTGTTCGACGCGCTCGGCACCGAGGAACTGTCCAAGATCGTGGACCTGCAGGTGGCGCACCTGGCCAAGCGGCTGGCCGACCGGCGGCTCACGCTGACCGTGACCCCGGCGGCGCGCGACTGGCTGGCGATGACCGGCTACGACCCCCTGTACGGCGCGCGCCCGCTCCGCCGTCTCGTCCAGTCGGCGATCGGCGACAAGCTGGCCAAGGAAGTGCTCTCCGGCGCGGTCCAGGACGGCGACGAGGTCCTGGTGGACCTCGACGAGGCGAGCGACACCCTGGCAATCGGCCCGGTAAGGGCTTGACCACCATTGGGTTAAGCCCACCCCTCGGCAAGTCCCCCCTGTTACGTTCGGCACTCGTCTGACTACCGAACACAACAGGGGGACGTGCATGTCGAACGCATCACGGAACATCCAGGGGATCCTCGCGGTGGCGGCGCTCACGGCCGGTGTGAGCTGGCTGGTGACCGCTCCGGCGTCGGCCGCCGCCGCGTCCTGCCCCGGACGGGACGTCGTGGAGCTGCTGAAGACGCCGGAGTCCGCGGCGGCCGTCTGCGAGGAGGCCGGGGGAGTCAAGGTGGCCACGGTCGCCGGCGGGACGGCCGGTCCGGCCGACGGCGAGGCGGGGGCGGCCTCGCAGCACGTCGACCGGCTCGCGCGGATCGCCGGTCTTCCCGGCCTGTCCCGGGCCTCGGCGGTGATCAGCTTCGCCGACACCGCGGGCGCCGCCGCGGGTGCCGGAGTGCCCGCGCTGCCCTCGGGAGGGTCGGGCATCAGCTGGGTCGGCGCCCTGCCCGACGCACCGGACCTGCCCGGTCTGCCGACCGTCCCGGGCACCGACTTCATCAGGCTCCCGGTCCCGGCGGTGCCGCCCCCCGACCCGGACCTCGCAGACTCGGACCTCGCGAACCCGGCCGACGCACTGCCCGACGGCACGACCCTGCCGGTGCCGGTGCCGGACCCGGACTCGGTGAAGGCCGTGACGGAGGAGCTCCCCGCCGCGATCCAGCCGCCGGTCACCGCGCCGCGCACCGCCCCGCTCGACGTCGCCCCACCGAAGGTCGCGCAGGAGACCGCCGAGCTCCCGGCCCTGGACAACGCGCTCCCGGGCCTCGGGCTCGAATAGAGCCTTCCGCGAAGAAGGGCCGCGATCCCGGAGGATCGCGGCCCTTCCCGTCAGTGGGACACGTCGAGCGACGCGTCGAGTTCGTCCTCCGGAAGACCCAGGTCCACCCGGATGCGGTAGCGGGTGCGCAGCAGCGCGGTGTGCTCCCCGCTGCCCTCCTCCGCCGCCTGAGCGCCCTCCGTGGCCCAGCGATGGGCCTCCCCCAGGTCTCCGTAGGCGACGAGGGTCTCGGCGACCGTGAGCGCGGTGGCCGGGGTTCCCCCTCCGTCGGCCCGGATCGTCTCGATCACCTCTCGTGCCTCGCCCGGCCGTTCGAGCTCGAAGAGGGTGTCGGCGATCCCGGCCCGGGGATCGACGCTCACCTCTCCGCCGTCGTTCACCGACCGCTGGAAACAGTCGAGGGCGTAGGCGGGCTGCCCGGCCTGCCGCCACTCCTCCGCGGCGAGCATGAGGATCGCCGCCCGTGAGATGTCGCCGGAAACATAGGTCTCCACCAGCGCTTCCAACCGCCGGGCAAGATTTTCGTGATCGTCGGCCAGGAGTGCCTGCTCAAGCAACCGATCAAGTTGCTCATGTGTCACATGCGCCACATCCGGAGAGTACCGAGCGGCGCTCGACTTCGTCCGCACAACAGCAGGTATTCGTTGAGCAACCTGGTGTAAACGATTGACTACGGTGCGCGTGTTACTCCAGGAAAACGGGCATATGGCAGGCGACTCCTGCTAGTGGGGCAATCTTGTTCGAAGGAGCTGCGATGGGCATGTCCAAGCAGACCACCTTCACACTGACGCTCCTGCTCGGTCTCTCCGTGGTCGTCCCGGGATCCGCCGGATACCTCTCCGCCAGAATGGACGCCGTCGAACAGGCCCACCGCGAGCTCGTGGCCCTGGAGATCCGGCTGCGCGAGGAGCGGCTCACCGTGCCGGACGAACAGGCACGGCAGACCGAGACGATCGCCGTGCCGGCCCCGGCGCTCTGCGGTGCCCCGCTCCAGCCGAGGCCCAGGAAGGCGCCCATGCCCGCCGCGCTCATTCCCGTGCCGGTCGAGGCCGTTCCCACCGGGCCCCCGCAGGCCGAGGCCATGCCCGTCCCGCCCGCGGCAGCCGAGTTCGGCGAGAAGGGGCTCGGGGAGCAGCGCCGGCCGTCCGAGCGCAAGCGCAGGCACCGGGAACGCCAGGAGGAGGTCATCATCTCCGAGCGGAGCACGGCCGGCGAGAACGCGTGGCCCCGGAGATCTCCGCGGAGGGCCCCCGGGGTGTCGGCCGCTCCCGGCCGCTCTCAGGTCGAGGCGTTGACGAACTGACGGTTCAGGTAGCTCCGGATCAGGCGCTTGGCTTCGGCCACGATCTTCGGCGCGCCGTTGGGATCACGCCGGAAGGCCAGCTTGAGCACCGCGTCCGCGGCCTCGACCGCCACGAGAATGGCCAGGTCGAGCTCCTCGCTGTCGGCCAGGCCGTACTCCTGGAGCAGGAGCCCGCGCAACCGGCCCGCGATCACCGTGTTGTTGTCGGACACCGCGTCGAGCAGGTTGAGGTCGACCACGTCGCCGAAGTGGAGGGATCGGAAGCCCGGCACGCTCCTGTGCATCTCCACGTATTCGTCGACGATCGCGTCGATCGCGTCCCACCAGCCTCCGTAATCCTCCGCCATGAAGCGCTTGCCGATCCGGGAGACGAACATCTCCACGTGGCGCAGGGTCAGCGCCTGGGTGAGGGCCCGCTTGTCGGGGAAGAACTGGTAGACCGAGCCGATCGCCACACCGGCGCGTTCGGCGATCCGGGTGGTGGACAGTGCGTCGTAGCCGATCTCGTCCAGCAGGTCGGCACACGCGTCGAGCATCCTCTCGACACGTCGCACGCTCCGCCGCTGGGTGGGCTGACGCCGTAGCGGAGCCTCGGCGGGCTCCTCGACAGGCTGGATGCACACCCCACCATCTTGCCTGGCCCACCCCCTCCGGGTCAGGCCTTACCTATCATTGACTTCTTCCCCTCCGGTGAGCCGGGCCAGGCGGCGCATGGCCGCCGGGGAGATCCGCGAGAGCGCGTAGCCGATCTTTCCCTCGGCGTTCACCGCGACGACCGGCTGGTTGCGGTGCACCGCCCGCAGGATGTGCGTGGCCACCCGCTCCGGCGGGTATCCGCGCCTGGCCAGCGCCTTCTCGGCCCTGGCGGTCATGCCCGGCGCGGCCTTTCTCGGCTCGGCGGGCTCGCCTCCGCCGTGAGGCGGCTCTCCCGAGGCCTGGTCCGGTCGCCGTGAGGCCCTCTCGTCACCACTCACGTAGGTGGCGTTGCTCGCGATCGCGGTGGAGACGAATCCGGGGCAGACCACGGTGACCCCGATCCCCTGCCCGGCCAGCTCCGCCCGCAGGCAGTCGCTGAGCATCTTCACCGCCGCCTTGGACGTCGAGTAGGCGGGCAGCGTCCTGCTGGGGGCGAATGCGGCGAGCGAGGCGATGTTCACGATGTGGCCTCCTTCGCCGCGCTCGACCATCTGGGCGGCGAACAGGCGGCAGCCGTGGATGACGCCCCACAGGTTCACGTCCAGGGTTCGCCGCCAGTCGTCGACCGAGTGGGCCAGGAACGGACCGGCGACCACGATGCCCGCGTTGTTGACCACGATGTCGGGCACGCCGTGCTGGTCCCGGACGAGCGCGGCGAAGCGCTCCATGTCCGCGGCGTCCGCGACGTCCACCCGGTGGGCGTGCGCCGTACGCCATGTCTTGGCGATGTCTCCGGCGGTGCGCCGGGCGGCGGCGAGGTCGATGTCCGCGCAGATCACCTCGGCCCCGTGCGAGGCGAAGGCCCGCGCGGTGGCCCGGCCGATCCCGCTGCCCGCCCCGGTGATCACCACCAGCCGGTCCTCGTACGGCCCGCGCTCGCCCACCCGGGCCCCTCGCAGTTCCCTGGACGGCGGCGCGCCCTCGACGTGCTCGACGAACTCGGCGACCATCCGGGCGATCACCTCGGGGTGGCTGCGCTGCGCCCAGTGCCCCGCGGAGATCCGCCGGTGCCACATCCGTGGAACCCACGGGTGCATGGAGGCCAGCAGGGCGGGCGAGACGTAGGCGTCCCCGCTGCTCTCGATCAGCTGGACCGGCGTGTCGACGACCGGCTCGGCGCGGGGCGTGCGACGGCCCGGGAACATGTTCGCCCGGTACAGGCCGAGACCGTTCACGGCGTCCTCGCGGAGGGTGTCCGCGGGATGGCCGGGACGCGGGGCGATCCCCTCGGATACCCGGATGGTCCGCGAAAGGAGGCGCGGCATCACGGTGCGCCAGGCCAGTTCGGGAAGGACCGGCAGCTGGAACGCCCCGATGTACCAGGAGCGCAGGAGCTGCCCGGCGACCTCGCTCCGCTTGCCGTACCGCGTGAAGTGAGCGGCATGGTCCAGGCCGGGGCCTCCGAAGGAGGTGAAGGAGGCGATCCGCTCCCTGATCCCCGGCCGCGCGACCATCTCCCATCCCTGGATGGAGCCCCAGTCGTGCCCCACGAGGTGCACGACCGGCTTGCCCACGGCGTCGAGGACGGCCGTCATGTCGGCGGCCAGGTGGTCGTAGGTGTAGTCCCCGCCGTCGCGCGGAGCGCTGGAGCGCCCCGCGCCGCGAACGTCGTAGCGGACCACGTGGAAGCGGTCCTTCAGCAGGCCGGCGACCTCGTCCCAGACTTGGTGGGTGTCGGGATAGCCGTGCACCAGCAGCACGGTGGGGGCGGCCGGATCGCCCTCCTCGAACAGCGCCAGCCGTACCCCGTCAGATTCGACCCACCGCATCACGGCCTCCTATTGGACGAATAGTCCAAAGACTAACCGGCCAGAACGAGACCCTGCTAGCTGGGCCTGGGGGCCAGACCCGCGCAGCCGCGCAGGCTCTTCCAGCCGGCGAGGGCCTGCTGCCGGTTGGCCCCGGTGAGCGGCACCGGCACCCCGCCCTGGATGGCGGCCGGGGTCCACTGGTCCTTGAGCACGTTGCGACCGTCGATCGTCAGGGTGAGCACGCCGGTCCTTCCAGTGTCCGGCCCCCAGTTGTAGAAGGCGAAGTTGCCCATGCCGTAGTTGACGTAGCCGTTCTTCAGGTAGCCGCTGCCGAGCAGGATGTGCGCGTGGCCGCCCACGACGACGTCGGCCCCGGCCGCGACCAGCTTGGGCGCCAGGCCGCGCTGGGCCTCGTTCGGGCACTTCTGCAGCTCGGTGCCCCAGTGCAGGTGGACGATCACCGTGTCGGAGTTCTTACGCGCCCTGCGCACCTCCTGGAGCAGCCGCGCCTCGTTCTTGGCCGAGGCCAGCCCGCCTTTGTCGCCCGCGGCCGTCCACGCCTGGACGAACTCGGCGTCCAGCACCTGGGTGGCGCCGATGATGGCGACGCGGTTGCCGTTCACCGTCGTCCGCCACGGCCGGTAGGCCTCGGCCTCGTTCTCACCCACGCCCACGACGGGGAACTTCGAGCGCTTGATCGCGGCCAGCGAGTCGGCCAGCCCGCTTTCCATGTAGTCCATGCCGTGGTTGTTGGCCATGGAGGCGACGTCCACTCCCGCCGACTTCAACGCCAGCAGCGCGGAGGCGGGGGCTCGGAAGGTGAACTGCTTGCCCGGGGCCCGGGTGCCTCCGGTGGTGATCGCGGTCTCCAGGTTGACCATCGCGAGGTCGGAGCGGCTGAGCACCTTGGCGATCGGGCCGAGCGCGGTCCGGGGGTTGGCGTCCAGCCGGGACCGCAGCACCCCCTCGAAGTGCACGTCACCCCCGAAGGAGATCGTGTACGGCTTGCGCTCCGGTGTCGGCTCGGGCTCTTCGGAGGTGGTCGGTTTCTCCACGACATCCGGTGCCGTCTTCGGAGTCGATGATTCGGCCGCCGAGCAGGCCACGACGAGCAGGGCGGAAAGTGCGGCAGCGGCGGCCACCCCGAGGCGGCGAGGGATATACGTGTCCATCGGTATCCGAGCATGCCACCTGATCGGCAACAAGCGACACAACTTGGCCGACGCACCTCCGATCCACCTGAAGTCGGACGCCGGTGACCCGGTCGGCCTCGGCAGCGCGAAGGGGCCCGCCCCGGTCCCGGGCAGGCCCCTCCCGCTGGATCACGGCTCGGATCACGGCCTGGATCGCGGCTCGGATCACGGTTTGGATCACGGCCTGGGTCACGTTGGATCACGGCCGCTCAGAGGTTGAACTCTCCGCCCTTCACACCGCCGATGAACGTGGCCCATTCCGCCTGGCTGAACACGAGCACGGGACCGGTGGGGTCCTTGCTGTCCCTGACTCCGACGCTCTCTTCGGGCAGGCGCGCCACCTCGACGCAGTTACCGTTCGCCGCGCTCTGCCGGCTCTTTCGCCACACCACACCGGGCAGGTCAATATCGGACACCACCCACCCCTTCCCCCATCGGAGACCATAAGGCATTTTTAAGGATGAAGGCGTCGGCAAGAAGTTGCAAGAGATTTAACGCTGCATACGGGGCACCAAGGCCATCGCGGCACCCCGATGTGCGATGATTCTTTTCGCCCGCCGACCGGGCCGTCAATCCATTCGGCGGACGGGAAATCTGTAGGATCCCGGCGAAACGGCTCTCGTTCTCCCCATGAGCACCGGAGCCGCTTTCGTCACAGGTCGAACTCTCCGTCCTTGACCCCCCCGACAAAGGCCTTCCACTCATCGGGAGTGAAGACGAGGACCGGCCCTGACCTGTCCTTACTGTCACGGACCCCCACGTGGCCCCCGTTCAGCGTCGCCACTTCGACGCAGTTCCCGTTCGCGGAGCTGCGCGTGCTCTTCGTCCACACCGCGGCGCCGATATTCGTCGTGTCCATTACTCATTTCCGAAATGACGGTATAGCGACCGGCGGAAAACCGTCGCTATCTGTTCCAATGCGTGATTGTCTTTTTGATCAGATCCCGTGACGCCGGCTCGTCCAGGGCCCGTTCCATCAGGTGATGGAAGGCACGCTCGTATCCGTAGACCATTTCCGCGTCCTCCACGAACTGCCCTCCGAAGAGGGATTCCAGGTAGACGACGTCAGGGAAGTCGGAGAACGCGAGGTGCATGAACGGCCCCGTGGTCACCGGCGGCGGAACGTCCTGCGGGAGAATCCTCATCTCCACGTGTTCCAGCTCCGAGACCTCGATCAGGTGGAGAAGCTGGTCCCGCATGACGCGGGCGTCGCCGTACTGATTCCGCAGCACGGATTCGTGGAACACGCTCAGCAGGATCAGCGGATTCGGCCCGTGCAGCAGGGTGCGCTGTCGCGTCGTCCGTATCTCGACCCGGCTTTGAACCCAACTCGACGGAACCTGGCTGGCGTGCTGGCTCGCCGAGAGGACCTCCCGGGCGTACCCCTCCGTCTGGAGAAGGCCGGGCATGACCTGGGGCTCCCAGTTTCGCGCCTCGGTCGCCTCCGCCTCCATCCCGATGAGCGTCGTGTAGTCATCGGGAACGGAACCGCTGTATTTCTCCCACCAACCTTTCGACGCGGCATCGCGGCGCAGGTCGATCAGCACCTGCCGAGGAGCCTCGTCCACCCCGTAAAGTCCCGCGAGCGCCTCGACGTCGGCCGGTCCGGCCAGCGTCTTGGCGTTCTCGATGCGGCTGACCTTGGCTGTCGACCAGCCCAGCCGTTCGGCCACCTCATCACCGGTCATACCCAGGTCCTCGCGGAGCCGGCGCAGCTCAAGGCCCAGGCGGCGCCGGCGGAGGGTAGGACTGCCACGCTCCGGCATCCCAACCTCCTCACCATGACGGGATGAATGGATGCCAACGATCTCAACAGGGATCACACGAATCGTAATGCAAATTACACGAGACATTGCAGTGCATCGGTAGAAGTTTATTGCTTTTTTCCTTACGGCAAGCCTTGCAGGTAAATCTCCGCTGAGCGACTATCGGAACAGGAAGGTTCGCGGAAGATCGGGGAGGCCGCCGATGATCGTCCGGCGAAATGCCTCCAGGGGAACTTCCACGAGCGACACGCGCGTTTCCAGGAGCGCACACCAGATCGGCAATGGCGCCATTCCTCGCAGGTCAGAAACACACGAGGAGGTCGCCGGGGGGAACAACAGGATCGGCTAGCGGCGGCTCACGGCCGGCACATGCCACGGGACGCCCTCAGGGGGCGCACAAAAACACCGGGTCGGCGGCCACCGACCCGGCTGTCACAAGAACTCCAGATCGAAGCCACGAAAGGAGTCTCCCATGTCCTTTCACGGTACCAAGGGACTCTTCGGAATCAAGGTCTTCATTCTCGACCGGATCGACATCGCCGACCGGGAACTCTGCATGGACCAGGACGAATGGGCGTACCGCCTCGGGTGGACCGTGACAAAGAAGGGGTTCGGATCGCGGTTCTACCGGGAACCCCGATTCGACCAGCTCAAGGCCGAACAGGGCGCCGCCCCCGCCGAGGAGGTGGGCGGAAACGTCCCCGCGTGATCCCCGCGACGATCATCCCCGCCGGTCCGGAGAGCCGTCCCCCGACGGGCGGCGCACCGCCCAGTCGACCGGCGGCAGGCGGAAAGGGCGGTGAAACGCGCCTCAGCCCCGGAGTGCGAACTCCGGGGCTTCCGCTCGTCTCCGGCGGCAGTCATGATGAGTTCCTTCGCCGAACTCAGGAGTGCCGATGAGAACCGCGCACCGGACCTGTCCCCTCTGCGAAGCCGTCTGCGGTCTGCGACTCACACTCGACGCCACCGGGCACGTCACATCGGTCAAGGGTGATCCGGACGATCCCTTCTCCAAAGGGTTCATCTGCCCCAAGGGCGCGAGCCTGGGCCGCCTCGACGAGGATCCCGACCGGCTGCGCGTCCCGATGATCCGCGAGAACGGCGAGTGGCGCGAGGCCACCTGGGACGAGGCCTTCGGCGCCGTCGATCGGGGCCTCAAAGGCGTCATCGACGTGCACGGCCGCCAGGCGCTGGCCGTCTACGTCGGCAATCCGAACGCCCACTCCATGGCCGGAGCCCTGTACGGTCCGCCGCTGATCCGCGCGCTCGGCACCCGCAACGTCTTCTCCGCCAGCACCGCCGACCAGATGCCGAAACACGTCTCCTGCGGCCTCATGTTCGGCGACCCGCTGGCCATCCCGGTCCCCGACCTGGACCGGACCGGCTATCTGCTCATGCTCGGCGCCAATCCGCTGGAGTCCAACGGCTCGCTCTGCACCGCCCCCGACTTCCCCGGCCGCCTCAAGGCGCTGCGCAGGCGCGGCGGCAAGCTCGTGGTCGTCGACCCGCGCCGCACCCGGACCGCCGCCCTCGCCGACGAGCACCTGTTCGTACGGCCCGGCACCGACGCCTACCTGCTGTTCGGCATCATCCACGCCCTCTTCGCCGAGAACCTCACCACGATCGGCGTCGAGGTCGACGGCCTGGAGGACCTCCGGCGGCTGTCGGAGGAGTTCTCCCCCGAGGCCGTGACGGGGATCTGCGGGGTGCCCGCCGAGAAGATCGTACGGCTGGCGCGCGAGCTGGCCGCGGCTCCCACGGCCGCCGTCTACGCCCGCATCGGCACCTGCACCGCCGAGTTCGGCACCGTCGCGCAGTGGCTGGTCGATGCGATCAACATCCTGACCGGCAACTTCGACCGGCCCGGCGGGGTCATGTTCGCCAAGACCGCCGTGGAGAACGGCCGCAGGAGCAAGCCGTACACCACGGGGCGCTGGCACAGCCGTGTCCGCGGGCTGCCGGAGGCGAACGGCGAGCTGCCGGTGGCCACCCTCGCCGACGAGATCGAGACTCCGGGCGAGGGGCAGGTCAGGGCGCTGGTCACGGTGGCGGGCAATCCGGTGCTGTCCGCGCCGGGCGGTCCCCGGCTGGACCGGGCCTTCGGCGACCTGGAGTTCATGGTCTGCGTGGACCCCTACCTGAACGAGACGACCAGGCACGCGCACGTCATCCTGCCGCCGCCGCGCGTGATGCAGACACCGCACTACGACCTGTCGCTGCTGTTCGTCGCCGTGCGCAACTACGCCAGATTCTCCCCGCCGGTCCTGCCGCTGGAGCCGGGGCGCCCTTCGGAGGCCGAGATCCTGGCGCGGCTGACGATGATCGCCTCAGGGCAGGGGGCGGACGCCGATCCGGCCCTGCTCGACGAGCTGATCCTCGACCAGATGCTCCGCAAGGCCGCCCAGACGCCCGGCTCGCCGGTCGAGGGCCAGGATCCGGCCGGGCTGCGTGCCGGACTGGAGGGGAACACGGGGGCCGAACGGCGGCTGGACGCCATGCTGAAGCTCGGCCCCTACGGCCTGTCACTGGCCGAGCTCCTGGCGAACCCGCACGGCGTCGACCTGGGCCCGCTGGAGCCCCGGCTGGCTGAGGTGCTGCGCACGGCCTCGGGACGGGTGGAGCTGGCCCCGCCGCGGCTGGTCGAGGACCTCGCCCGGCTGCGGCGGCGGCTGGCCGTACCGCCCGCGGAGATCGTGCTGATCGGGCGGCGTCACCTGCGCTCCAACAACAGCTGGCTGCACAACGTGGAACCCCTGGTCGGCGGGAGCAACCGGTGCACGCTGCAGATCAACCCGGACGACATGACCAGGCTCGGGCTGGGCGAGCGCGCGCTCGTGCGCTCGGCCGCCGGGGAACTCGTCGTGCCGCTGGAACCCACCGAGACGATCATGCCGGGGGTGGTGAGCCTGCCCCACGGGTGGGGACACGCCGGAACCGCGCAGCGAATCGCGGCGGAACACGCCGGGGTCAACGCGAACACGCTGACCAGCGAGTCGGTGATCGACGTCCCCTCCGGGAACGCCGTTTTCAACGGGGTTCCGGTCACGCTCAGTCCCGCATGATCCATGATCGTTCGGAAAAGGGGGATCGGCGCGCATTAGGCTTGCGCGGGTGACCACCCCTCCAGAACAGGATCGTCTGCGCGCCCAGCTCGACTTCGCCATGGAGATCGACAAACTCAGACGCATCGTCCGTCGCAACACTCTGATGGACGGGTCACGGCGGGAAAACGACGCCGAGCATTCGTGGTACGTAGGCATGTTGGCGATGGTCCTGGCCGAGCACGCTCCGCCGGGCACCGACCTGGACAAGGTCGTCGCGATGCTGCTGGTCCACGACATCGTCGAGATCGACGCCGGAGACACGTTCATCTACGACACCCCCGCCGTCGAGGCCCAGCTCGGCATCGAGCGCAAGGCCGCCGACCGGATCTTCGGATTGCTCCCCGACGACCAGGCCGCGCGGCTGCGCGCGCTCTGGGACGAGTTCGAGGAGCGCAAAACCCCCGAGGCCAGATTCGCCAAGGCTCTCGACAGAATCGCGCCGATCATGGCCAACCATCACAACGAGGGCGGCACCTGGTCGCTCTACAAAGTGACGGCCGAGCAGGTCCTGGAGAAGGTGAAGATCATCGAGGAGGGTTCGGCGACCCTCGGCGCCTACGCCACCGAAATCATCGAGCTCTCAGTGAGCCGGGGACATTTGGCGCGTGCATAACACCGTTCCCGGGTAGGTCCCTATCGGTTGATAAGGGGGCGATCGTGAAGGAAACAGTCAAAACAAATGGCCGAATCATCAGGCGCCTGGTACCTCCGGTCGACCTCGCCGGCCGGATCGAACGATCGACCGTGATGGACCGGCCGATCCGCACGCTGGCCAAGGCCGTGCGCCGGCGGATCGGCCCCGGGCGGCTGCGTGACCTGCTCCACGGGGTTCCCACCGGAAAACCCCTCCACCCGCCGCTCACCGACCTCACCCTGGGCTGCTGGCTGGCGACGGCGGTGCTCGACCTGGCCGACGCCGACCCTCGCGCGACGCGAGCGGTGCTCGTCACCGGGATCGGGGGAACGATCCCCACGGCGGCCGCGGGAATCACCGACTGGTCGGTGCTCCACCGGGAGCAGCAGCGGGTCGGACTCGTGCACGCGGTCGCCAACCTGGCCGCCCTGGGGCTCTACGCCGGTTCGCTGGCGCTGCGACTCGCCGGCCACGACCGGCACGGGCGCACGCTGTCGTTCGCCGGGCTGGCCGCCGCCGCCATCGGCGGCTATCTCGGCGGCCACATGGCCTACCGGCAGGCCGCCGGGGCCAACCACGCCGAGTCCGTCACCCACCTGGTCCCGCTGGGCTGGCACGACCTGTGCAAGATCAACGACCTGCCGAACGGGCGTCCGGTGACCAGGCGGCTGGGCTACATCGACCTGTTCGTGCTCCGGGTCGGCGACGGGGTCACCGTGCTCGCCGACCGCTGCTCCCACCTGGCCGGGCCGCTGCATCAGGGGCGCCTGGTCTCCGACGAGGGCTCCATCTGCGTGGTGTGCCCCTGGCACGGGAGCACCTTCCGGCTGGTGGACGGAACGGTCGCGCACGGCCCCGCCACCGCCCCGCAGCCGTTCTTCCAGACCCGGATCCGCCGGGACGGCGTGCTCCAGGTCCGCCCGGCGGAGATTTAGGGACGTCTTCGGTCAGTCAGGCCGGCCGTCGGCCGGGTGCTCGACCAGGGCGAGAATCCGGCTGGACATGAACCGGGCGGTGCGCACGGCCGTACCGCTGCGGGTGACCTCGCTCACCTCGATCACGCCACCGCGGCTGTTGGCCACCTCGACTCGGCGGCCCGCTTTGGTGGCGACGACTTCGTAGGTACGCGAGCTGCCACCCGCGTCGATGACGATCTCTACCTTGTCGCCTTTCATGTCGGTTTTATGCCCAAAAAGTGGTGAATTTATCCGTACACCAGTTTGACTATCGCCAACAGGCCGACGCAAACGATGAACGTGCGCAGAACCGGCGCCGGCAGCTTCCGGCCGACCTTCGCACCGAGGAACCCGCCGACCGTGGCTCCCAGCGCGACCAGCGCCACGGCCCGCCAGTCCACCTTGGCGATCGCGATGAAAAGGACCGCCGCGGTGGCGTTGACCAGCAGCGACAGCACGTTCTTGGCCGCGTTGACCCGCTGCAGGTCCTCGTCGATGAAGCTGCCGAGCAGCCCGATGAGCAGCACGCCCTGGGCCGCGCCGAAGTAGCCGCCGTAAATCCCCGCGGCGAAGACCCCGATCCACAGCCACGGCCCGCCGTGCGGATGGGGCTCCTCGCGCCGGGCGTTCAGCCACCTGTTGAGCCTGGGCTGGATCACCACCAGCACACACGCCAGGCCGATCAGGATCGGCACGACCACGTCGAAGGTCGTCGCGGGCAGGAACAGCAGCAGCACGCCACCGATCGCGGAGCCCACGACCGAAGCGGTTCCCAGCCGGATCAGCCGGTCACGCTGCCCCTTGAGCTCGGCGCGATAACCGAGCGCGCCGGTCAGCGATCCGGGCACCAGCCCGATGTTGTTGGAGACATTGGCGACGATCGGCGGCAACCCCACGGACACCATCGTCGGGAACGTGATCAGCGATCCCGATCCGACGACGGCGTTGATGCCCCCGGCTCCGATCCCGGCCGCGAAGATCGCGGCCGCTTCCCACGGCGTCATGGCGTCCTCTCACTCGTACGGCTCGCGCCCGTGAACGGTGCGCGGCACTTCCCGGATGCTAGGAGGGGACGCCCATCGGCCGGCTACGGGGGTGTCCTATTCAGAACTGGTGTGCCCGGGCATACCAGCGGCCGTCGATCCCCCGCTCCAGGTTGAGCGGGACACTGAAGGTCCGCGACAGGTTCTCCGCGGTCATCACCTGGTTGATCGGCCCCTGGGCGACCACCGAGCCGTGCCGCAGCAGCAGCGCGTGGGTGAACCCGCTGGGCACCTCCTCCACGTGATGGGTGACCAGCACCATCGTCGGGGCCTTCGGATCCTGCGCGAACGCCGCCAGGCGGCGGACCAGGTCCTCCCTGCCGCCCAGGTCCAGCCCGGCGGCGGGCTCGTCCAGCAGCAGCAGTTCGGGGTCCGGCATGAGCGCCCGCGCGATCTGCACCCGCTTGCGCTCGCCCTCGGACAACGTGTTGAACCGGCGCCGGATCAGGTGGGCGCAACCGAGCTGGTCGATCAGCTCGACGGCGCGGGTGACGTCGTTGGAGTCGTATTCCTCCGTCCAGCGGCCCAGAATCGCGTAGGAGGCGGTGAGCACCAGATCGATGACCTTCTCCTCCGGCGGCACCTTCTCCGCCAGCGCGGCGCTCGCGAGACCGATGCGAGGTCGCAGATCGAACACGTCACTTTGGCCAAGCCGCTCACCCAGGATCTCCACAATTCCCTCGGTGGGGAACAGCATCGCCCCGACGACCTGCAGCAGCGTCGTCTTCCCCGCGCCGTTGGGACCGATGACGACCCACCGCTCGTCCTCGTGAACGGTCCACTCGATGTCCCGCAGCAGGGCTGCCCCGTCTCTGCGGACGGTGACGTCCTGTAGCCGAAGCACCTGACCGCCCATTCCTTACGCCTCCTTGAGAATCGCTGGAACAAACCTATTGCAGGGCAAACGCATATCGTGGGTCGGTGCACCTTGATTCACAGATCTCGGCCACCCTCGTCTGCTGGGGCAACGCCTGGCTCACCGGGCAGGTCGGCCTCGACGAGGCCGCCGACCGCGTGGAACGGCAGGCCGGCCCCCAACTCGTCGCCGGGCAGTCCGGCGACCTCCCGCTGCGCGGCTTCCTCGCCGACCTCCGGATCGAAGGCATGAAGTCGCTGCGCCTGGCTCTCCCCGTCGCGGGCGACCCGCTCGGACTCACCGGACCGCCCCCCTTCAACTCCGCGGCCATCGAGGCCGGGCAGGCGGCGATCGCCGTTCTCGCCAGCAGGTGCCTCGGTCTGATCCCGGTGCGGGACCACCGCGGGTCATCGTACGCCGGGGTGCGCTGGAACGTGCTGGAGGCCAGCACCAACGCCCCGGACATCCCCTCCCTGGCCGAGGCCGAACACGCCCTGACCCTCGCGATGCGCGCGGCCACCGACGCCCTGGCGGGTGTGGAGGGTCCGGCCCAGGGGCACCAGCGAGTGAAGACCTCCGACGACGGTCTGGCCCCCGGATACCCGGCCCGTGCGCACCGGGTCGCCGCCCTGGCCGCCCGGCTCGCCGCGGCGCTCCAGATCGCCGACGACCGGGGGCTCACCTCCGGCCAGATCGCCACCCGGAGCGACGCCCTGCGCGACCTCGACCGCGCGGTACGGCGGGCCCGCGTGGCCGCCCATCACGCCATCACCGAACTCGTCTAGAGAAGCGGGTCAGGCCAGGCCGTGCCGTACCGCGTAGAGGGCGGCCTGGGTCCTGTCCTGCACGCCCAGCTTCATCAGCACGTTGGAGACGTGGGTCTTCACGGTCTTCTCCGCCACCGCCAGCTCCCGGGCGATCTCGCGGTTGGACCGGCCCGAGGCGATCAGCGTGAGCACCTCGCGTTCCCGGTCGGTCAGCGGCGTCATGTGCCCGGCGGCCGCCGGCGTGGGGCTGGAGAGCATGGCCTCGGCCGCGTCGGGCGCCAGCAGCACCTGCCCGCCGTGGACCGCGCGGATGGCCTGGACGAGCGCGGTGGGGTCGACGTCCTTGTAGAGGAATCCGGCCGCGCCGGCCCGCATCGCCGGAGCCACGTCCTCCGGGTCGCTGACCGAGGTCAGCACCAGCACGCGCAGGGACAGACCGCGCTCTCTCAGCCGGACCAGCGTGCCGGGACCGTCGAGGACCGGCATCTTCAGGTCGAGCAGCAGCACGTCCGGGGCGAGAGACTCCACCAGGTCCACGGCTTCGGCGCCGTCGGCGGCCTCCCCCACCACGGTGAGGTCGTCCTGCAGGTCCAGGAAGGTGCGCAGGCCCTGCCTGACGACCGGATGATCGTCGGCGATCAGCACGCGGATCACGTGGGCACCTCCATCCGGACCGACGTTCCGTGACCGGTCTCCGACGTCACACGCACGCTCCCGCCCAGGACCTGCGCCCTGTCCTCCATCGACGCGATGCCCAGGCCCCTTCCCGCGGCGGCGGCCACGTCGAACCCGGTCCCATCGTCGCGCACCTCCAGGACCACCCGGTCCCTCTCGCAGCCCAGCCACACGTTGACGACCCGCGCACCCGAGTGCCGGGAGGCGTTGTGCAGCGCCTCCTGAGCCACCCGGAGGACGGCCACCTCGGTCGCCGGTTCGAGCTCGCAGATCGGAGCCCCTTCGAACGTGAACGACGCCGGGTGCAGCCGGTCCAGCAGGCTCACGTGCTTGCGGAGCGTCTCGGCCAGACCGTGCCGATCGAGCTCGGCCGGGCGGAGCTCCACGATCACCGCGCGGAGCTCGGCCAGCGCCTCTCCGGCCAGCCGCTCCACCCGGGCGAGCTCCTCCACCGCCCGCCCGGGGTCGCGGGTCACCAGCCAGGACGCCGCCTGCGCGGTGAGCCGGAGTGAGAACAGCTTCTGGGTCACCGCGTCGTGCAGTTCCCGGGCCATCCGGGTGCGCTCCTCCACCAGCGTCAGTTCCCTGCCGCGCTCGTAGAGGCGCGCGTTGGTGAGCGCGATCGCGGCGTGCGCGGCGAACATGACGAGCAGTCGTTGATCGGCCTCGGTGAAGCCGCCCGGGGTCCGCTTGTTGGACAGGAAGATGATGCCGAGCACCTGGTCGCCGTCGCGGATCGGCACCCCGAGGAAGTCCTTGAGGACCGGATGGGCCCGCGGCCAGTATTCGAACCTCGGGTCCCTGCGGATGTCGGGCAGCCGGACCGGAGTGCCCTCGCGCAGCATCGCGCCGAGCATGCCGTGCTGGCGGGGCATCGGCCCGATCGCTTCCCACTCCTCGTCCGTGATCCCCTCGGCGACGAACTCCGCGAACGCCCCGTCGTCGTCAGGCACGCCGAGCGCGGCGTAACGGGCGTCCAGCAGCTGCTGGGCCGACCGCACGATGACCTGAAGCACCTCCCGGACCGACAGGTGCCTGGTCACGGCGAGAACGGCCGAGCTCACCGCGTGCAGGACGGCATCCCGGTCTTCGTTCACGGAAAAACTCTAGGCGCCCCGGCGGGCGACCGCCTTACGCCATCGGTCCTAGGTCCATCAGCCCAGGTCGCGCCCGGTCCCGGGGCCGATGTGCGCGAGACGCCCGGTTCCTAGCGTCAAGGTATGACGAAGACCGCACTCATCACCGGCGCCTCCCGCGGCCTCGGCCTGGCGCTGGCCCGTTCCCTGGCCGCCGACGGATGGCGGCTCATCCTCACCGCCCGGAGCGCGGACGCGCTGGAGCCCGTCGCGGACGAGCTCGGTGCCCTCGCCCTCGCCGGAGACGTCACCGATCCGGCCCATCGGGATCGGCTGGCGCGTGCCGTACAGGACCAAGGCGGCCTGGACCTGCTGGTCAACAACGCCTCCGGCCTGGGCGCGGTTCCGCTGCCGCCGTTGGCCGGCTACCCGCTGGACGCGCTTGAGGATCTGTTCCGGTCCAACGTGCTGGCTCCGCTGGCGCTGATCCAGGCGGCCCTGCCCGGACTCAGGGAGCGGCACGGCGCGATCATCAACATCTCCTCCGACGCGGCGGTGGAGGCCTACGAGGGCTGGGGCGGGTACGGCGCGACCAAGGCCGCCCTGGAGCAGCTCTCCAACGTGCTGGCCGTCGAGGAGCCCGGGGTCCCGGTCTGGTGGGTGGACCCGGGCGAGATGAACACCACCATGCTCGCCGACGCGGTCGGCGCCGAGGAAGCGGCGTCCGCCGCCGCGCCGGAGACGGTCGTGCCCACACTTCGGCGGCTGATCGCGGAGCGCCCGGCGAGCGGGCGGGTGAGCCATTCGTGAGCGGACGAGTCGGCGGATACGGCGGCATCCCGAAGAATCAAACGGAGGACCGGTGAGCGCGCTCATGACGGATGCCATGGCCGCGGGTTTCGTGCTTCCGCACGACCTGGAGGCGCACGAGCCGCCGGAGGCGCGGGGACTGGCCCGTGACAGGGTGCGGCTTCTGGTCTCGCGCGGCGCGACCGGGGAGATCGGCCACCACACGTTCACCGACCTGCCCGACCTGCTTCGCCCCGGTGATCTGCTGGTGGTCAACAACTCCGCCACGCTCCCCGCCGCGGTCCACCTCGACCGGCTCGCGGTGCACTTCTCGACCGAACGCGAGGACGGGACCTGGCTGGTCGAGCTACGCCGCCGGATGGAACGGCGAGACCCCGGAACGAGCGGGGCCGCCGGAACGGCGCGGCGTGCCGAGGACGGGAGCAGCGGCGCGACCGCCGGTACGGAAATGGCCAGCGAGCCCTACTCGGGCGGTGTCGCCGGAGAGTGGCTGCCGATGCCCGGCGGGGCCACGCTGCGCCTGCTGGAGCGGGAGACGCCACGCCTGTGGCGGGCGCAGCTGGACCGCGACGTCCTCGCCTATCTCCTCCGGTACGGCGTGCCGATCCGCTACTCCTACGTGGGCCGGGACTGGCCTCTGGCCGACTACCAGACCGTGTTCGGGTTCCGGCCCGGCAGCGCGGAGATGCCCAGTGCCGGGCGGCCGTTCACCACCGGTCTGGTCACCGAGCTGGTGGCGCGCGGGATCGGTGTCGCCCCGATCACCCTGCACACCGGGGTGGCCTCGCCCGAGAAGGACGAACCTCCCTATCCGGAATGGTTCGAGGTGCCCGAGAGCACCGCGCGGCAGGTCGAGTTCACGCGCCGGTCCGGTGGCCGGGTGATCGCGGTGGGCACGACCGTGGTGCGCGCGCTGGAGACCGCCGCCCTGACCGGTGACCGGGTCCGGGCCGCACGGGGCTGGACCTCCCACGTGGTGACCCCCGCCGGCGGGGTGAAGGCGGTGGACGGCCTGATCACCGGGTTGCACGAGCCGCGCTCCAGCCACCTGCTGATGCTGTCCGCGATCGCCGGGGGCGACCTGCTCTCCCGGTCCTACGCGGAGGCGCTCAGGGAGCGCTACCTCTGGCACGAGTTCGGCGACACACACCTTTTGTTGTCACACTAGTTCAATCCCTACCATCCCGCATCGGCAGCATTGGGTTCGTGGGTTACGGCGTGAACCTGCGCGCGTTGGCATACGGCACAGCGATCCCCGCCGCGATGGCCACGGCAGGGACCGCCCTTGGTCCCACCCCCCTACGACGGCGGGACCGGGGAACGCCTAGCCGGGGACGGCGGAGCCCACGGCCGCCGCACCCTCCCTGCCGGACTTACGGGCATGATGCGAAGCGCACAGCGCTTGCAGGTTCGCGGGCGAGTGATCGTCCCCCGCGATGATGTGATCAACGTCGGTGGCCACCTCAGCGCAACGCGCGCTGGTCTCCAGCCACACGCACCGATACCCGGCCGCGTCCAACACGGCCGCCCGGATATCGGGCCAATCACGCGGGAGCCGCTCGCGACGGCTGGACCCTTCCCAAGCCATGCGCAACCCCCAAATCACTCCGGCTGATCCTTAGGGCCTGTCTCAAAGTCCGGCTTATTTGATCTTGTGGCACTATCGCGAGATGCTGCGACTCACCGATTTCATCATCGACTGCCCGGACACGATGAAGCTGGCGGCCTTCTACTCCGAGGTGACGGGTCGCCCGGTCAAGGAGGGCAGCCACGAGAACTGGGCCGGTATCCAGTTCGGCGAGATCGAGCTGGCCTTCATCCGGGTGGAGGACTACCGCACCCCGCAGTGGCCCGACAGCGAGCACCCCAAGCAGTTCCACCTCGACTTCGAAGTCGACGACATCGAGGCCGAACAGAGCCGCGTTCTGGCCCTCGGCGCGACCCTGCAGCAGGACTCCATCGGCCCCGACGGCTACGGCTGGCGGGTCTACACCGACCCGATCGGCCACCCCTTCTGCCTGTGCCGCAACAA
This sequence comes from Streptosporangium sp. NPDC000396, assembly GCF_042898655.1. Lineage (NCBI taxonomy): Bacteria > Bacillati > Actinomycetota > Actinomycetes > Streptosporangiales > Streptosporangiaceae > Streptosporangium > Streptosporangium sp. NPDC000396. The sequence goes on from NZ_JBIAZA010000019.1 coordinate 56,150, forward strand.
GGGCGTCATCTGGACCGACCAGGGCCCGATCTGGCCCAAGCGCGACTAAGGGCGCTCGACCCCCACCCCCGGGAGGAGAGACACCGGTAGCGGGGGAAGTACCGCCGGAGTTCGGCCCGCGATGCGCATCACAGCGCATGCGGCGGGTTGCCCTCCACACATATGGTTCCGGTCCGGGTGTTAGCCAGCCGTTTGCGTTTATGCAGGTCAGCGCCACGAGGTCAAACTCAGCCGAAAAACGGTCACCAATCTGTGATCAGGATTTCCCTCGTGCGTCGCACGCACACGAAGAACAGCCGTTCGGCCTGGTCGCGGGGCGGTTATGGCTCCGGACGAAAAGTCCCAGACCCGTACACGGGCAGAGTCGCTATCACGGCCGGTGCTGAAGGCGAGGCGGAGGGGGTCACCCCCATCCCGTCACCGAGATTCGCAGCCTGCCAGCCGTCCGGCGTCCCTCCGTCGCGCCGCGCGGTACGCGGCAACTCTGCATCGGGCGAAACAGAACACGCGAGGTCTACCGGTTTCAGGTTGAGTCAGTGGGATCTCACAGCGAGAGCAGTGAGTGAAGCGCTCTCGTAGCTCATCGTGAAGCGCTCTCGTAGCTCATCAAGATCGTCTTGCATTTCCTGGCAAATTTCATCGGCCTCAACGTACTCGCATACGGTTCGCCGCTGGTCCATCTGATCCTGAGCTAGCCAGTCAGGCACAAGGGGTTTCCAAGTCGGCCGCCGCATGCTGATCGCGGTAATCGACGGGGACACCGAGTTCCGACTGGAGTAAGAGATGCGCCGCCACCTGACCGCCTTCGCCGCCATCGCCCTGGCGGGAGGCATGCTGCTCGTTCCGCAGGCCGCCAACGCCGACGCCGCCGGTACCGCCGCGACGACGCAGGCCGCGGCCCGCGCCGCCAAGCCGCTCTCGCCGCTGAAGCTGACCGCCTACTACCCGCGCAGGGCCTGGGCCGGTGACACGATCGTCTACACCCTCAAGACCAAGAACGTCGGCGACTGGGCCACCGACATCGCCTACATCGGCGGCTACGCTCCCCGGCAGGCCCGCAAGGTCCAGATCACCGGGCCCTCCGGGGCCTACTGCGAGGCCGACGGGCGCGAGGTGGGCTGCCTGCTGGACACCCTGAAGCCGGGCAGATCGGCCACCGTCAAGGTCAAGGTGTGGCTCAGGGGCAGCGCCGAGGGAACCGCGACGGCCGAGTTCGCCACGGCGTCGATCGACGTCCCCTCGGGCGGGATCGACACCCTGAACATCCATGGCCTCGACACGGGCGTGGACCTGAAGTACGTGAAGGTGAAGACCCGCATCCTCGACTGAGCCCGTCAACTGAGCCCGTCAACCTGACCTTGCCGAAGCCACCGCGTCCGGCCGCGGTCATTCTCACACGCGCGGCCGGTTCCCACCGTCTCCGATCCCCGGACCCGGGCCCCCGGGTCAGCCGCCGATCCGCTCCACCGGCCGGCCCAGCAACGCCGCGCGGGCGGGGACCGCGGTCGCGGCGAGGGCCAGGCCCAGCGTGGCGACCACCATCACGGCGTAGACCAGGGGCGGCACGTACGGCAGCGGCGACCCCGTGAGGCCATAGCTGATCGCCACAAGTGTCGGTGTGGCCGCCGCCGTGCCGACGGCCACCGCGATGCCGCCGACCAGCAGCGCCTCCCAGCGGATCATGCCGAGCACCTGCCGCCGGGTGCCGCCGATCAGGCGCAGCAGGGCGAACTCCCGCACCCGCGCCCCGGTGGCCATGACCAGCGTGTTGACCACCGAGATGACGGTGAACCCGATGATCAGGCTGAGAACCAGGAGGTTGACCCAGAGGTTCTGCTCCTGCTCCAGGTTTCGTACGGCGGAGGCGTCCGCGCGGTCCAGGACGGACAGGCCCGGAGACAGCGCGGCGAGCCTCTCCCGCAGGTCGCCTCGCCCGGCGAGCGTGAGCAGCACCCGGTCGGCCATGCCCGTGGCCGTGTGGGCGCGCACCAGGTCGTACGGCAGGACGACATCGCCGAAGCCGAGCCCCCGGCCGTAGACGGCCACGACCGTCGGGGTGATCGGGGTGCCGTCACCGAGGCGCAGCCGTACCTTGTCGCCGACCGACACGCCGAAGGATCCGGCGGTGAGCGTGCTCAGCGCCACCCCGTTGCCCGGCAGCCGGTCCAGTGAGCCTTCCCGGACATCCAGGTCGAGCCCGTGGGCCGGGGTGGTGAGCCCGACGGCGCCGTACGGCGCCAGCGTGCGGTCGCCCAGTTCCTCGACGTCGGCGATCACCCGGGTGTCCGCCACCTCGGTCACCCCCGCGACCCCGGGGAGCGCCCGCGCCGAGCGGGCGACCTGGGCGGGCAGCCCCGGCCCCGTGGCCTGGAGCACGTAGTCGGCGCGCGTGCCCTCGTCGGCCTGCCGTGTGGTCGCGTGGCCGATGGTCGACTGGACGAGGACGGTCGTGGCGGTGAAGGCGAGCATCAGGACGAGCGGGCTGACCACCGACGCCAGCCGCCGGGCCTCGATCCGGGTGTTGGCCACGGCGAGGTAGCCGCCCACTCGGGACGCCCGGCCGAGCACCCGGCCGACGAGGCCTGCGGCCAGCCGGACGAGCCACGGCCCCAGCAGCGTGGCGGCCACGACGAAGAGGATCACGATCCCGCCCGCGCTCCCGGCCGCATTCTCTCCCGTCATGGACATCGACAGGCAGCTGAGGGCCGTCCCCATGGCGAGGAAGACAAGCCCGGCGATCAGCCGGGGGCGTCCCAGAGCCTGGCGCTCCACCGCGGCCTCGCCCAGCGCCTCGGTCGGCCGGATCCGCGAGGCCCGCCGTACGGCTCCGCGGGCCGCCAGCCAGGCCGTGGCCGATCCGGTCACCACGGCGATCAGCATCGGCACCGGGCCGACGGCGAGCGCGAACGTGCCCGGCAGGATTCCCAGGGAGACGAACTGATCGAACATCCACCCGCCCGCGGCGACGCCGGGCAGCACGCCCGCGGCGCTCGCCACCGCTCCGGCCAGCAGGGCCTCCCGGCCCGTCATCGCGCGGATCTGCCGAGGGGTCGCGCCGATCGCCCTCAGCAGTGCGATCTCCCGTTCGCGCTGCCGTACGGCGAGCGCGAAGGTGCCCGCGACCACGAAGACGGCCACGATGAGGGCGATGCCGCCGATGCTGCCGCCGAGCGCGATGAGCGCCTCCCTGGCATTCGCCAGGCCGGGGTCGTCGGCGAACCCGCGCTCGCCGCCCGCGTAGGCCACGGCCTGCGCGGAGGGCCCCGCCTTCGCCTGGGCCGCCGCCTTCGCCTGGGTCGCCGTGCTCCCCGGCGCCGTCTCCAGCGCGGCGCCGACCCGGGCCCTCAGCCGATCCGGATCGCCCGGCCCGAACACGCCGAAGGCGGAGACCTGGCCGGGGCGGCCGAACAGTTCGCTAGCCCGTTCCGCGGTGAAGAAGATCGCCGACTGCCGGGTCAGGCCGGGACCGGCGATCCCGGTCACCGTGTAGTCACGCATGCCGTCCCGTTCGAGCACGCGCGCGCTCCCGCCCGCCTTCAGCCCCGCCCGTCCGGCCAGGTCGGCGTCCACGACGATCTCCCCGGGCGACGCGGGCGGACGGCCGGTGCGCAACGTGTAGGGCGTGAGCACCGCGGACTCCCAGGCGTGCCCGTAGACGCGCCCTCCCGCACCCTGGACGAGCCGCCCGTCAGGGCCCGCGAGCCCGACCGGGAAGGTGAGCTCGGGAACGACCCGCTCCGTTCCCGCCACCGCCCGGATCTTCTCGCCCAGCGACGCCGGGATCGTGACCGGCTCGCTGAGCAGCATGCTCTGGCTCACCGAGACGCCGTCCTCCCGCCTGATGACGGAGGTCCACTGTGAACCGACCACCACGACCGGGGCGGCGCCGTACCGCTCCGGCGGTGACTGCGCGCGGATGCCGGACTCCACGAGCATCCCGCAGGCCGTGACCAGGACGGAGGCGAAGAACAGTGCGAGGAGCGAGCCGATGAGCGACGGCACCCGGCCGCGCAGAGTGGCGAAGGTGAGTCTCAGCACGGAACGGCCCCCGCACGCCGGCCGAGAGCGGTCATGCGCTGCCCGATGGTGTCCGCGGTGGCGGACCACACCTCGTCCACCAGCAGGCCGTCTGCGAGGAACAGCACCCGGTCGGCGTAGGCCGCCGCGACCGGGTCATGGGTCACCATGACCACGGTCTGCCCGGTCGCGTCCACCACCTGGCGCAACAGGCCGAGCACCTCGGCCGCCGTCTGGGTGTCCAGCGCGCCCGTCGGTTCGTCGGCGAAGACCACCTCGGGCCTGGTCACCAGGGCGCGGGCGAGGGCCACCCGCTGCTGCTGCCCGCCGGAGAGCTGGGAGGGCCGGTGGCCCGTGCGCTCGCCGAGCCCGACCCGCCCGATCACCTCGCCCAGCCACGCCCTGTCCGGGCGGGCTCCGGCGAGCCGGAGCGGCAGCGTGACGTTGTCCGTCACGGTGAGCGAGGGGATCAGGTTGAAGGCCTGGAAGACGAACCCCGCCTTCTGCCTCCGGAGCTCGGTCAGCTGGGTCTCGTTCATCCTCGACAGCTCCACCTCGCCCAGGTGAACCGTCCCCGAGGTCGGCGTGTCCAGGCCTGCCGCGCAGTGCAGGAAAGTGCTCTTACCGGATCCCGACGGCCCCATCACGGCGGTGAAGTGGCCCCGGGGCAGGTCGACCGTTATTCCCCGCAGGGCGTGCACGACCCGCTTGTTCCCGCCATATGTCTTGGTCACCGCGTTCAGTCGCACCGCGTGCGCCGTCACCTGTGCCTCTTTCTCGATGTGGTTCGTCCACGTGCCCGCAGAGGCATGACCGTGCCGCACCCGCTGGAATTACCTGACAAATGTAGAAATCAGCTGGTGGCGACCACCAGGCGGCTCTCCTGCGGATTTGAGGTAGGGCCAGCCCTACCTTCCTCGCCGGCCCCGCCTGCGCTTCGCAGGCCGGACGAAGCCCGCGAAGGTCCGCACGGAGCAGGCCGTTACGGGGCCCCGGTCCGTCCGGTACGGCTACCGCATCCGGAACTCCACCCAAAAACGCACGAACCAATATTCATTCCGTTTTGTCAGATGGGTGTGATAAAAATCTGCGGACTTTAACGGGGATCATCGCAGCATCCCCGCCCCCTCGACTGGGAGACGTTTAATGCGCCACCCGATCTCCAAGATCGCCGCCTTTGCCCTGGCCGCTCCGCTCGCGGGCACGATGCTGTTCGCGGCGCCGGCCTCGGCTGCTCCCGCCAAGGCCCCCGCCTCGGCCGTCAAGAAGGCCGACGACCCGTACTCGGTTTTCGACATCAAGGCGAATGCCTCCAAGACGGTCCGCCCCGGCGGAAAGATCAGTTACAGCATCAAGGCCACGAACACCGGTCCGTACACCTCCGACGCAGGCGACTATTTCGTCGTGGCCTACGTCCCCAAGGCCGTCAGCATCAGCGGCAAGTGGTCCTACCAGGGACCCGACAAGAGCGAATGCATATCCGAGGAGCAGATCGTGGTCTGCGCCGTGGACAAGGACCTCGAGGTCAAAGACTCCATATCGTTCAGCTTCCAGTTCAAGGTCGGCAAGGCCGCCAAGGGCACGCTGAAGACCTCCCTCGGCGTGGTGGCCTACGACGTGCCCACCGGCGCGGAGAACCTGAGCCGGGACGAGCTTGAGCGCATCGGCATCAAGAGCTGGTTCTTCGGCAAGGAGCACCGCACGCGCGTCGTGCGCTGACCACGCACAGCCGAGAGCCCTCGCCTCACGGGGAGAGGGCTCTCGCCGTTCGCCCTGCGGATGCCTTCGCACTCGCGAGATGTAATGAAATGTCATGAGATGTGCGGACAGCCTCATATGCGCTGGCCCCGTCCGCAGGGCAGGATTCCTTCCATGAGCATTTCCGGGCACCGCGCGGTCCATGGCTGAACTCAGGGTCCTCCTGGCCGAGGACCATTACCTGGTGCGAGAGGGCACCCGCCAGCTTCTGGAGGCCTCCGGGGAGATCAGCGTGGTGGCGGCCGTGGGCACCGCCGACGAGCTGCTCGACGCCGCCCGGCGGCTCCGGCCCGACGTGGTGGTCACCGACATCCGGATGCCCGGTTCGGCCGAACTGGTGCGCGCGGGCATGGAAGGCATCGACGCCGCGCACCGGATCCGAGCCACCTCTCGGGACATCGGAATCGTGGTGCTCTCCCAGTTCTCCGACGCGATGTTCGCACTGGACCTGTTCAGGGACGGCACCGAGGGGCGGGCATACCTTCTCAAGGACCGGGTCGGGGACATCGACGAGCTGCTCGGGGCGATCCGCTCCGTGGCCGCGGGCGGGTCGGTGATCGACCCCAAGGTGGTGGAGGGCCTGCTGGCCAGGCGCGAGGTGCGCGACGGCCCGCCGCCCGCCGACCTGACGCCACGGGAACTGGACGTGCTCCGGGAGATGGCGCACGGCCTGTCCAACGGCGGCATCGCCCGGACCCTGCATCTGTCGATCTCCGCGATCGAGAAACACGTGAACTCGATCTTCCTGAAGCTGGCGCTGGAGAACAGCCCCGACACCCACCGCCGGGTGGCGGCCGTCATCGCCTACCTCGGGCCGCGGTGACGGGGACCCTTCAGGGACAGGCGCACGCCTTGCGCCAGGATGCCGACCGGGCCAGGGCTCAACCGGGCAGAGGTTTCGACCGCGTGCTCCTCGCCGGACGACCCGCCCGTTCGAGCGGTGCCGGACGGCCCCGCACTCGGGCAGTGCCAGACGGCTCCGCGTTCAGGCGGCCACCCGGACGTCGTGCGCGGCCGGGGCTATCACCACGGAAGCGATCGAGGACTCCGCCGCCCACGCCAGGGACCTGCGGTCACGGGCCTGGACGGGGGGCAGCAGCGTCACTTCCACGGTCAGCCGCCGTATCGCGGCCACCCTCTGGATCGAGGCCGCCAGGCTGTCGTCACCGACATAGGCGGCCCCGGTGACCGGGGTGCCGTCCGGCCCCAGGTATCTGATCGCCACAGGCCGGACCGGGGCTCCGGCGTCCAGTGCCGCCTGGAACACCGCCGGCCGGAAAGGGCCCATCTCCCGGCCGCACCAGGTGGTGCCTTCGGGGAAGGCCGCCACCGGGTGCCCCTCTCCGAGCGCCCTGGCCACCGTGCCGACCACCTCGGGCAGCGCGGACAGCCGATCCCTGTCGATGAACAGCGCACCCGCGCCGGTCGCCAGCCCGCCGATCACCGGCCAGCCCCGGACCTCCCGCTTGGTCAGCAGGCGGCACGGCAGCACGGCGGCCATGATGAGCGGGTCCAGCCAGGACACGTGGTTGGCCACGATCAACGGGGCCGCCTCGGGAACGGAGGCGACGCGCAGCCCGGCGGCCGAACCGGCCAGGAAGGCGAAGCCCTGACGCACCTCGATCCGGATGCCGAGGGCCCGCAGCGCCAGCCGGGACCAGGCGCTCGTCAGCCATACCCGCCTCGCCGTACCGGACACCCGGGCGATGAGCGCGAGAACCGTGCCGATGAGGACCATCAGCGCGACGGCGGCCAGCCGCAGGGCCCGGCGGAGCCAGGCCGCCCTCGGGGTGGAGGACGTCAGGCAGGTGGCGGGCCCACAGGGCGCCATCGGGAGCCACGGGTTCACGTCAGCTCTCCCAGGAAGTGCCGCAGGTAGCGGGGGTGGACGTCGGCCATGGAAAGCAGCACGAAGAAATCGGCCACGCTGAAGTCGGGATCGTAGGCGGGCGGGCCGCAGACCCACGCGCCCAGCCGGATGTACCCCCGCAGCAGAGGGGGTATCACGCCGCGCCCGGTGCTCTGCCCACCGTGCCAGGGACGGTGCGGGGTGACGCGGTACTCCGGCGGTGAGAGCGGCAGCCGGTTCATGATCCCCGCCGCCTCGGCGACCGGCACCGAGCAGCACCCGGCCAGCCAGTCGTACCCTCCGGCGACCATGTATCGCGCGATACCGGCCCACATCAGCCCGACCACCGCGCCGCGCCGGTGGTCGGCGTGCACGCAGGCCCGGCCCGCCTCGACCATGTTCGCCCGGATACCGGCCAGCGCGCCCAGGTCGAATTCGGAATCGGAGTAGAACCGGTCGGCCCGGCGGGGGGTGAGCAGCCGGTAGGTGCCGACGACCTCGCCCGTGTCGCCGTGCCGTACCAGCAGATGATCGCAGTAGGCGTCGAGCGGGTCGACGTCCAGACCGGTGATGGGGGTGTTCAGCCGAGCGCCCATCTCCTCGGCGAACACCTGATGGCGCAGGCGCTGGGCCTCCCGCACGTCGGCAGCGGTACTGGCCAGCTCGACGGTGTAGCGAGCGACACGTGGCTCTGCGGGGATGGTCGTCATGACTTCATGAAGACAGTCGCAGGTGACACGGGACGGGAGGGGACCGCGAACTTCAGGCGTCCGGATGATGAACCGCATTCACGACCGTTTCCGGAGGCAAGTAGCGTAGGCATCGATGAACCAGCGCACGCTTCTGATCACGCTGACGGGCCCGGACCGACCAGGAGTCACCTCGCGGCTCTTCTCCGTTCTGGCCGGTTTCCCCGTCGTCGTCGCCGACATCGAACAGGTCGTCATCCGCGGCCGGCTCACCCTCGGCGTCCTCGTCGCCTACTCGGGCGACACCTCCACCGGTACCGGCGGCACCCTCGGCGCCCTGTGGACCGCGGTCGAGCGGACCGCCGGGGATCTGGGTCTGGAGGTGGAGCTGTCCACCGGATCCGACCATCACGAGAAGCGGCGGCGCGGGCGGCTGCACGTCACCGTGCTCGGCGCCCCCTTGCAGCCCGCCGCGATGGCCGGCATCGCGGGCCGGATCGCCGCGGCCGGCGCCAACATCGACCGGATCGAGCGGCTGTCCAGCTACCCGGTGACCTGCATCGAGCTGGCCGTCTCCGGCGCCGACCCGGACGCGCTCCGGGCCGAGCTGGCCGCCGAGGCGCACACGCAGCAGGTGGACGTGGCCGTGCAGCGGACCGGTCTGCACCGCAGGGCCAAGCGGCTGATCGTGATGGACGTGGACTCCACGCTCATCCAGGCCGAGGTGATCGAGCTGCTGGCCGCGCACGCGGGCTGCCTGGAGGAGGTCGCCCGGGTCACCGAGGAGGCGATGCGGGGCGAGCTCGACTTCGCCGAGTCACTGCGCCGCCGGGTCGCGCTGCTGGAGGGCCTCCCCGAGGAGACCTTCGAGAAGGTCCGCAAGGAGCTGGTGCTCACTCCCGGCGCCCGCACGCTGGTACGGACGCTCAAGCGGCTCGACTACCGGTTCGCGATCGTCAGCGGGGGGTTCACCCAGCTCACCGACGCCCTCGTCGAGGACCTCGGGATCGACTACTCCGCGGCCAACACCCTGGAGGTCGTGAACGGCGTGCTCACCGGACGAGTCGTCGGCGAGATCGTCGACCGTGCCGGCAAGGCGCGGGCGCTGGAGCGCTTCGCCCTGGAGGCGGGCATCCCGATCAGCCAGACCGTGGCCATCGGCGACGGCGCCAACGACCTGGACATGATCGCGGCCGCCGGTCTGGGCATCGCGTTCAACGCCAAGCCGGTGGTCCGCAAGGCCGCCGACACCGCGCTCAACGTGCCCTATCTCGACTCGATCCTCTACCTGCTCGGCATCCCGCGTGCCGAGGTCGAGGCCGCCGACGCGGAAGACGGCGTCAGCACCGCGGAGCGCTGAGCGAGGCCAGCCGGACGGCCTCGGCGCTGAGCCCCTTCAGAGGCGGTTGCGCGGCGGCGGCGTGCCTGATCCCCTTGCGCACCGCGGTCATCCGGTCGGCCGCGCCCTCGGCCACCTCTCCCAACCGGCGCTCGGCCAGCATGTCCACGTGCTCGCCCAGCTCGTCGAGGACGCGGTCGAGATCGTCGGGCGGCGCCTCGGGGCGTCCCGTCTCGACCGCTTCGGCGATCTTCTCCAGCCGGTCGGCGACCATGTCGAGGATGGTCACCGTGGGCCCGGAGTCCTCCGTGGGAGGCGGTACGGCGAACAGCGCCAGCGCGTTGTCCCGCAGCCGCCGGGCGGCCGTCACCGCGTCCCTGAGCCGCTGCGGCGCGCTGCCCCCCGGCTCCTTGTCCAGCTGGTCCAGGGATCCGGTGAGCCGGTCGGCGGCGTCGGCCGCCTCGGAGATCCTGTCGCGCACCTCGTCGGGATCCTGGTCGACCAGCGAGCGCACCAGCTCCGCGTGTCCTTCGAGCATGTCCACGAGCCTGCCGTTCAGGCTGGCCCGGTGCCCCCTGGGCCACAGCAGGCGGGCGAACAGCAGCGCCAGCGCCCCTCCCGCGATCGTGAGGGCCACCCGGGCTGCCGCCGCACCCCAGTCGAGCGGCAGGGCGAAGTCCGACAGCATCAGCGACAGCGGCGTGGAGAAGACCGCCCAATAGCCGTAGCTGGCTCCCCGGAACGCGAACCCCGGCACCGCGCAGGCCGCGATGAACAGGACCAGATACAGCGGATCGGGCGCGACCGCGAGCACGATCGCCGCGCCTGCCGCGCCCACGGCCGTACCCACCACCCGCAGCACCACCCGGTCCACCGTGTCGCGGTAGGCCGGGCGGAGGCTGACGATCACGGTCACCACGAACCACTTGGCGTAGTGCTCATGGGTCAGCAGCATCAGCGCCATGGCCGCGGTCACCGCCAGGCCCAGCCGTACCGGGTGGCGGCCCGGAGAGAAAACCGGCTTGCGCGGCCGCCCGAACCTCGGCAGGCGCGGCCCGACCTCGACCCCTTCGGCCGTCTGCTGCGCGATCGACCTCACCGCCATCCCGATCCTGTCCAGGCATCGGCGGATCTGCCCGAGCAGCGCCGTCGCGGGCAGCGGCGCGTCACCCGTGTGAGCGGCCCCGCGGACCTCTCTCACCCGGTCGGCGAACCGGCCGATGGCGGCCAGCGCCTCCGACGCCGCGGCCGGGTTGCCGGAGATCACGGCCTCCCGCAGCGCGTGCGCCTGCGCCTCGACGGCCTCGGCCAGTTCCTCGGTCCACTCCACTCCCGTGCCCGCCTTCTCAGCCGCCGTCCGCAGCACATGAAGCGCGACGGCCTCCTGGAGGACACGGCTCAGCCTGGTCAGCAACCGCTCCAGAGCCCGGTCGTCCTCCTCCGAGACGCGGTAGAGGGAGAAAGCCTTCGCCGCCTCGTTCAGCGCGGTGACAGCGTCACGGCGCAGCCGCTCCCAGCTCTCGTCGGACAGCGGAGCCCCGCCGCTGGCGGCCAGCAGGTCGGCGACCGCCGTACCGGCCTCCTCCAGGGCCGCACGAAGCGGCTGGAGACGGCGCACCGGCCACAGCAGCACCACCAGCAGCGCCACCAGCAGGCCACCGGCCGCCGTGACCGCGATGTGAACCGGCACGCCGATGTTCACGGGAGCGAAATAGGTGAGGGCCACGGCGAGCACCGTGGAGATGCTGATCACCTGCCAGTAGGCCCCCGCCGTGGCGACCAGGCCCACCACGACGACGCCGAGCCACGGATACGGCTGGATCAGCCGGCCGAGACCGACCCCGAGCGTGACCATGAGCGCGCTGACGAACAGCTTGCGGGTGCGCTCCCCGTACGGCAGGCCCGGCGCGTCGCCGAAGGCGGTGAGATAGCCTCCCAGGGCCATCGCGGCGCCCTCGTGGGGACGGCCCAGGAAGAGGCCGAGCAGCAGCGGAAGGCACACACCCAGGGCGCACAGCAGGCCGTACCCCCAGGCGGGGCGGCGGGCGACCAGGAAGTCGCCGTGCAACGCCCTGGCGATCCTCCTCATGCCACCCTCCCGGAGCCGCCGGCGACGGGGGTGTGGCCCTCCCCCGCGTTCCGGCGCTCAGTGCTCCCTGTGCTCCCTGTGCTCCTTGTGCTCTTTGTGCTCCTTGGGACTCCAGCGGACGACGCTGCGCCCCGCGTCGAGCTCGGCCCACTCGTCCTCGGTCTCGATGACGGCGAACGCGCCGGGTGGGAAGCCGGGATCGTCGTCCCTCGTGGTGAGGGCGAGGACCAGTTCGTGGACGCCGGGATTGTGACCGACCAGCATCAGCGTGCGGACCTCTGGATCGCTGCGCCGGATCAGGTCGAGCAGCTCATCGAAGTAGGCCTCGTAGATGTCCGGCTCGAACACGATGTCCGCGCCGGGCAGAGCCAGCTTGGCGGTCTGCTTGGTCCGCTTCGACGGAGAACAGAGCACCAGGTCAGGCTGGAGGCTCATGCTCGTGAGCTGCTTGCCGACCCTGCGGGCGTCGTGTTCGCCGCGCTCGGTCAGAGGGCGCTCGCGATCGGCGACGCCGAGAATGTGGGCGGCCTTGGCGTGCCGGAGCACGATCAGCGTGCGCGTCATCACCGTGCCGCCCACATGGCGACCGCCACGATCACCGCGAACACCGCGACCATCGCCAGCAGGATCAAAACGAGCGTTCTGCCTCCGGAGGGCTGCTGTTCCATACGGCCCAGTTTCCCACCGGAGTGCCTCGCACACGCGAAAGGGGTGTACGGCCGCGGGCACGCAGGAGGGGACGCGGGACCTCGCACACACGCGGGGATGTACAGCCATCGCACACGCAGGGGTGTGCGGCCCCGGACATGCGAAAGGGGCGCACGAGACCGTGCGCCCCTTTCATCGGACCCCGGTCAGTGCGAGATCGGCTCTCGCTCGCGGTCCACGTTGCTCTCCTCGGTCGGAGCGATGCTCGCCGACCGGCGCTTGGAGACGACCACCGCGCCGATGACGATGGCGACCGCGACCACGGTGACGCCGATCCGCAGCGCCACGTTGTCGGCGTAGGTCACCACGGCCGGAGCGATCAGCAGTGCCACCAGGTTCATCACCTTGAGCAGCGGGTTGATCGCCGGGCCGGCGGTGTCCTTGAACGGGTCGCCGACGGTGTCACCGATGATGGTGGCCTCGTGGGCGTCCGACCCCTTGCCTCCGTGATGCCCGTCCTCGACCAGCTTCTTGGCGTTGTCCCAGGCACCGCCGGAGTTGGCCAGGAAGACCGCCATCAGCGTGCCGCAGGCGATGGCGCCGGCGAGGAAGGCGCCGAGCGGCGCGTAGCCGAGGGCGAAGCCGACGGCGATCGGGGTGAGCACGGCGAGCAGGCCGGGCGTGGCCAGTTCCCGCAGCGAGTCGCGGGTGCAGATGTCCACGACCCTGCCGTAGTCGGGCAGCTCCGTGCCGTTCATGATCCCCGGCTTCGTGCGGAACTGCTCGCGCACCTCGAAGACGACCCGTCCGGCGGCACGGCCGACCGCCATGATGGCCAGTCCGGAGAACATGAACACCACCGCGGCGCCGACGATCAGGCCGACGAGCACGTTCGGGGAGTCGACACTCAGGCTGAACGTGCCGAACGAGCCCAGCACGTCCTTCACGCTCTGGGTCGCGTTGACCAGCTGGGTCTCGATCGCCGTCCGGAACGCGCCGAACAGCGCGGTCGCGGCGAGCACGGCCGTGGCGATCGCGATGCCCTTGGTGATGGCCTTGGTGGTGTTGCCCACGGCGTCCAGCGACGTGAGCACCCGGGCGCCCTCGCCCTCGACGTCACCGGACATCTCGGCGATGCCCTGGGCGTTGTCGGAGACCGGGCCGAAGGTGTCCATTGACACGATCACGCCGACCGTGGTGAGCAGGCCGGTGCCGGCCAGGGCCACGGCGAACAGGGCGATGGTGACGTTGCCGAAGCCGAGCAGGAACGCCCCGTAGACGGCGGCGCCGATGATCAGAGCCGAGTAGACCGCCGACTCCAGGCCGACGCTGATGCCCGACAGGATGACCGTGGCGGGGCCGGTGCGGGAGCTCTCCCCGATGTCCTTCACCGGACGGCGGTTCGTCTCGGTGAAGTAGCCCGTGAGGATCTGGATCGCGCTCGCCAGCACCAGGCCGATGAGCACCGCCCCGATGGCGATCAGGCGCGGGTCGGAGGTGAGCGCGGCGATCTCCGGGCTCACGCCGCTCAGCCCGGCGAAGCTGCTCGGCAGGTAGGTGAAGGCGGCCACGGAGACGAGGACCGCCGAGATCACGGCGGAGATGAAGAAACCGCGGTTGATCGCGGCCATGCCGGAGCGGTCTCCGCTTCGGGGAGAGGTGGTGAAGATGCCGATGACGGCCGTGATCACACCGATCATCGGCACGATCAGCGGGAACACCAGGCCCTCGGTGCCGAAGGCCACCTTGCCCAGGATGAGGCTGGCGACGAGAGTGACCGCGTAGGACTCGAACAGGTCCGCGGCCATGCCCGCGCAGTCACCCACGTTGTCGCCCACGTTGTCGGCGATGGTGGCGGCGTTGCGCGGGTCGTCCTCGGGGATGCCCTGCTCGACCTTGCCGACCAGGTCGGCACCGACGTCGGCGGCCTTGGTGAAGATGCCGCCGCCGACTCGCATGAACATGGCGAGCAACGCGGCGCCGAAGCCGAAGCCCTCCAGCACGGCCGGGGCGTCACCCCCGTAGACGATCACCACGAGAGCGGCGCCCAGCAGGCCCAGACCGACAGTGATCATGCCGGCCACGCCGCCGGTGCGGAAGGCGATCCGCATCGCGACCTTCTCGCCCGACTCACGGGCGGCCGCGGCGACGCGGACGTTTCCGCGGACCGCGAGCCACATGCCGATGAAGCCCGTCAGCGCGGAGAACACCGCGCCGACCACGAAGAAGACCGATCGGCCGATCCCCACGCCGGTCGACTCGGCGGGGAGGAGGTACAGCAGGAAGGGGATCAGAACGACGAACAACGCGAGCGTCCGGAACTGCCGCGTCAAATACGCGGAGGCTCCTTGTTGGACGGCTCGCGCGATGTCCTGCATACGCTTGGTGCCTTGACCGGCGGCGAGCACTTCCCGCACGAGAACGCCGGCGACGGCGAGTGCGAGCAGGGCCACGACGGCCACCACGATCACGATGTTGAAATGGGAACCGCTCAGGGACACCGCTGGTTCATCAGCGGCGAGGTGGAGCACAGTCATCCGACTCTCCTCGGCAAGACGGGATCACGTCCTGCCCGGAGTGCGCTGCGGTTGGTGGTCGGCGGTTGGAGCGGCGCACGTCCGGGTCTTGGCAGTGCCGCTTCCGGTTGCGTCCGCAGACCTCCCGCGGAATCAAGCCCGTTCAGGGGCCGCTCCGAAGGACAAACCTTGGCCGGTTCCGGGAGTCTACGCAGCGACGACGCGGATATGAAGCCTCTGCGCGTGGCCAATTAACGGCGCGTCTAGCGATCCTTGACAGGCCGGCCTGCTTATCGGGTCATTTGCCCTGTCACGATGGGCACTACAACCCCATTTCCCGCCCATTTCGGTCTGTATATATTAAATTTATATTTTGGCCGAAAATATGTTCCCATAGACAGCAGCCGGGCGCGTCTCAGCGGACGCGCCCGGCTGCCGAAGTTCTTACCGCTGGTCAGACCGGAGACAGACCATTGGTCGCCGCGGGCCAGCTCATGCGGATGCACATACCCTTCTGGCTCGGGTAAACCTGGACGTCATCGGCCAGACCCACGATGACCGCAATGCCGAATCCGGACATCAAGGTGTCGGGGAGCTGGCCGAGCGGATCATCGATGCGTAACAGGCCGTGATCCTGCTCCAGCTCATCACTCGGGGCCGAGTCCGTCACGGTCACCTCGAACCGCCCCAGGTCATCACGCAGCTCGATGCGGATCGGCTCTCCCGGGCAGTGGAGGCGGTGCGCCTCGACGGCCCGGGAGCACGCCTCACCGACGGCGAGCCGTACCTCGTCCAGCAGCGACTCCTCCACACCGGTGCGCCTGGCGATCGCCGTGGCCACCAGCCGTGCAGTGCGCACGTGAGCGGGAAGCGCGCTGAACGTCAGCTCGACGGTAGCCATGACTTACTTGTCTCGACCGTGGGCTTCCTTGGCCTCGTCGACCGAGGCGTAGATTCCGAAGACCTTGGTCAGTCCGGTGATCCGGAAGATCTTCAGAATGCGCTCCTGGGTGCAGACCAGCTCCAGGGAGCCATCGTGCGCCCGAACTCGCTTGAGCCCGCCGACCAGGACACCAAGGCCCGTCGAGTCAAGGAAGTCGACCTTCTCCATGTTGACGAGCAGGTGGAAGTTTCCCTTGTTGACCAGGTCGATCAGGAGCTCACGCAATCTGGGCGCGGTGTAGACATCGATCTCACCCTCGACCTCGACGATGGTGAGACGGTCCTCGGAATGGTGGTCCAACTTCAGATCCACAGATCCTCCAGCGCCTTGCCTGCGAAAGTACCGATTCAGGCGTGACTCCTGGGACCGGGTGGCCCCCAGACGACAAGCCCCGACGCGCGGCATTCAACCATGCGTACGCTCAGTGTCTATACGAAATCACGATTCCCGGCGACTCTGCCCACAGATGCGAGACTGGAAACCAGTGACTCCGCCCTCTTCCTCATCAGCCCGAGCCGGTTCGGCACTCACTTACTTGCTCGGCGTTCCCGCACGTCGTGAACGTGTCACCCATGTGGAGCATGTTCCAGCACGTCAAGCAGGTCAAGTCCGTTGGCCGGACTGGGTCGACGAACGGCTGGTTACGCGCTGGGCGAACCAGGGCATTTCAGGCCTGTGGCCACATCAGGCAAAGACGGCCGAACTGGTACATCGTGGTCAAAACGTGATCATTGCCACAGGGACCGCATCGGGAAAGTCCCTTTCCTACCTGGTCCCGGCCGTCTCCTCCGTGCTCGACGGCGGGACGATCCTCTATCTGACGCCCACCAAGGCACTGGCCGCCGACCAGCTCCGCGCCCTGAACGATCTCGACGTCCCCGAGCTCCGCGCGGCCACCTTCGACGGTGACACGTCCTTCGAGGAACGAGACTGGGTCCGCAAGCACGCCAACTACGTCCTGACCAACCCGGACATGCTCCACCGCACCCTGCTGCCCCGCCACGCCCAGTGGTCGGCCTTCTGGCGGCGGTTGCGGATGGTCGTGGTGGACGAATGCCACGGCTACCGGGGCGTGTTCGGCTCCCACGTGGCGCAGATCCTGCGCCGCCTGCGCCGGATCTGCGCGCGGTACGGCTCCAGCCCGGTCTTCCTGCTCTCCTCGGCCACCGCCAGCGAACCCACGACCTTTGGGATGCGCCTGACAGGCCTCCAGATGGCCGAGGTGACCACGGACGCCTCTCCTCGGGGGGCGATCACCATCGCCCTGTGGGAGCCGCCTCTGACGGATCTGCGCGGCGAAGGAGGCGCACCCCTGCGCCGCCCCGCCACCGCCGAGAGCGCCGACCTCCTCGCGGACCTCGTCATGGCCGACATCCGCACCCTGGCCTTCGTCCGCTCCCGCCGCGCCGCCGAATCCGTGGCCCTCAACACCCGGGCCAAACTCCAGGACCTCGTCTTCGAAGCGGAAGCACCGGCGGATCTGCCGGACAGGGTCGCGGCCTACCGGGCCGGATACCTGGCGGAGGACCGCCGGAGGCTGGAGAAGGAGTTCCGGTCGGGGAGCCTTCTCGGGCTGGCGACGACGAACGCGCTGGAGCTCGGAGTCGACGTGTCCGGGCTGGACGCCGTGCTCATCGCGGGATGGCCGGGGACCCGCGCGTCGCTCTGGCAGCAGGCCGGACGGGCGGGCCGAGCGGGGCAGGACGCGCTGGCCGTACTGATCGCCAGGGACGATCCCCTGGACACCTATCTCGTCCACCATCCCGAGGCCCTGTTCGGCCGGCCCGTCGAGGCGATCGTGCTCGATCCCGACAACCCCTATGTGCTGGGTCCGCACCTGTGCGCCGCCGCCGCCGAAATCCCGCTCACGCAGGATGACCTGGAAGTCTTCGGCCCGGCCACCAAGGAGGTGCTCGCCGGCCTGGTCGAGGGGGGCATGCTCCGGGAACGCGCCGCGGGCTGGTTCTGGACCAAACGGGAACGGGCCACCGACCTCGCCGACATCCGGGGCGCGGGCAACGCGCCGATCCAGGTCGTGGAGGCGTCCACCGGGCAACTGCTCGGCACCGTGGACGAGCCCTCGGCCCACACGACCGTTCACACCGGCGCCGTCTACGTCCACCAAGGGGAGACGTTCCTGGTCGTCGAGCTCGATCTGGAGATGGGGGTCGCCCTTGTCGAGGCCGGTGCCCCCGACTACACGACCTTTGCCAGAGACATCACCGACATCTCGGTGCTTGAGTCTCTCCGCTCACAGCCTCTCGGCCCGGGAGAGCTCCATTTCGGCTCGGTGGAGGTCACCCGCCAGGTCGTGTCCTACCTCAAGCGCCGCGCCCAGAGCGGCGAACTCCTCGGCGACGAGCCTCTCGAACTTCCTCCCCGCACGCTGCGTACTCGCGCGGTCTGGTGGACGCTGCCCACCTCGGCGATCGCCCCCTTGGCCGAAGACGGCCTGGACCTCGGCGGAGCCGCCCACGCGGCGGAACACGCCTCCATCGGCCTGCTACCGCTCTTCGCGACCTGCGACCGCTGGGACATCGGCGGGGTCTCCACCGAGCTCCACCCCGACACCGGACGGCTCACCGTCTTCGTCTACGACGGCCACGAAGGCGGTGCCGGTTTCGCCGAGCGGGGCTACGCCCGCGCTCTCGACTGGCTCACGGCCACCCGCGAGGCCATCGCCTCCTGCGAGTGCGAACGCGGCTGCCCGTCCTGCATCCAGTCACCCAAGTGCGGCAACGGCAACGAACCTCTGGACAAGGCCGGAGCCCTGCAGCTCCTGGCCGTCCTGCTCTCCATCGACCACACGGAAGCATGCTCGAAGAGCACCACCGCCCAGCCGCCAACCCCAGCCCACGAGCCCATGAGGCCGTGAGGTCTTTGAGGCCGTGAGGTCTTTGAGGCGTATGGGCACGATCGAAGGTGCGTCCGTGATTCCGCGCGCGAAAAGTGGGCCACCCTCCAGCGAGTTCTGGTCCCAGTTAGTGATCTTCGATGGTGTCGGTATGCGTGAAATTTGACTCCATTTGTTGATCGTGGACGCCTTGCTCACGCGTTAATTCCGGCCCCACCCGGAACCGATCAAGGGCAGCGGCGCCAGTCCGGTCTGTGGACTCAAGGACTGCCGTCCCCGAGCCCCTGCCAGGCGAAAGCACAGCCCGCCCAGCGGGGCGTGGGGGCTGGCATCGTGCAGGGCGGGCAACGCCCTCGCGCCGGACCACGGCGTTTGAGGGGGACCGCCAAGATAAGCCGGAAAGGGAAAACATCCTGTTCAGAAGGGTGTGCGGTGGGGGCGGCGGGGTGCCGCCGGGTCGTGTTCGGCGGTGATGCGGGCCGAGCTCTTCTCACCCCGCTTGACGTGAAAGCCGAGGCTGCCCAGGTGGGCGCCGCCGACGAGCCGACCGCCACATGAACTCGAAGAGTGAGGACGTCACGGCCGGCGGGCCGTACAGAAGTGCACACCGGGCTCTTCGGGAGCCGGGGATCTTCCAAACCGCAGGACCTTTAGAAATGCCCCCAGAATTCCGGACATGGACGTAGATGACCGATGATCCAGTTAAGGAGACCGGATGGGAGCCGATCCCCGTAGCCGGTTCGTGGAGATCTACGAATCCGCCTACGAACCCATACTCGGGTACGTCCTGCGCCGCTGCCCGCACCCGGAGGACGCCGCCGACGTGGTGGCCGAGACGTTCACCATCGCGTGGCGGCGCATCGAGGAGCTGCCCGAGGGCGACGAGGCGAGGCTGTGGCTGTACGGCGTGGCGCGCCGGGTGCTCGCCAACCATCGGCGCGGTGAGCGGCGCCACGAACAGCGTACGGCGGCGCTGCGCGAGCGACTCGCCGCCTCCCCTGTGCTGGCCCGCCCGCCGGAGGACGAGCTATCTCAAATGGGGCGGGTCTTCCGCGACCTGCCCGACGACGACCGGGAACTGCTCTGCCTGGTCGCCTGGGAGAAGCTCGACCACGGGCAGATCGCTCGCATGCTCGGCGTCTCCCGCAACGCAGTACGGATCAGGCTCTACCGCGCCCGCAAGCGTTTCGCTCGGGGCCTGGCGAAAGCCGGGATCGACCATCCTCATGCCGTCGCCCTGGAAGGGAGCCTGCTGTGAACCTCACCGATCTCGCCCGCGTGCGCGACAAGGACCTCTCCGGAGAGACGTCCGCGCCGGAGGCTCAGGCGCTCATGCACGCGATCATGTCCGAGGAGCGGGAACCCGTCACTCTGGCACGGCCCCGCCGCAACGTCCGCCGGGGGCTGGTACCGGGCTTCGCCGCCGCGGCGACGGCCGCGGCGGTCGCCGTCGGCACCGGTCTGGTCGGCGGTCCGGTGACCAGTTACGCCAACGCTGCCGTCTCCATCAAGAAGACCGATGGGTACTTCAGCGTGAACATCACCGACCCTACGGCCGACCGCCGCAGCTTCGAGGAGGCGTTCCGGGCGGTGGGACTGAACGTCACGGTCAAGGTGATTCCGGTGGCGCCGTCCGATGTCGGGCAGCTGATCGGCCCCATCGTCCCAGACGGCTTCAAGTGGCACGGCAGCATCGGCAGGCAGGAGATCAAGCCGTGTCCGTCGGTGTTCTGCGCCAAGGTGTGGATGCCCGCCGACTTTCCCGGGCGGGTGGTGTTCGGCGTCGGCCGCCCCGCCAAGCCGGGCGAGCCGTACGCCGACGAAAGTCCCGTCGACCCGGAGGGCGGCGATGAGGCCCTGTCCGGGTACACCAGTCATGGCAAGACGGTGGCGGATGTGCGGGCCGAGCTGGGCCGTCGCGGACTGAAGGTGGGCTACCGGCTGCTCTGGAAGTACGAGGACGACGGCCACGACGGCATCTCGTGGTTCGACGAGGCCGCGCCGGCCAGCCGGATCGAGGACGACTGGATCGTGGCGTCCACCCGCTTCCACAGTTCCGACACCGTCGACCTGTATGTGACCCCCGGCAAGGACGCGGGCCCCGCTCCCAGCCCACACCCCGAACCGCAGTGGTACGACATGCCGGACTGAGCCCGCAGCAGGGGGCGGCACCCGGTTCCAGCCAAGGCGTTGCCTCTTCCGGTCTATCTTGGCTATCCCTCTTGAAATCTGCGCGGGCCCCACATGATGCGTCTCGAGGTGGGGCCAGTTCAGGCCGTCATGACCAGGCCGGGTTGTGCTGGAGGTCAGGCGAGGTTGGTGTGCCGGGTTTGTGATCGGGCGAGCCGGTAGGAGCGGGTGCCGGTGTTGATGATGGCGGCGTCGAAGGTGAGGCGGTCGACGAAACGGCTTGGTCATGGCAACACCCTTCGAGCCAGGTGTTGCGACGAGATCTAGAGCCTAAGCGCGTAAGTGGGGCCAGCTCTCAGGCGTAGAACCATGTCTGCCTTCACCTGCGCAGGAGAACCCGCTGGGGTATCACCATCTGCAACACAGCCACGCCCGAATCCGCGCGTCAGCTGCCATCAGAGACCCGAGGGCCACCGGAGTAGGACGGATCGTCGTCGTCATCGCCCCAAAAATTGGTCGCTCCCGGCTGCGGGCGCTCCCAGAAATCACTGTCCTCCATGGACCGTGGCACGGGCGGGAGGTAGCCGTTCCACCGGTCACCGATCCGGACCACGCCCGGGGTCACCATGCTCACCTCCGGAGCCGGAGCCGGAGCCGGAGCCGGAGCCGGAGCAGGAGCAGGAGCAGGCAACGCGAGATCATCAGACTCGGATACGGGAGCCGGGGCTCTCTCAGAGATCGGTCCTACGCGGATGGAAACCCGGCGAACCGAGCCCACACGAGCAGGCCCCTGCCGAGCCAGATCCCCACCGGCAGAATCCACCTCACCCGCGCCTACGCGGGTGGAACCCTCCCGAGCCGGGTCCGCACGGGTGGGACCCTGCCGCATCGAACCCGCACCGCCAGAACCCTCCTGGACCGAATCACCACCGGCGGGACCCCGCCGGATCGAGTCCGCACGGGTGGGACCCTGCCGAACCAAACCCCCACCGACAGAACCCTCAACCGAATCCACGCGGGTGGGTCCCTGAGAGGTTGGGGCATGGTGAGGGGTGGGTGTCTGGGGCGAGACGGGTCGAGAGGGACCAGTCTTGACCACGGCCAGAATGGCCGCCGGCCGTCGTGGGGTGATCGTGATGGCGGCAGTGGCGGCGACCGCTCCGGTGGATCTACGAGCTTTGGGCGTGTCGCCATTTCCGGGAGTGGGACTCGTTCCCTGGGGCCCGGAGTGGGAGCCGAAACTGGAGTCGATGCCGGAGCGGGAGTGGGAGCCGGAGTTGGAGCCGTCGGTGCCTGCGGCCAGCAGCTTGCGGCGGAACCACGCGCCAGCGTGAGCACCGAGAATAAGGAGGACCAGGCCGCCGGCGATGAGGATGCCGTACTGGCTTATCCCGCTGGTCGGCGATTCCGAGGACTGGGTCGTGATGCTCGGTCTCGTGGCAGGCTCGGTCGCCCCAGAGTCAGAGGTCAGTTCCCTGGCTTCTTTGGCCTTTCTCTCATCGGCTTCGGTCTTCCCCTCGGCGCCATTGCCCTTCTTGTCCTTCTTGGCAGGCGACTGCGCGCCTTGGCCTTTCTCCTCGGTCCCGCTCTTCTTGGGTTCGCTCGGAGACTTGGACGCCTCTTCGGGCACCACCGCTGCCCTGGGAGATCGGGTAGGGGTCGTTGCGGGGTTCTTGGTCGGCAGCTGCGGCAGGTCCTGGACTCCGGTCTGTCGCTTGTCGTTCTCCTTCCCACCGGTTTTGCCATCTCTTCGGCTTTTCACATTTTCGCCGCTTGTCTCCTGACGCTTGTCCTGCCGTGTCTCGTCAGACTTCGAGGTTCCCGTGCTCTGGTTTTCGGCGTTCTGATCATTCTGTGCCGTCTTGGGAGCGGGAATGTTCACCGAGGCCGCGGCAGAGTTGTGTGAGGGCAGGGTGCCCCCATTGCCATTGCTTCGCAGAGCACGCACCATGAACCCGATCTGCCGACCGACCGCCTTCGCCGGAACGGACAAGATCGCCTTGCACGAACCACCGGAACATGCGTTGTCAACCCGCACCGAGCCGATCCGGCCGCTCCGGGTTGTCGACACCTCGTAGGCCTGCAGATCAGGCTCGGGACCTTTGCCCCAGGTCACCACGACCCGGTCGCCCT
The DNA here is from genome assembly GCF_042898655.1 of Streptosporangium sp. NPDC000396. Lineage (NCBI taxonomy): Bacteria > Bacillati > Actinomycetota > Actinomycetes > Streptosporangiales > Streptosporangiaceae > Streptosporangium > Streptosporangium sp. NPDC000396. The sequence continues at coordinate 79,115 of NZ_JBIAZA010000019.1, forward strand.
GCAACCTGGCGTTCACCCTGCTCGGCACGACCGGAGGAACGACTTGAAGCAAGGTCTTGCGGGTCTGGTGCCACTTGGCACCAAAGATCTTGCCCTTCTGCTGGAGCTTGATCTCATAGCTTCCATTGGGACGACGTCTGGGATCCCATATATAAGAGACCTTCTGATCACCCTTCGCCACCTGCCGGCCGTCCACAAAGAGAAGGGCATCGAAGAAGGGGTCGACCGTGCCCGAGAGCGTAACCGCCCGGTTGGAGGTCACCCGTGATGGGATGTTCAACCGGGCCACGGCCTGTGCCGGACTCGCGACAGCGAGCACGGTGGACATGGACGTAATCAGTGCGATCGTCGCCCCAGCGACCAGTCTGCGAACCGTCGTCACGACAGCTTCCCCTCGTCGAGAGCCGCGCGCCGTCCGGCCATCCGCCATGCGAGTGGCCGCACGACAATCAGACGTGCCAGTCCTCCAGACCGGCTCGCACCGGCCCAGACCCCGAACCCGGGTCGCGAGCAGACAGACCATTCGACCGTGCCGTGCACGTCTGGCCGCTCGCGCCCCCTTCCCATGCCTGGACATGGAGCAGCACGGGCGCGGGTAAGCGGAACCTTACGTGAGGTTTTCGATTTTTGGACATCTTGTCTAAGAAGTCGTAATTCGATTGCGACCTGTCACATAAGGGCTCAGCGACTCCTCCTCCTGTGAACCAGAGGCTTCTCGCTACCTCAACCGACGGAGTCGGCGATATGGACAGGACCCGCACGCGCATTAGCAATGATCGTCCGGCTTCCCGCAACAGGCAGCGAGAGTTCCACGGCCACCTGGACCTCGGCAATGCCGTCGCCGTCGATGGAACACCTTGTGAGCTTCGCTTTGTTGCCCTCGGCCAGCGAGGACGCCTCCACGCACCCGCGATTCGGGTCGGCGAATGCCAGCCGGGCTGCGGCGAGCGCACTCAGATCGGCGGCACTCTGCGCCCGGTGACGAGCCACCCTGACCGTGCCAGCGACCATGATCGCCGTTCCCACCGCAAAGATCAGCCCCACCACTCCGACCGCCCAGATCGTCGCCGACCCTCGCTCTCCGCGCTCCCACCAGCCTCTACACTCCCTCCTTCTCCGTCTTCCTGTTCCACCCTCCTGACCCGTCTTCCACTCCTTCTCCATCTCTCCTTTTCTTCTCCTTCTTCTCACCGACCTCCTTTCTCTTCCTCAGCCCGCCGATAGCCCCTTTCCACCCATTCACTACTCCCCTGTTTCCTTTCCTCCCGTCACCGGCTTCCCTTTTTCGATCTACCTTTCCGATGCTCCTCGACCCGCCTTTGTCAGGCACTCCGTCCCGACTCGACGCGAGTTCCCTCACCTCGCTATTCGACCCCTGGTTCCGTGGCAGAGAGAGCGACCGCGCGGATGGGCACGCTCGGGAGCGAGGCGCCCCAACGGGGTTTGACGCTCACGGACACCTCCACCCGGGTGATCTCCGCATTCCGGGTCACCACGACCAGCGCACCCGCGGGAGAAGCGGCCAGGACACCACTCCGCACCCTCTCTAGGGATTCGCCTCGTGACGCGGCCCGAGCTCCGGCCCGAGCCGCATCCACGCATTCCAGCTGCGCTTCGACGGCCGTCAGCGCCCACAACGCGGCCGCCAACATCACCACGACGGCGGGCAGCACCACCGCGGTCTCCGCGGTCACCGACCCCTTCGACCTGCGAAGACGGGCAACCGCCAGCTTGAAGGTCATCCGGCCACGGTCAGGGCCCGGTTGATCAAGCCAGAGATCATTTGCTGGACCTCGGAGCTCGTCACGACCTTGAAAAGAAGCGCGGCGAAAGCACAGGCCGCGATCGTGCCGACCGCGTATTCAGCGGTGGACATGCCCCGATCGCGACCTGAACCGACGGTCAGCGCCACCCAGCGAGCACGCAGCCACCGCAGCCGGTCACGTCGAGTGCCATCAACGGTCGATCGACCCATCATCTCCTCCTGGAAATCCCAGCCGAGTCCAACACCCGGCATCGGTGAAACCAGGTTTCCCGATTCAGGCCCAACCGCCGGGATGCGAACGACGTTCTGTGGAAAACGCCATGCCATCCACAACCAGATGGCTTGCTTTAATTTCCGGGCCGAAAGTGCCTATTTTGGGGCACTAATCTCATTTGCTTGCTCCGCAGAGAACTCCGATAGTCAAGGCTTCTCAACAATCTGGAGATCGGCAGTCGCCGGCACCGCCAATCCCCGATGTCGAGGCGACAGGGTCCTCGGCCGCGTGCGCCCGGACGCGCAGGGTTTTGGAGGTGTTGGCCTTACCTCGAGCGAAGGTGTGCAACGCCCCACAGTCCGCGGCGTCACGCGTCCGCAACCGGGGATCGCCTCCGTTCCGTGGAACCGCGGCACTCGGTCGGCGGCCCTGATGGCGCCTCGGCCTTCCTTCTTCCGGTCTCCGCCTCGCGACTCTTCCGTCGCCGCGCCGAGCGTGCCCGAGAAGGCCCGCGACCACATATCCACAGAATTCACCACCGCTGTGGATAAGCTTGGGGTGGACGGAAATTCCTGTGGATAACTCAGGGAAGTAGCACGTCACCGGCGAGACCGGCCACGACGGGAACAATGCCGAGAAAGACGAAGGCGGGCAGGAAGCAGAGTCCCAGCGGCGCCACGGCCTGGACCCCCACCCGTCGGGCGGCCGCCGACGACGCGGCGCGGGCAGCATGGCGGGCGTCGTCGGACAACCTGGTGAGCACGTCGGCCACCGGGGCACCGCTAAGGGCGGCCCGGCTCATCGTGCGTGCGAGTGGGGCCAGCGGGCCTTCGGCCGCGAGCGCCTGCCAAGCGCTTTCCGGCGCGGCGCCCAGCCTCAGCTGCCCGCTCACCCAGGCCAGCCGGTCACCGAGTGGCCCGCCGACGGCCTCCACCGTGACGTCGATGGCTCCTGTGATCGGTTGCCCGGCGCGCAGACACGCGACCATGAGGTCGGCCGCCAGCGGCAGGTCCGCCGCCACCCGATCACGCTCCCGACGGGACCAGGGCGGTTCCCTCCTCTTGAGGACCATCAACGCGACCGCGAAACCGATCACCCCCACGACGGCTCCCGGAACACCGCCGACGACGAAGAACGCCATCAGCCCGATGGTGGCGGAGAGCATTACCTCTCCTCGGCCCGGCCGTCGCCTTCCGGTCGGATCACTGGTCGCTCTCGCGTTCGGGGAGATTGCTCTCGCGTTCGGAGAGGTCGTCCTCGCATGCGGAGAGCTCACATGTGGGGAGATCGTCCTCGCATGTGGGGGGAAAGAGGACACCTCAGTCTTCGGTCGCACCCCAGGCCGAGCCTTCGGCCGCACCTCGACCGGCCCATCCGGAGACGGCAGCCGTCGAGCCCGGTGGATCCGCTCGGCGGGATCACCGGGCGACATCCACAGCCACCCGGCGATCCCGGCAAACACGACGGAAAACATAATCATCACTTGTTCGACCCTTCACGATCACCAAGCGCCCACAGCACGATGCACCGGCGCCGCCCGTCGCACCACGAGGCCGGAGGGCTCAGGCCTGCGCACGCGTGACCAGACGGTGGGTCCACCACAGACCACAGCCGTCGAGTGCGAGGCCGATCGTCAGGCAGACCACACCCGCCGGGCTGCCGAACAGGAAGTGCAACGGGCGCATGCCGAGACCCGCCGCCATCAGCAGGCCGAGCACGGGGAGCCCGGCCAGCAGGCGGGCGGTGGCGCGAGGACCCGCGAGCTGGGCGGCGACATCCTGGCGATGGGCCTGGGCCTCCCTGAGGGCGGCGGCCACGCGATCGACGACGGTGGACAAGCCTGCCCCGACGGTCACACTCACCCGCCAGCAGGCGGCCAACCCGCGAAAGGCTTCACCTCCCTGCTCCGGAGCCGCGGTCAGCAGGGCCGCGGGAACATCGCCGCCGTCTCTCGCCGCCGCGATCAGCGGTCGCAGCGTGATCGGATCGGGAAACTCCACGGCCGACAGGGCCCGGGCGAGTGCCTCGCCGGCCGTCCGGCCGGCAGTCAGCTCGGCCGCGAGCCCGTGACACAACTCGATCGACGCGGTTCGCCACGCTTCCGCGCGCCTGGCGGGCCGGGAACGGCCGCTGAACCTCTCTCGCAGGGAACGCGATTCGGGCGGGTGGTGACACCGGATCCGCCGTAAGCGATCCGTTCCCCGATCGGGCCCTGCCCACAACCACACGGCCAAGGCGGCGAGAAGCACCGCGGCCATCGTCATGACAGCGCTCCGACGCCGCCCGTGCAGGAGTCGTCCGGCGATCGGCCGGTCACCTCGTGCGCTTGCACCCGCTCACGGGGACGGCCGAACCGGGCGGGACCGTACGGACTGCGCTTCGGGCTTGAGGAGAGGATTCCGGGGGCTCGAGCCGTCAGGGCGGCGAATCCCGGGCCGGTGGACACGCGGCCGTCCGGTGAGAAGGTCAGGGCCGGCTCGGCGTCGACCAGACCTGAGGGGCGACGGGTCATCATGCAGATCTCGGCCACCCGGCGGCGGCCGTCGGCGTGGTCGCGAGCGAGATGGATCACGATGTCCAAGGCTGCGGCGATCTGGCTGTGGACCGCCTCGCGGCTGAGACCCGCGGCGCATGCCAGAGCCTCCAGACGGGGTGGCACGTCGATCGCGGTGTTGGCATGAAGAGTGCCGCAGCCGCCCTCGTGGCCGGTGTTCAGGGCGGCGAGGAGATCGACGACCTCGGCGCCCCGGACTTCGCCGACGACGAGGCGGTCCGGGCGCATGCGCAGGGCCTGGCGGACGAGATCGCGCAGGCAGACACCACCGGCCCCTTCAAGGTTGGCCGGGCGGGATTCCAGGCGGACGACATGGGGATGCAGCGGCCTCAGCTCGGCTGAGTCTTCGACCAGCAGCAGCCGGTCACCGGGATCGGCCAGGGACAGCAGGGCCGACAGCAGGGTGGTCTTTCCCGTGCCGGTGCCGCCGGTGACGAGGAAAGCGAGCCTCGACTGGATCACCGCGGTGAGCACGGGGACGGTGTCGGCTCTGATCGTGCCCGCTTCGACCAGGTCGGAGAGGGTGAAGGCGCGCCTGGGTGGCAGGCGAAGGGACAGGCAGGTGCCGCCGGGCGCCACCGGTGGCAGAACGGCGTGGAGCCGGACGCCTCCGGCGAGGCGGGCGTCGACGTAGGGGCAGGCCTCGTCGAGACGCCTTCCGGCCGCGGAGGCAAGGCGCTGGGCGAGCCGCCGGACCGCTTCCTCCGCGGGGAAGACGACCGAGGTGCGGCGAAGGCCGCGACCGTCGTCGACCCACACCTCACGGGGGCCGTTCACCAGGACGTCGGTTACCTCGGCCTCGGCCAGCAGGGGCTCCAGCGGGCCGGCACCGATCAGGTCCGCGCACAGCGTGCGGGCGACCGCCAGGATCTCCGCGTCGCCGAGCATCGCGCGCTCCGCTCTGAGCGCGGCCGCGACGTGCGCGGCGCTGGGCTCGACGCCGGTCCGGGCCAGCCGTACCCGGACCGCTTCCACCAGCTCGGGCGAGACCGTCGCGGCGATGCCGGTCGGCGTCATGTCTCCGCTCCGAGCAGCGAGTGGAGAAACGAGGAGCAGAACCGGCCGAGAGCGGTCCGGCGGCCGAACGGAGGAACGTCGCCGCGGTTGAGGGCGGCGCCGAGCCGGGGCTGATCGGGGAGACTCCCGGCGTACGGCACGCGGAGCGAGCTCGTGACCACATCGTCGTCCAGGACGCCGCCGCGCACGGCGGCCCGCACCTCTCCGGTGTGCTTGCGCAACCCGGTGAGCACCTGGGCCGCGGAGAGCACGCCGCGCACGTCGGCGGTGACGACCAGCAGGGTGGTGGTGGCTCTGCCGAGCGCCTCGACCGCGGCCTGGTCGAGGTGGCGAGGCAGGTCGACGACCACCAGGTCGAAACCCCGCCGGCCCGCTTCGAGGACCGATCGCATCGCCTCGGCGGGGATGGCCTCGACCTCGCCGCGGTGAAAGGAGAGCAGGGTCAGCTCGGCGAAGGTCGGCAGAGCGGCCTGGAGCGCGGTGAAGCTGATTCTGCCCTCGCGGGCGACCAGGTCGGGCCAGCGGGCCCCGTCGGCCTCCTCCTGACCCAGGAGCAGGTCCAGGCCGCCGCCGAGCGGATCGGCGTCGACGAGAAGGGTGCGCAGGCGGCGCCGGGAGGCGCTCAGCGCCAGCGAGGTCGCGAGGATGCTGGCTCCGGCTCCGCCGCGTCCACCGGCGACGCACACCACCAGGCCCGCTCTCTCCGCGGGCTCCACCACGTCGGCGAACTCCTCGACCAGTTGACGCTCCGCCGAGGGCAGCTCCAGCACGGACTGAGCGCCGACCGCGACGCACCTGCGCCAGGTGTCGGGATCCTCGGGAGTGCGGGTGACCAGGATGACGCGGTGTCTGGGCGGCGGTCCGGTGGCGGCCAGGGCGTCAGCCATGTCGCTGCCGACCACGACCAGCGGGGCACGGTTCCAGTAGGGCCGGGCGTGTGCGGGCACGTGCGCGACGTCAAGCTCCGCTCCTGCCGCGGCGGCGACACGAAGCAGATCGTCAAGCAGATCGTGGTCTTCCGTGATGACCAGAGGACGGTCCAAAGGTGCCTCCCTGAAGTGCGGGAGACCCACCTTCCGGGAGAACCCGCCACCAGGAAGCCGCCGAACGCCGCACTGTGGACGACGAAGCCAGACGTGATGTCACCTGTGGACAACCCACCGCCCCGCGACCGGAGGACCCCTGGAAATGCGGCGACCCCCGCAGGGGGGAGCGGGGGTCGCCAACCGGTCCGGCTCTGGGGGGGTAGAGCCGGTCCCGTTTCGGAAGAAAGCCTTCAACAGTTAACCAGAGCATGACATGGGGATTGCAAAGCCAACCCATGCACAGTCACTCCAGTTTGGGAGATACCACCACATGCTGCCCGATCGGCTTGAGTTTCGTCGAGGAGTAATCTCTAATTTCCGCTAGTTTTTTTCGAGGTAACGATTCAGTCGCGGACATCGTCCAATCACGCATGCCCTAATCCACCCCACCCGCGATCACGCAGAGTGATCGTGATCTTGCCGCGATCGAGCCATCGGATGCCCGAAAACCAAACAGGACATATGGTGCGCTTCATCTACGAATACCCCCGATCCGTAAAGGTCTTGGTCTCAGGGGTTCCCATCCGCCTGGATCAGGCATAGAAAGGTTGTACGGACCACTTGTCCGGGCACGGCCGCCGGGCACCCACGTGCCGCCGAGCCGCGGGAGGCACGTCTGGAGCGGGTTTCGGCCCGTTTCGACGAACATCAGGTGCACGCTTGGTAACCCGGCAGGACGTGCCGGCAACGGCGCCCCATTCCAGGGGCGCCGTTTGCTGCGTGTCGGACGATGTCCGTAATCAGCCTGCTAGCACGCTCCGCCTCGGCCGATGTCCGCGATCAGCCTCCTCACGCGCTCCTCCAGCCTTCTCGCGCACTCCTCCTCGGACGACGCCCGCGGTCAGCCTCGCTGCATGGCCTCGCAGATCGCCGTGGCCTCACGCACGCCGAGCGTCACCGCCGAGGCACAGTGCCTCACCCATGTCGCGACCCCTTCGGGGGTCCCGCTCAGGTAGGCCTTCAAACTCTCGGCGTACGCCGGCCCGAGTTCGACATGACCCACCTCGACGGCCACCAGCGACTTCGGGTCCAGGCCGAACTCCACCAGCGTCAGCCGTTCCGCCGCCCGCGCGACCACCCCGTCCGCCGATCCGAACGGCCGCAGCACCGCCAGCTCGGCGTGCACGATGGCGGCGAGCACCAGGGCGGGCGCCTTGGAGTCTCCCGTCACGAGGCCGACCAGCCCGTCCACCCGGGCCACGGTCTCCTCCGGGCCCGGCACACCCCCCAGGCCGAGCGGGTCGGGTGCGTCGGCGGTGGTCCGGGGACGGCCGAGGTTCTCGACCAGGCCGGCCGCGGCGAGGGTGTGCAGTCTGGCCATCACCTGGCGTGGAGCCGTACGCCAGGTCGGGCCGAGACGCCCCAGCTCGGCCGAGACGCGCAGCGCGCCCTGGACGACGGGGTCGGTGACCTCCGGGATGGCCTCAAGCGGAACGTCCACGCCCTCCAGCGCGGCGGACGCGCGCGCACCGCGCAGGGCGGATCTGGCCGACACTTCCGGGCTCTTGCGCCGAAGCACGCGATGTCTGTAGAGCCGGTCCACGGCCTTGCGCGCGTCGGTGACCGCGTCGGGCACTCCGGGCAGTTCGGCGATTACAGCCAATGGGTCGCTCACGTCCCAGACCCTACCGGCCGGTTAACAAGGCCCCGACCGCGCCACCGGAAACGATCGCCGGACCGTTCCACGAACCGCATACCGCCGCCAACCGCACTGCCGTACTAAAGCCCATAAAATAACGCTTCTTATATTCCTAAGGTGTCAAAAGCACAACGTTTTCGTGGCGGTTGTTGCGGAATGTTAAGGCGATTGTGAACCGCACAACGGCCACCGCCGATTGGTACAGACCTGTCTAGACCTCTTGTGGCGGGCCCCTCCGGCCTGGTGAAGTGGAACACACAATCAGTCGAACAGCAGTACGTCCAGCAGCACGTAAGGAGTGCGTAGTGGCCCCGGAAACCCCTGGTTCCGAGTCGCGTGAGACCCAGGAGACGTTGTCGAACCTGCTGCACGAGACCCGGCGGTTCGCTCCTCCTGCCGACCTGGCCGCGGCCGCGAACGTGTCCGCCGACTCCTATGCCGAGGCGGAGCGAGACCGCCTGGCCTTCTGGGAGAAGCAGGCCGACCGGCTGGCCTGGTCCAAGCGCTGGGACACCACCCTTGAGTGGAATCCGCCCTTCGCCAAGTGGTTCGTCGGCGGAGAGCTCAACGTCGCCTACAACTGCGTCGACCGCCACGTCGAGGCCGGTCGCGGCGACAAGATCGCCTACCACTGGGAGGGCGAGCCTGAGGGCGACAGCCGCACTCTCACCTATTCGGACCTGCAGCGCGAGGTCTCCAAGGCCGCCAACGCGCTGCAGGAGCTGGGCGTCGGGAAGGGCGACCGGGTCGCCGTCTACATGCCGATGATCCCCGAGCTGCCGATCACCATGCTGGCCTGTGCCCGCATCGGCGCAATCCACTCGGTCGTGTTCGGCGGGTTCTCCGCCAGCGCCCTGAGCGGCAGGATCCAGGACGCCGACGCCAAGGTCGTGGTCACCGCCGACGGCGGTTACCGCCGTGGCGCGCCCAGCGCGCTCAAGCCGACCGTGGACGAGGCGGTCAAGGAGTGCCCCGGCGTCGAGCACGTCCTGGTCGTGAGAAGGACCGGTCAGGAGGTGAGCTGGACCGACAAGGACCTCTGGTGGCACGAGGTCGTGGACCGGCAGCCGGAGGCCCACGAGGCACGGGCCAACGACGCCGAAGACCCTCTCTACATCCTCTACACCAGCGGCACGACCGGTAAGCCCAAGGGCATCCTGCACACCACCGGTGGTTACCTGACCCAGACCGCCTACACCCATCACGCGGTGTTCGACCTCAAGCCGGACACCGACATCTACTGGTGCACCGCCGACATCGGCTGGGTGACCGGCCACTCCTACATCGTGTACGGCCCGCTGGCCAACGGCGCGACCAGCGTCATCTACGAGGGCACGCCGGACACCCCGCACCGCGGCCGGTTCTGGGAGATCGTGCAGAAGTACAAGGTCACGGTGCTCTACACCGCGCCGACCGCCATCCGCACGTTCATGAAGTGGGGCGACGACATCCCCACCAAATACGACATGTCGTCCCTGCGCATCCTGGGCAGCGTCGGTGAGCCGATCAACCCTGAGGCCTACGTCTGGTACCGCGAGCACATCGGCGGCAACCGCACCCCTGTCGTGGACACCTGGTGGCAGACCGAGACCGGCGCCATCATGATCAGCCCGCTGCCCGGCGTCACCGAGGGCAAGCCCGGCGCGGCCATGCGCCCGCTGCCCGGCATCACCGCCGACGTGGTCGACGACCAGGGCCACAGCGTCGGCAACGGCGGTGGGGGTTACCTGGCGATCCGTGACCCGTGGCCGTCGATGCTCCGCACGATCTGGGGCGACGACCAGCGCTACATCGACACCTACTGGTCCCGCTTCGAGGGCACGTACTTCGCGGGCGACGGCGCGAAGAAGGACGAAGACGGCGACATCTGGCTGCTCGGCCGCGTGGACGACGTCATGCTCGTCTCCGGGCACAACATCTCCACCACCGAGGTGGAGTCGGCCCTGGTCTCCCACCCCAAGGTCGCCGAGGCGGCCGTGGTCGGCGCGACCGACCCGGTGACCGGCCAGGCCATCGTGTCGTTCGTGATCCTGCGCGGCAGCGCGGAGGAGAGCGGCGACATCGCCGCCGAGCTCCGCGCCCACGTGGCCAAGACGCTGGGCCCGATCGCCAAGCCGCGCCAGATCCTGGTGGTCCCCGAACTGCCGAAGACCCGCTCAGGCAAGATCATGCGGCGTCTCCTGCGTGACGTGGCGGAGAACCGCAGCGTCGGCGACGTCACCACGCTGGCCGACAGCACGGTGATGAACCTCATCGCCGAGAAGCTGCCCAGCGCCAAGAGCGAGGACTAGACCCAGGGGGCCGGACTCCGGAGGCAAGGTGTGGATCACCTTTTAGGGTGATCCACACCTTTTGCGCGCAAACCTCCAGAAGATTCACCTTACGGACATCTGTAGGCTGGTGATCAGGTGTGCCGGGAAGCCTGGTCGGCCAGCGGGGGGACCGGCCCTCGCTGCACTCCTGGAGGTCCCATGCGCCGCACTGCCGAAATCTGGCCCTTCCGGCCGACGGTTCGATACGCCGGCCAGCTCGCGGAGGCCCTGCGAGCCGAGACCATCGGCGGCGTCATCATGCTGCTGGCCACGGTCGCCGCGCTGATCTGGGCCAACGTGTCCAACGCCTCCTACGAGGCGGTGCGCACCGCGACCTTCGGCCCCGAGTCCCTCCATCTCAACCTCGAACTCTACAAATGGGCTCAGAACGGCCTGCTCACGATCTTCTTCTTCATCGCGGGGATCGAGGTCAAGGAGGAGTTCGTCCATGGCGAGCTGGCGAACCTCCGCAAGGCCGCGCTGCCCGTCTTCGCCGCCATCGCCGGCATGGTCATGCCCGCCCTGATCTATCTCGTGGTGAGCCGGGGCGCGCCGGACGCGAGCCGCGGCTGGGCCATCCCCACGGCCACCGACATCGCCTTCGCCCTCGCCGTACTGGCCGTGACGGCCAGCGCGATGCCCGCCGCGTTGCGGGCGTTCCTGCTGACCAGCGCCGTGGTGGACGATCTCGGCGCGATCACCATCATCGCCGTCTTCTTCACCCGGCACCTGAACCTCCTGGCCCTGCTGGCCGGAGTGGCGGTCATCGCCCTGTACGGCCTGCTGCAGGCCAGGCGGGTCCGCGGCCTCCAGTTCTACCTGCCGCTCGCCGTCCTCGCCTGGTATCTCGTCGAGGTCAGCGGCGTCCACGCGACCGTCGCCGGGGTGGCTCTCGGCCTCATGACCCGTGTGCACAGTGGTCCGGACGAGGAGAGGTCCCCCGCCGAACGGGCCGACCACTACATCCGCCCCCTATCCGCGGGTTTCGCGGTGCCCGTGTTCGCGTTCCTGTCCGCCGGAGTCCTGATCAGCACGGACAGCCTCCGCACGATGCTCACCGACCGGGTGGTGCTCGGCGTGATCGCCGGCCTGCTGGTCGGCAAGTTTCTGGGCGTCTTCGGCGGGGCCTGGCTGGCCGTACGGCTCGGCCTGGCGAAACTGTCGGAGGAACTGCACTGGCGGGACATGGCCGCCGTCTCGATACTGGCCGGGATCGGGTTCACCGTTTCCCTGCTCATCGGCGATCTGGCCTACGGTGACGATCCGGAACGAGTGAACCTGGTGACCACCGGTGTGCTCACGGCCAGCCTCACGGCCTCGGTCCTGGCGGCGGTTCTGCTCCGGGTGCGCGTGCGCAACCACCTCAACGCGCAGGATGATGTTTGATATCGGCGCTCGATAGGAGATTGTTCATGACACAGAACCCACCCACGGAGCCACAGGAGGAGTCGCTGGGCGCGCTGGTCGCCGCGGCCACCGACCAGATCTCCACCCTGGTCCGCGCCGAGATCGAACTGGCCAAGGCCGAGTTCAAGTTCGACGCCAGACGGGTCGGCACGGCCGCCGGGCTCTTCGGCGCCGCCGCGTTCATCGCCCACCTGTGCCTGATCCTGGCCTCGTTCGCCATCGCCTACGGTCTGGTCGCCCTGGGCATGTGGACGTGGCTGGCCTTCACGATCGTCACGGTGTTCTACCTTGTCGTGGCCGGACTGCTGGTCTTCCTGGGCATCCGGCGGCTCAAGGGTCTGGCGGGGATGAAGCGGACCCTGCGTTCACTCAAGACCATCAAGGGCGGCGAGGACGAGCTCGGTCTTCCCGCGTCTCCCCCTCCCCCCACCGCGGGCCAGGTCGGCACGCATCGTGAACCGGTGAGACCGGGCCAGTGAGCAAGCCAGACGAGTCTCTGGTCCAGGTCGAGGGCCCGTGGACCCACCGCTCCGTGCACGCCCGTGGCACCCGCTTCCACGTCGTGGAGGCCGGTGAAGGGCCGCTCGTGCTGTTGCTGCACGGGTTTCCGCAGTTCTGGTGGACCTGGCGCAACCAGCTCGTCTCACTGCCCGCGGCGGGTTACCGCGCCGTCGCCGTCGACCTGCGAGGGTACGGTGCCAGCGACAAGCCGCCGCGCGGCTACGACCTGCCCACGCTGGCCGGCGACGCGGCGGGGCTGATCCGCGCTCTGGGCGAGACGGGCGCGATCGTCGTCGGCCACGACTGGGGCGGCCTGCTGGCCTGGACGATGGCCGTACGGGACCCCAAGGCGGTCCTGCGCCTGGTCCCGGTGTCGGCCCCGCACCCGCTCAGGTTGCGCTCGGCGCTGTTCACCGACCCGTTCGGCCAGCTCAGGGCGAGCTCCTACACGCTTGGCTTCCAGCTGCCGTTCCTGCCCGAGCGCCGTCTGACCGCCAAGGACGGCGCGCTGGTGGGGCGGCTGCTCAATGACTGGTCGGGACCCGGCTGGCCGGACGAGACCGTGGCGAAAACCTACCGCGACGTGTTCCGCATCCCCACGGTCTCCCACTGCGCGGTGGAGTATCACCGCTGGTTCGCCCGGTCCCAGTTCCGTCCCGACGGGCTGCGTTACGCCAGGAGCATGCGGGGCGAGATCAACGCGCCCACCCTGCAGCTGCACGGCGCACTCGACAACCACATCCTGCCCCGCACCGCCCAGGGCTCCAGCCGCTACGTCACCGCCCCCTACCGGTGGCGGCTGATCGAGGGCGCCGGGCACTTCCCCCACGAGGAGCGCCCCGGGGAGTTCGACGCCGAGCTCATCGGCTGGCTGACCGATCCGGAGCCCGACCGGTGATCCCGCGAGACCGGGGCCCGGACGGGAGGCCGCGCAACCGGCGCCCCCGTGACGCGTTCGGGCGGCCGCTGCCTCACGGCGCGCAGGGCGTGGAGCGCGTCCCGGACGACTACGCGCCGAGCGCCGAGGAGGCCCTGGCCGAAGCACGCCGGCTGCTCGGCGAGGGCCGGCCGTTCCATGCCCACGAGGTGCTTGAGGGCCGCTGGAAGACCGCGCCGCGGGAAGAACGGGAGCTGTGGCAGGGACTGGCGCAGATCTGCGTCGCGCTGACCCATCTGCAGCGGGGCAACCGGCGCGGGGCGTCGGCGCTGTTCGCCCGGGGCGCCGGCAGGATCGCCGGGTACGGCATGCCGTACGAGAAGATCGCGCAGGCCGCTCTGGAGCTGGACGGCCTGGACGATCTGGACGCCGAGACGGCCATCTCCAGGATCAGGGACCTGCTCTAGTTGTTGTTCTGGTCACATTCCTGGGTGCCGACCCGGTTGAACAGCCTGGAGCCGTCTTCGGCGTCCGGCGCGACCTCGGTCGCGGTCAGGACGTAGCCGGTCTCCCGCTGGTCGAGGGCCGCGGCGAAGACCACGCCGTAGACCCGGCCGTCGGTGGTGAGCAGAGGCCCGCCGGAGTTGCCCTGCCTGACCAGGCCGCGGATCGAGTAGACGTCACGGATGACGATCTTGCGCTCGTAGATGTCCGGGCCCTTGGCCTTCTGCTGCACCCGGATGCGCGCCGCGTTCATGGTGAAACCCTGGCCGTGCGGGAAACCCGCGACGATCGCGTCGTCGCCCTTCTCGGCGGTGCCGTCGAAGCGCAGGATCGGCAGGTTGAGGCCGGGGACGTGGAGGATCGCGATGTCCCTGTCGGGGTTGTAGAGCACGACCTTGGCCGCGTGGGTGTTGTTCAGGTAGTCGGTGACCTGGAGATCCTCGTCGACCCCCGCGACCACGTGGGCGTTTGTCATGATCTTGTTCTGCGCGTAGACGAACCCGGTGCCCTCGATGTGCCTGCGGCAGCTCGTGGCGACACCCTGGACCTTGACGATGCCCCGGCGGGCCCGCGCGAGCTGCGCGCTCTTCGGCACGCTCTGGTCGGGCGGCGCGACCTCGACGAGCTGGCCGCCCCCGATGCGGTCGAACACCTTGGGGAAGCCGGAGGTGTCGATGAATTCCTTGATCGGCTTCTGCAGGTCCTTGGCCGCCTGCGGCATGGCCTGGTCGACGGTGCTGATCAGCAGGGATTTGTGGACCTGTTCGCTGAGCAGGGTGAACTGCGAGAAGGTGATCAGGGAGCCGATCAGCCAGGCGAAGATCAGCACCGAGAGAGCGCTGGCGAAGGTGCCGCCCACCGCGTCGATCACCTTCGCGGGCTCCCAGGTGACGTGGCTGCGGACCACCGCGCCGATCGTCGAGGAGGCGAACTGCCCGATCGTGGCGGCCAGGAAGACGATGACGATGGCGAGCAGCGCCCGTTCGGTGTCGCCGTCGACCACCGCGCCGGCGATCGGCGGGGCGATGAACATGCCCAGCAACGCGCCGCCGACGAATCCGACAAAGCTCAGGGCCCCGATGATGAACCCCTGGCGGTATCCCGACACCGCGAAGGCCACCATCAGGGCGATCAGGATGAGGTCGAGGAGATCACCGCTCACCCCTTAACGGTATCCAGCCGCCAGGCCGCGCGTGCACCCCTTACGGGAGGTCCCGGCGGCTATCGTGGCCATATGGCAACGATCGGGGGGTCGTCGGCCGTGGAATCTCTCATCGAGACCGCGCTGCGAGACCAAGACCAGGACGGCACGATCCGCTGGAACGCGATCGCCATGCTGCACAAGCGAGGCGATCTGGAGACCTTCACCGCGGCCCGCCGGCTGTGCGCCGGTGAGACGGCCGACGAGCGGATGCTCGGGGTGGACATTCTGGGCCGGCTCGGGTTCGTCGACCGGAGCCTGCCCGTGCTGCGCTTCCTCGCCGCCAGCGAGGACGACTGCATGGTGCTCTACTCGGTGCTGATCGCCTTCGGCCACCTCAGGGACCGCCGCGCGCTGCCCTCGGTGATCGCCCTGAGCGAGCACGCCGACCCCGGGATCAGGTACGGCGCGGCCTACGCCCTGCCGAACATCATGGGCATCCCACCCGACCCGACGGGCCTGACCGCACTGCAACGGCTGGCCAGGGACTCCGACGACGACGTGGCCGAGTGGGCGTGTCTCGGTCTGGCGCTGTCAACGGGACGCGAGATTGAGGATGTCCGGCGGGAGATCCTCGATTCTTGACCGGTCCCAGGGAACCTCGAAACCCGTGTCGGCGAGCACCCCATCGAGCACTCCTGCCGTGAACCCCCACACCAGCAGTCCGCGCACCCGGAAGGCGGGCCCGGAGTAGCCGCTCGGGTGGCGCAGCTTGAGCCGGTTGTCCGGATTGACGAGCTCGGCGATCGGGACGCGCTCCACCGCCTCCACCTCGTCGGGCGAGGCCGGGTGGACCGCGCTGGGCGTGTGCCACCAGCCCAGGACCGGGGTGACCCTGTTGTCACTGCGCCAGACGTACAGCTCGGGCATCGTGCCGACCACGTGGACCCCGGCCGGGTCGAGGCCGGTCTCCTCGTGGGCCTCGCGCAACGCCGCGGCGATCGGGCCGCCGTCCTCGGGGTCGACGCCGCCGCCGGGGAAGGCGGGCTGCCCCGCGTGCCGGCGCCCGCGCGAGCTGCGCTGGATCAGCAGCACGTCGGGACCGAGTGGCCCCTCACCGAAAAGCAGCAGCACCGCGGCCGGGCGTCCGCCGGACCCCGGAGGGCGCAGCGACGGGGGAATCGATGTCGCCGCGGCTCGCTCGGGCAGCGTCTCCAACCATCCGGGCACTTTCACGGACCCACCTCCGGTCTCTGCAACACAAGACCCCCGCCTTGTGCTTCCCGGTCACGAGAAGGGGCCGGGACGCACCAGTTTGGCGGCCTGGACGGAGTCCGTGGGGCCGAGGCCGTACGAGGGGCAGAGCACGACGAGCGGGCACGCGCCGCAGGCGGGCCTGCGGGCGTGGCAGATGCGGCGGCCGTGCCAGATCAGGCGATGGGACATCATCGTCCAGTCACGCTTCGCGATGAGCTTCCCGACGACCTGCTCGATCTTGACCGGGTCGGTTTCGTCGGTCCAGCGGAACCGGCCGACGAGCCGCTGGAAGTGGGTGTCCACGGTGATCCCCGGCACCTCGAAGGCGTTGCCGAGCACCACGTTCGCCGTCTTGCGGCCGACCCCGGGCAGGGTGACCAGGTCCTTCAGCTTTCCGGGAACCTCGCCGCCGTAACGGTCGCACAGGGCCTGGGCCATGCCGATGATGCTGTTGGTCTTCGCCCGGAAGAACCCGGTGGGCCGGATGATCTCCTCCATCTCGGCCCGGTCGGCGCTGGCATACTCCTCCGCCGCCCGATATTTCGCGAAAAGCGTGGGAGTGACCATGTTGACTCTTTTATCCGTACACTGCGCGGATAGGATTGTCGCGACCAGCAGCTCAAGAGGGTTGCGGAAGTCGAGTTCGCAGTGTGCGTCGGGATAGGTCTCCGCGAGGATTCGATCCATTCGCCTAGCACGACGAACCAGGGCAAGCTGGGACTCACCAGCAAGACTGTCGTTGCGGACCACTCCGACAGCCTACGCGCATGGGCCCCTTGAAAGCCGCGCGGTGGGATAGGTCACAATGACTGCGTGAGCCGTGAAACAGGAGGCACCGTGAACACCGACGACGTTCTGGGCAAGGCCCCTCTGTTCGCCGCGCTCGACCGTGAGAGCGCCGCCGCGCTGCGCACGAGCATCTCCGAGGTGGAGCTGTCCAAGGGGCAGACCCTGTTCAGCGAGAACGAGACCGGGGACCGCCTCTACGTGGTGCTTGAGGGAAAGATCAAACTGTCCAGGACCGCGCCCGACGGCCGCGAGAACCTGCTCAGCGTGCTCGGTCCGAGCGAGATGTTCGGCGAGTTGTCGCTCTTCGACCCCCGCCCCCGTACAGCCTCCGCCACCGCGCTGACCGACGTCCGCCTGGCCGGACTCGGCCATGACGACCTGCGCCCCTGGCTGACCGGCCGCCCCGAGGTCGCCCTGCACCTGCTGCGCGCCCTGGCCCAGCGGCTGCGCCGGACCAACGACGTGCTGGCCGACCTGGTCTTCACCGACGTCCCCGGGCGGGTCGCCAAGGCCCTGCTCGACCTGGCCGAGCGCTTCGGCCAGCGGATCGACGACGGCATCCGGGTCCACCACGACCTCACCCAGGAGGAGCTGGCCCAGCTGGTCGGCGCCTCCCGCGAGACCGTGAACAAGGCGCTGGCCGACTTCGCCCAGCGCGGCTGGTTGCGCATCGAGGCCAAGGCCGTGGTCATCATGGACCTGGAGCGACTGCACAACCGCTCGCGCTGAGAGACCGGAAGAGCCGGGAGCCCTACTCTCCGAGATAGGCGAGCTGGGCGCGGACCGACATCTCGGCGGCGGCCCAGAGCGACCTGTCGACGTCCGCGTAGACGATCTCGACGATCTCCCTCGGCGTCGTCGCGCCCTGCTCGCGTGCGGTGCGGATCTGGTCCAGCCGCTGCCTGCGGTGCGCGATGTACCCGTCCAGCGCCCCGATCGGGTCGGGCAGCACCGGACCGTGCCCGGGAAGCAGGGCCTCCGCACCGACCTGCTCGGCCGTCGCGCGAAGCCTGTCGAGGGATCGCAGATAGTCGGCGAGGTCGCCGTCCGGGGCGATCACGGTGGTGCCCCGGCCGAGCACGGTGTCCCCGGTCAGCATCGCCCGATCCTCGGGCAGCCAGAAGCAGAGCGAGTCGAACGAGTGGCCGGGCGTACCCACGACATGGAGCTCAAGGCCGCCCACGGTGACGACGTCGCCGTCGGCGAGACCCTCGTCGCCGAGCCTGTGCCGTGGATCCAGGGCCCTGACGGGGGCCTGGACCATTCCGGCGAACCTCCGCGCGCCGCCGCTGTGGTCGTGGTGCCCGTGGGTGAGCAGGATCGCCGCCACCCTGCGCTCGCGAAGGTGGTCGGCGACCCGCCGCAGGTGCGCCTCGTCATCCGGCCCGGGGTCGACGACCAGCACGTCCTCTCCCCGGCCGATCACCCACGTGTTGGTGCCGTCCAGGGTCATCGGGGACGGGTTCGGGGCGAGCAGTCCGAGGGCGTGAGCCGTACCCGATCCGTCGGGGCCGCCGAGGGGAATCCGCAGCCCGCTCACGGCGTCTGCCCGCCTTCCGGCCCGGCGCACCCGCCGGGGAGCGTCCGGGGCCTGCTCCCCCGCTCACTCGCACCGGGACTCATACCGGGGCTCACGTCAGCGCTCATGCCGGTGCTCATGCCGGTGCTCATGCCGGTGCTCATGCCGGTGCTCATGCCGGTGCTCATGCCGGGCCGAACCTGTAGTCGTCGTCGAGCACGATGTGCATCTCCCCGTTCACTTCGGCGATCTCGGGCATGAGGGTGACGATCTCGCGTTCAGCCGCGAGCACGCCGGCCACGGTCGAATAGTCGCGAAGCTCGTTGAGCGTGCGGTAGGTCGGGGGCATCAGGAAGATCCGGCCGTTCTTGGCCTGGTCGATCGCGTCGGCGGGCCGCACCCAGGCGACCTGGTCGGCTTCGCCGCCGACGTCGCGGGTGCGCTGGCCCGGTGGGAGGGCGGCGACGAAGAACCGGGTGTCGAAGCGCCTGTTCTCGATCTTGGGGGTGATCCAGTGAGCCCAGGGGCGGAGCAGGTCGGAACGGAGGACCAGCCCGCGCTTGCCGAGGAAGTCGGCCAGCGACAGGCTCCGGCCGATCAGGGCGAGCCGGTCGGCCTCCCAGTCGTCGCCGGTGGTGTCGGCCACGACGGATTCCGCGGACGGCCCGGCGAGCAGCACACCCGACTCCTCGAACGTCTCGCGCACCGCGGCGCAGACCAGCCCCCGGGCGGTCCCGTCGTCCGCGTGAAAGACCTCGCCCCACTCGGCGGGCGAGGGCCCGGCCCAGGCGATCGCGTGATCGGTGTCACGAGGGTCCACCGAACCGCCGGGGAAGACGTAGGCCCCCGCCGCGAAGTCCATGCTCGCTTTCCGCCTCAGCAGATAGACCTCGACACCTTCCCGGAGGATGACCACGGTTGCGGCATCCCGGGCCGGGACGGGGTCGACCCGCCCGGCCAGGATGTCGCGCGCACGTTCGGCCAGCTCGCCAGGGAGCGGAATCCCACCCATTCAGATCCTCCACCAGAACAACACTCGGTTTCAGAACCCATCATGTGGTACGGCTCCCGCCCCGGACAATCGTCAGACGACCTCGGCGATCACTTCGACCTCGACCGGCGCGTCCAGAGGAAGGACGGCCACGCCGACCGCGCTGCGGGCGTGCTTGCCCGCTTCCCCGAGGACCTCGCCGAGCAGCTCGCTGGCGCCGTTGACGACCTGCGGCTGGCCGCCGAAGGCGGGGTCGCTGGCCACGAAGCCGACGACCTTGACGATCCTGACGATGCTGGACAGGTCTCCGGCCACCGACACGATCGCCGCGAGGGCGTTGAGCGCGCAGATCCTGGCGAGCTCGGCGGCTTCCTCCGGGGTGACCTCGGCGCCGACCTTGCCGGTCGCCACGAGCTTGCCGTCCACCATCGGGAGCTGACCCGAGGTGTAGATGTAGTTGCCCGAGCGAATCGCCGGGACATAGGCCGCCAGCGGTGCCACCACCTTGGGCAGCGTCAGGCCGAGCTCGGTCAGTTTCTGCTCCGGCGTCATGGCTTCGGCCTCTTCATGTAGGCGACCAGCTGCTCGGGGTTCGGCCCCGGCACGACCTGGACGAGCTCCCAGCCGTCCTGGCCCCAGTTATCGAGGATCTGCTTGGTCGCGTGGACCAGCAGTGGCACCGTCGAGTACTCCCATTTCGTCATGGGGGACACATTAGCGAGGCGGTTCCGGCTCGGCGGTTCCCTACGGGCCTCTCGGCGGGCGAGGCGCGATCCCGGGTTCCGGGCGCTCGGGCCGCCGCGCCGGCGACGGGCTGCCCATCCGGGGAGAAGCAACCCGCCACGCCCGTCCGGCACGAGGTGTCCTGCCTGGCGAGGGCCCTCCCAGCGGACAGGTTCATTGTGAGAATCCGCATATTTACTTTCCGTTCCGGATCGATTAATCGGGGGCCGGGCGCGGGCCGTCCGCGTTCGGGGCAGGCTTCGGACGGACCGAAAGGAGGTTTCGGCCCTAAACAGCTCGACCACGTCGACGTTCGCGGCCGTCGCCATCAGGGGGAACGGGAAGGGGCGAGAACACGACAACCCCCATAGCGGACATATCACTCTAAATGCTCATGACTTTCGCCAACCTCAGCCAAGCCATATCAGGCGCCCATCAATGGACAGCCCCGGCGAACCATCAGGTGGCCGTTGGGTAGCCTTCGAAACGTGAGAGCTCGCGACACCGATTGGGACGGCGTACGCCTCCACGTCATCACCGGTAAGGGCGGCACCGGAAAAACCACGGTGGCCGCCGCACTCGCCCTTTCCCTCGCCGCGGAAGGCCGCAAGGTCCTGCTCGTGGAGGTCGAGGGCCGCCAGGGAATCGCACAGATCTTCGACCTGCCGCCGCTGCCGTACGAGGAGAGGAAGATCGCCGTCGCACCCGGCGGCGGGGACGTCTACGCGCTGGCCATCGACCCCGAAGAGGCCATGCTCGACTACCTCGAGATGTTCTACGGCATGCGCCGGGCGGGCAAGGCTCTGACGAAGATAGGCATCGTCGACTTCGCCACCACCATCGCCCCCGGCTTCCGCGACGTCCTCGTCACCGGAAAGACCAGCGAGGCCGTCCGGCGCAAGACCAAGGACGGCAAGCGGGTCTACGACGCGGTCGTGCTCGACGCGCCGCCGACCGGCCGGATCACCCGCTTCCTCAACGTCACCAACGAGGTCGCCGGGCTGGCCAGGGTGGGTCCCATCAAGAACCACGCCGACCTGGTGAACGGTGTCGTGGCCTCTCCGGAGACGGCGGTGCACTTCGTCACGCTCCTGGAGGAGATGCCGGTCCAGGAGACCCTGGACGGGCTCCAGGAACTCCGCACGGCAGGGCTCCCACCTGGTGGGATCTTCACGAACATGGTCAGGGACACGCTGCTGCCCACGTCCGCCCTGGACGCCGCCGCCAAGAACCAGTTCGACCCGGGCGAGCTGGCGCTCGGCCTCAAGGCGGCCGGGCTCGCGGACGGCAGTTCCGACGCCGCGGTCGTGGCCGAGGCCCTCGTCAAGGAGATCGCCGAGCACGCCAGCCGTACCAAGCTGGAACGCCGCGAGAGGCGCTCGCTGGACGCGGCCGGCCGCCCCCGCTACGAGCTGCCGCTGCTGCCCGACGGGGTGGACCTGGCCGGGCTGTACGAGCTGGCCGAATCGATCCGCACTCAGGGAGCAGCGTGAAGACCCCTCCGGTTCTCGACCTCGACGCGATCATCGACGACCCGGACACCCGGATCATCGTCTGCTGCGGCTCCGGCGGCGTCGGCAAGACCACCACCGCGGCGGCCCTGGGGCTGCGAGCGGCCGAGCGCGGCCGTTCGGCCGTGGTGCTCACCGTGGACCCGGCCCGGCGGCTGGCGCAGTCCATGGGCCTGACCGAGCTCGACAACACCCCCAGACCCGTCGAGGGCGTGAAGGGTGAGGGCCGGCTGCACGCCATGATGCTCGACATGAAGCGGACCTTCGACGAGATCATCGAGGCGCACGCGGACCCCGAGCGAGCTCGACAGATCCTGACGAACCCCTTCTACCAGTCCCTGTCGTCCAGCTTCTCCGGCACCCAGGAGTACATGGCCATGGAGAAGCTCGGCCAGCTCCGCCGGTCGGGCGACTGGGACCTGATCGTCGTGGACACACCGCCCTCCCGCTCCGCGCTGGACTTCCTCGACGCGCCGGAACGGCTGGGCCGCTTTCTCGACGGCCGTCTGATCCGGATGCTGATGGCCCCCGCCAAGGCGGGCGGGCGCAGCGCGTTCAAGCTGCTCAACATGGGATTCGGCATCGTCGCCGGAGCCATGACCAAACTGCTCGGCGCGCAGGTGCTCAAAGACCTGCAGACGTTCGTCTCCGCGCTGGACGCCGTCTTCGGCGGGTTCAGGGTGCGCGCCGAACAGACCTACCAGCTCCTGCAGGCCCCCGGAACCGCGTTCGTCGTCGTGGCCGCGCCCGAACGAGACGCGATGCGCGAGGCCTCGTACTTCGTGGAGAGGCTGGCCGAGGAGCGCATGCCTCTGGCCGGGCTCGTGGTCAACCGGGTGCACCGGTCACCCGCGGCCGTGCTGTCGGCGGCGCGGAGCACCGCCGCGGCGGAAGACCTGGAGTCGCGCGGTGAGCACGAACTGACCGCCGCCGTACTGCGCCTGCACGCCGGGCGGATGCAACTGGCCGCCCGCGAACACCGCGAGCAGGAGCATTTCATCTCCGCCCATCCCACCGTGCCGGTGGCCCAGGTTCCCGCCATGTCACAGGACGTGCACGACCTGGAAGGGCTCCGCCGGGTGGGCGAGCTCCTGGCCGCACAGTAGTCACACAGTGGCTTCCAGTGGCTTCCAGTGGCCGCCGGTGGTCACGCGGTAAGCGGTCCGCAGGTCCGCCGGTCGTGTGGCACACCTCACCGCGATGAGCGCACGCGTGTACGGCTGGCGCCGGGCGCCAGCCGTACGGGATCGGCGCGAACTCAGCCGGCGATCAGCTCGTTGGTCCGCTCGTACTCTTCTTTGGCCAGCTCCAGCAGGTCGCGCCAGGAGTCGACGTCGGGTCGCCGGCGCAGCAGCGCCCGGCGTTCGCGCTCGGTCATCCCGCCCCACACCCCGAACTCGATGCGGTTGTCCAGCGCATCGGCGAGGCACTCGGTCCGGACCGGGCATCCCCGGCAGATCAGCTTCGCCCGGTTCTGGGCAGCGCCCTGAACGAACAAAGCGTCAGGATCCGCACCCTTACAGGCCGCACGGGAGGTCCAATCCGTGATCCACATTCGACCCCACTCCCCTTAGGTGGTCAGTCGTGACTTGGGGCCGACGGGCGCGGGCGTCGAGCCTCCGTATTCAGTTGCCGCAGAAGGAGAACGTACGCAATCAGACGTTCGGGCCGACAGACCCCGGCGGGACCAATTTCTCGCATGGTCATCAGCGGCCATGTGGCCGGGAATGACTAGTCACCTAACCGGTTACGGGGTCAAGTCGCGTCGAAACGGCATTCCGTTACCGTTTGGGTATTCCGTCCGACGTACCCTTGGACTCGTGCAAGCTCAAGGCAAAGATCAGAGATCAGCGGCATCGGCGGCGGGGAGCGTGCTGCGGCTGCTCGCCGCGGGCGCCGCCGCAGGCGTATTGGTCGCTGCCATCGCGCTTCCGGCGGTGGGCGGCGCGGGACTGGCCGTGAATTCCACCACGGATGAGCTGCACTTACGTGCGGAGGAGCTCAAGGAACCCCCCCTGCCGGAGAAGACCACCCTGCTCGACGCGAACGGCAAGCAGTTCGCCCAGTTCTATTACGAGAACCGCGAGTCGGTGAAGCTCGACCAGGTCTCCGACGTCATGAAGACCGCGATCATCGCGATCGAGGACTTCCGGTTCTACGAGCACGGGGCCATCGACCTGGAGGGCACCTTCCGCGCGGCTGTGAAGAACTTCTCGGGCGGCTCCATCCAGGGCGGCTCCTCGATCACCCAGCAGTACGTCAAGCAGGTGCTGTTCAACAGCGCCGAGACGAAGGAGGAGAAGGCCGCCGCGATCGCGCCGACCCTCTCCCGCAAGCTCTCCGAGCTGCGCTACGCGATGGCCATCGAGGAGAAATACACCAAGGCCGAGATCCTGGAGCGCTACCTCAACATCTCCTACTTCGGCGCGGGCGCCCACGGGATCCAGGCCGCGGCCAGGCGGTTCTTCAACAAGCCGGCCTCCAAGCTGAACCTGTGGGAGGCCGCCACCCTGGCCGGAGCCGTGCAGGACCCGGTCGGCACCGACCCCGACGGGGGCAAGGTGAAGCGGCAGCGGCTGCTGGAGCGGCGCAACATCGTCCTGGACCGGATGGCCGAGCTCCCCGATATCACCCACATCACCAAGCAGCAGGCCGAAGAGGCCAAGACGAAGAAGCTCGGCTACAAGGACATCGCCGCCCCCGGTGGCTGCGAGACGAGCCCCTACCCTTACTTCTGCGTCTACGTCCGTGAGGAGATCCGCCACAACGAGGAGTTCGGCAAGACTCCCGAGATCCGCGAGAGACTGCTCCAGCGCGGCGGCCTGACGATCAAGACGACGCTCGACCCGAAGACGCAAGAGGCTTCCGAGAAGGCCATCAGGGCCATGGTGAAGGCCAGCGACAAGCCGGTCGCCTCGCAGGCGATGGTCGTGCCCGGCACCGGCGCCATCAAGGCGCTGGCCACCAGCCGGAAGTTCGGGACGAACAAGAAGAAGAACGAGACCAGCATCAACTTCGCCGCCGACGGGCTGCACGGTGGCGGCGAGGGCTTCCAGGCCGGGTCCACGTTCAAGCCCTTCACCCTGCTCACGGCCCTGGACCAGGGCATGAAGCTCAACGACGGCAACACCACCGGAGCCGCGTACAACGCCCCGAGCTCCAGCGCGTTCCGTGACTGCGCGGGCAACCGGGTCGGCGAGCCCAGCCACGACGTCCGCAACTCCAGCGAGGGCGGCGGTGGCTTCAAGAGCCTGACGACCGGCACCCTCGGCTCGGTCAACACCTTCTTCCTGAAGCTGGAGGAGCAGGTCGGCCTCTGCGAGGTGGTCAAGACGGCCAAGAAGCTGGGCATCAAGCGGGCCGACGGGCAGAAGCTGAAGGAGTTCGAGACCTTCACTCTCGGCATCAACGAGATGGACCCGGTGACGGTCTCCGCCGCCTACGCGACGATCGCCTCCCGCGGCACCTACTGCGCGCCCATGGCCATCACCGAGATCCGCGACCGCGACGGCAAGGCCACGCCGTACAAGCCCAAGTGCAAGCAGGTCCTGGACGAGGAGGTCACCGACGCGGCCACCCACATCATGTCCCAGGTGTTCACCAAGGGCACGATGACCGAGGTCGGCGGCATCGGCCGCCCGGCCGCGGGCAAGACCGGCACCACCGACGCCTACACCGCGGCCTGGTTCGCCGGTTTCACCCCCGACCTCGCCTCCGCGGTCAGCCTCGGCGACCCGCGCGGCGCCTTCGAGCACGACCTGGTCGGCGTGACCATCGGCGGGCGCTACTACGGCTACGTGTACGGCGCCACGATCTCCGGCCGGATCTGGAAGCTGTCCATGCTCGACGCTCTGAAGGGCATCGAGCCGAGCTCCTTCACCCCGGTGAACCAGGAGCGCTTCGGAGGCTGCTCGGGCCAGTGCGGGCCCCCGCCCAAGAAGCCCGGCAGGGTCGACGGCGACCACAACGACGACCCGCTCTCGCCGGTGGACGACAACAACGTCGTGAACGACGGCAACGGTGGTTTCGACCAGGGTCGCCGTGGCCATGGTCGCGGCCACGGCCGCGGCGGCGCCCCCATCGTCCCGTAGAGACACCGGAGCCCTCCCTGAACCGGTCAGGGAGGGCTCTTGCCGTACACGGCCCCCTGAGGCCTGCCAGGCGTGCGCAGGCCCTGCCTTCTCAGGACGGGGGCGAGGGCGCCAGCCCTGCGGCCGTCGCGGACACGGTCTCAGACCGGCGCGGACACGACCTCAGGCCGTCAGACGGGCGCGCACGGTCTGCGCAACCCGGCCGCCCTCCGCCCGACCGGCGACCTTCGGCCCCAGGACCTTCATGACCTGGCCCATCGCCTGCGGTCCGGAAGCGCCGCTCTCGGCGATGGCCTCGTCCACGAGCTGGGCGAGCTCCTCGTCGGAGAGCTGAGCCGGGAGGTATTCCTCCAGCACGGCCTGCTCGTCCACCTCGGCCTGCGCCTGCTCCGCGCGACCGGCGTTGCTGAACGCCTCGGCCGCCTCTCGGCGCTTCTTGGCCTCCTTGGCCAGCACCTTGACGATCTCCTCGTCGGAAAGCTCGCGCGCCTCCTTACCCGCGACCTCCTCGACGTTCACAGCCGCCAGGGCCATGCGGATCGTCCGGGTGCGGATCTCGTCCCGGCTCTTCATAGAGGCCGTGAGATCGGCCTTCAGCTTGTCCTTCAATGTGCTCATGCGGTCCATCTTGCCGTCTCACCAGCCCGGCTGTATTCCGAGTTTCCTCCCGGGGCACCCTGATCGGGCATGATGAGAGGGTGAGGAAAGCAGCCGCGGTGCCCCTGTCCCTGCTCGGTGTCGGCCTGGCCGGTCTCGCCTACGCCTCGGTCATCGAGCGCAACGCCTTTCGCCTGCGGCGCTTCGACGTGCCCGTGCTGGAGCCCGGCCAACGTCCCGTGCGCATCCTGCAGCTGTCCGACCTGCACCTCACCCCCGGCAGGCGAAAACTGATCGACTGGGTTCGCTCGCTGGGTGACCTCAAGCCCGACCTGGTGGTCAACACCGGCGACTCCATCGCCCACCCCGACGCGATCGCCCCGCTCCTGCACGCCCTCGAACCGCTGCTGTCCCGTCCGGGTCTGTTCGTCTACGGCTCCAACGACATGTACGCGCCGCGCCCCAAGAACCCGGCACGCTATCTCTGGCGCACCTCCAAGGGCGAGCACGGCCAGAAGATCCCCTCTCTCCCCTGGGAGGAGCTCGGCGCCGCCATGGCCGTCGAGGGCTGGCTGGACATGAACAACACCACCGCCCGCATCAAAGTCGGCGATCTCGACGTGGCCGTGGGAGGCATCCACGACTCCCACATCAACCTCGACCGCTACGACCTGATCGCCGGTGCCGCGCCCGCGGAAGCCGATCTCCGCCTGGGCGTGATGCACTCCCCCGAGCCCCGCAACATGACCCGCTTCGCGGCCGACGGCTATCAGCTCCTGCTGGCCGGTCACACCCACGGCGGCCAGGTCTGCATCCCGTTCTACGGTGCCCTGGTCACCAACTGCGGCATCGACCGGGCCCGCGTCAAGGGCCTGAGCCGCCACGACTCCGCCTACCTCCACGTCTCCGCCGGCCTCGGCACCAGCCCCTACTCACCGGTCCGGTTCGCCTGCTTCCCCGAAGCCAGCCTCCTCACATTGGTCCCTCGCCGTCAGAGCGACGCAAGCACCCGCGAAGTCCGCTAGACTTTCCCAAGCACGAGCAAGACCGGCGTGCACCGGGGTGTAGCGCAGCTTGGCAGCGCGCTTCGTTCGGGACGAAGAGGTCGTGGGTTCAAATCCCGCCACCCCGACAGAGTAAGACCAGATAGAAGGCCACTTCCGAAGATCGGAAGTGGCCTTCTCGGTTTCTGCGTGACTACGCTTCCGGATCGCCTTCAACGATGCGGTTCAAGGAAGCGATTCCCCTGCCGGGTAAACCCGACAGTCCCCTCACTAGACCTGATGGCGACTGCCGTGATGTGCGGGCCGACGGCGTCGAGGACGAGGTGCTCGCGGTAGGCCTTGCGCCGCAAGATCCCAATATGCCTGGCGCTCGGCGTGGAGCTTCTTGCGTCCCTGCGGGGAACGGTCCTTACGGACCTCGAACGCCGCACCCCTGAACGGATCAGACGGTGCGGCCATCCCCAGAACCGGGAAGGGCAGGGGCGGCACCTTCCTGGGCCGCCCCGAGCCCTACCGCGTGGCGGCTATCGGGACCCGGCCGGGCAGAACTCCGCGGTGAGCACGTCGGTGAAGACGCTCAGCGGGGCCCAGTCGCCGTTGACCTGGGTGACCACGCGGTGTCTGCCATCGCGACTCCCCATGGCGTAGTTCCAGGAACCGTAGGTGGCCCCGGCGTTGCCCCAGACCCGCACCCCGCACGGCAGCTCCTGCTCGAAGATGCCCAGGCCGTACCTGGTCTTGGGGATCCAGCCCGCCCCGTCGGTGGAAACGGTGGTGAGCATCTCCCGCAGCTGCGCGGCCGGCAGGACGCGCCCGCCGAACAGGGCGGCGAAGAACCGGTTGAGGTCCGTGGTGGTGGAGATGACGCCGCCGGCGGCCCAGGCGAAGGACTGGTTCATCTCGGTGGCATCGTAGATCTTGGGCTGGGGGTCGGAGGAGAACAGGGTGGAGTAGTGCACCGGGTGGGGGCCGCGGATCGTGGGGTCGGTGCCGGGCAGCGAGGTGCCGGTCAGGCCCAAGGGGCGAAGGACGGTCCGGGTGAGTTCCTGGGCGAAGGTCCGGCCGGTCGCCTTCTCGACGATCATGGCGGCGAGGATGTAGTTGGTGTTGGAGTAGGTGAAGCGCTCGCCCGGGGCGCCGGTGGGCGGGTGTGCCAGGGCGACCTTGACCAGTTGCTCGGGGGTGTGGGTGTCGTAGCGGTGCTTCAACCACGCGGCGCCTACGCCCCGGGCGAAGAAGTCCTCGTCGTTGGTGTAGGCGTAGATGCCGCTGGTCTGGTTGAGCAGCTGCCGGATGGTGATCTGGCCGGGGTCGTAGGCGCTGCCGTCGAACAGGCCGGGCAGCCATCTGTCCAGGGTGTCGTCCAGGCTCAGCCGGCCCTCGGCCGCGAGCTTGAGGACCACGGTGGCGGTGAAGGCCTTGGAGGCGCTGCCGATGCGGAATCGCTCGTGCTGCTGGCGCTTGCGGCCGGTCTTGGTGTCGGAGGCGCCCGCCGAGCCGAACCACGTGCTGCGGCCGTCGCGGATTTCGGTGACGATGCCGGGGGCGCTCTTCGTGGCCACGGCCTGGACGAGCACGCGCTGCACCTCGGGGTGTCCCGGGGCCGGTGAGGCGGACGCGGGCAGGGCGGTAGCGGCCAGCACGGCGGCGGTGAGCAGGCCGGCCTTGGCGGGCATCGATGCGATCATGTCGGTTCCTTTCAGGGGGTTGGCAAGATCAGGGGTTGTTCGAAGGGAGTTCAGAGGGTGGCCGGCCGGCGGGGCTCGGCCGTGGCGCCGGCCCGCGCCGCGGTGCGGATGGCGGTGCGGGTGGCGGTGCGGGTGGCGGCGAGGATCGTCCAGGTGGTGGTGAGCGCGGTGATCAGCACCACCGCGGCGCAGGCGGTGAGGGTGGCCGCGTCGGGGTGGATCAGGGACTGGCCGCGGCCGGCCTGCCAGGTCACCACGGCGACCAGGCCGCTGTAGCCGAGCGCGGCGCTGCCGACCAGGCGGGCGCGGACCTGTTCGGCGCGCAGCCAGGCGTGCCGGCTGGCCAGGGCGGCCAGGGTCGCGGTGAGGATGAGCAGTGCCTGGATGCCGTGCAGGGCGAGGAAGTGCGGGATGCGGAAGTCGCCGCCGGTGAGGCTCCAGCCGGTCAGGGGCATGCCGTGGCCGTCGGGGTCGCCGATGCCGTGGCCCTGGTACATCGGCACGGGGTGGCCGTTGGCGTCGGTGACCGTGCGGGGGTGGATGCCGGTGACCATCCAGTAGAGCGGGATGAGCATGCCGGCGGTGGCCAGGGCGAGCCCGGCGCGGATCGCCCGGTTCAGGGCCGGGCCGCCGCTGCGCTGGATCAGCACCATGATCGCGATGATCAGTTGCGCGATGAGGATGATCATCACCCCGTAGGTGAGGATCGGGACCAGGGCCAGGGTGATGGGGTCGGTCTGGTCGGCGTTGAAGTGGCTGAAGGTGCCGCGGGCCGCCTGGGTGGTGATGGCGCCGACCTCGGCGGTCGCGCCGATCGCGAAGGCCGTACCGACCCACCGGCCCAGCCGCTTCGCCTTGTTCAGCTTGGAGATCAACCAGGCCAGCGTGCCGGCGTAGAGGGCGAAGGCGAAGCCGAACTTCAGCGGTTTGACCCATACCGACTCACCCAGCAGGGTCCGGTCGTCGATCACCAGCCCGACACCACAGACCAGCGTCAGGGCGGACATGAGGACCGCGCAGACCAGCAGCGGGCGATGCCAGGACTTCATGGGGACTCCAATCGCGGCGTCGGATGACGCGACATCTAGCGTTTGCGACAGAGGAAAAGCTAACTTGCATTCACTAATACGTCAACACCATACGCCCAGCAAATATGCATGCAACTAGGCATTATTGATGAATTTGCAATGGCTATGTGAGTGAATGCAAGCAGATCTACTTGCAATGAGATGGACGCGAATGCAAGGCCGCCCTATCCGCGCTCAATGCGATCAGGAAGGCATCCTCAATGCCCGGAGGCAGGCTGAGCCGCCAAGACCGCCGACAGGTCGCCGACGGCCTGACTGAAGGGCTCACCTACACCGAGATCGCCGCTCGCCTGAATCGGCCGCTGTCACCATCACGCGCGAGGTGGCCCGCAACGGCGGCCCCGGCGGCTACCGGGCCGACAGCGGCAGCCTGATCGCGGCCGAGCTCGCCCGGCACCTCCAGGTCAGCCCCGCCTCCATCTCCAAGGCCGTCGCCGAGCTCGAACAGCAGAAGCTCATCCGCCGCGAACGCGACCCCGCCGACGGCGCGACCGCTACGTCATCGACGCCGACGCCTGGTTCCGTGGCTGGATGGTCAGCGCCCGCCAGAACACCCAGCCGGCCGACTTCGCCCGCAAGGAGCGGAAACCCTCGGGCCCCTCTCCTGCCGGGATCCGGCTGCGGCACCTCGGCCGCGATGCCACGGGCGCCCAGCGCCCGCCGGTAGAGCGGGCCGTCCATCGTGTACTTGGTTCCCAGCACGCCGACGCGTGTGCGGCCGTCACCGGCGGCCTGATCGGCGACCACCTCGGCGATGTGCAGACCCGGCAGCGCGAGGTCGGAGGATGCGCCACCCCATCCTGCCTGGACAAACCACCACCCCCGGGAGGCATGGATGGATCTGCGCATGCTCGACCGTGTGATCTCGATCCCCGAAGAAGGATCGATCAGCGGCGCCGTCCGCCGATCGGGTCTCGCTCAGCCACTCGACGGCAAGGTGAACCAACAGTGTGTACTACTAGTACACTCCAATCATGAGAGCCATCATCAAGGCTGGGGGCACCGTCCTGGTCTCGATCCTTCTCAGCTATCCGTTCTGGGCTCCGGAGTGGGGACGCGGGATCCTGGGAGAGATCGCAGCGTGGGGGATGCCCGGCGGGCTGATCGCCGTTGCCGTTTTCTTCGGGCTCGTCGCGCTGTACTGCCGAGCCCTCCAGCGAACGATGACGCTCGTGCGGCCCGAGGCCAGGACCGCGGCGCCCGCGTCGGTCTGGTGGATGTTCGCGATCCCCTACAACTTCACCGAAGATTTCTTCATCGTGCGTGCCGTCTCCACCTCACTGGCCGCTGACACGCGTGTGACGAGCGGGTTCAACCGGCGGTGGGCGGCGATCGGATACGGCTGGTGCGTGTTCCAGATCCTGTCGCTCTTCCCGGGAGTGGCCGGGTATGCCGGCGGAGCGGCCGCCCTCCCGCTGTGGGCGGCACACTGGATCATGACAGCCCGCGTCAATCGCACGCTTGCCGTCCGGCGACCAGCCGCCCCGCTCACGCACAGCCTCTAGGACACCGATGCCGCTGCCCCGCTTCGACCGGCTGCCCGCCGACACACGAGCCGCCATCCTCGCCGTCGCTCGCGCCCACTTCGCCCGCGACGGCAAGGACGCCGCGTCGTTCAATCAGATCATCGCCGAGGCCGGCATCTCCAAGACCTCCGCCTACCACTACTTCGACGGCAAAGACGACCTCTTCGGCGCCGTGGTCGCCGACGCGGCCGGCCGGGTGCTCACCGCGCTCGGCCCCTGGACCGACGTGGCGACCGAGGACGAACTGTGGGAGCAGGTGAGGGCAGGCACCACACGGCTCGTGACGCACCTGCGCGACCACCCCGACGACCGGGCGATGCTCGCCGGGCAGCCCCGCCCCGGCGGCGACGGCGACTCGTGGATTCACAGGCTCGTCGCGAACGGCCTGCGCATCAACCTGATAGACCCGTATCCGAACGCCGAACTGGTCACCGTGGCGACCATCGGCGTCTTCGACGCCCTCGACACCTGGGCACTCGACCATACGAGCGAGCCGGACCACTCCTTCGCGGACACGCTCACCCTGTTCCTCTCCCGCCTCTGGAACACCACCCCCACGGCAAAAACCAAGCAATAGCCCTTGAACCCGGCTCCTGCGTTGATCACCCGGTTCCGAGGGGGTAGGCATACAGGACGCCGGGCATGTCCTCGACGGCCCCGAGCACCGCCTGCGCGTCACCGGGATCCGTGAGCCTGATGTAGTAACCCTCCGAGAACATCGAGGTCCTGAACTTCTTGCCCATCCAGGAGTACTCGGACACCCGCCTGGCGTGCGCGGCGTCCTCAACGTAGATCTGCTGAACCTGCCGCAGGCCGCTCAGCCTGCCCTCGATCGCGGCCTTCTCCTGCTGCGTGACGGGCCCGCGCTTGGCACAGGGGCCGTCGTACGGTTTCTCTTTCCCGCACAGCGTGACTCCGATGTCCGCCTTGCCCTCCCAGAAGTTACCGCCCCAAATGGTGGCGGTGGAGACGCCCGGCGCCTTCTCCATCTCGGCCTTGAAGAGCGCGGCGTCGGCCCGCCGACGGAGCGTGCCGCTGAACGACTCCGGCATGTCACTCGGCCTGATCGCCGAGATCGTGATCTCGTCATCGCCGAAGGCCTTCTTGAAGTTCGCCCATGCCTGCGCGCGGGACTCGAACTTCACCTCCGTCACCCCCGGCATCGCCTCCAGCCTCGCCCGGAGTGCGCGCCGCTGCTTCGCTGTGATCGCCCGCTCGTGACAGTTTTCGAACACACTATTGGCCTGACACAGATGAAGGATGAAATCCGCGTCCTGCGGCCAGGGCCCGTCCGGCGGCGAGGACATCTTCTGCCCGCCGGCCCAGGGCCCGTCCGGCGGAGACGCCTGGACGGAGGTACGGCCAGGGCCCTCACTCGCCGCATCGGCCGTCCCCGTCAACGTCATGGCGGTGACGGCGGCGACGGCGGCGACGGTCACGAGCACCAAACGCCGGGCACCGGCCCGGAACCCGCGCGACCTGGCTTCAGAAGGCGTCTTGTCCGATTTCACCCACCCGAATATGGCGATCTTTCTTTTCCACGGCAAGTCCTCTCATTTCATGAGCGGTTGATGGCGCGGGCGGCCGCGGCGGCGACCGTGGTGGCCAGGACCCAGCCCGAGGCGATCAGCACCATGGCGATCACCTTGGACGGCCCCGTGGGGTCCCACGCCGTGTCGTGCCCCAGGCTGACCAGTGGAATCAGCAGGTCCAGGGAGTACAGGAACGGGTCCCAGGTGGGGTGCTCGTCCGCCTTGATCGGGCACAGGCCGTCCGTCTGGGCCGAGCCGGTGCCGCACGTCACGGTGGAGAAATAGACGGTCCCGGCGATCAGCAGGCCGGCGACGCCGACGACCGCCCGCCAGGGCTGGTAGCCGTACCCCAGGGTGAGGTCCTGGACGAGCCCCCAGAGGCGCCACATCCGGCCCCGTACGCGTGCGGTCCGCCGGAGCTTCTCGCGCAGCACCCGGCTGGCCTCGCGTTCGAGTCCCGCGGCGCGGTAACAGCCGGCGAGCTGGTTGTACGGCCCTGGCTCCGCGTTCGGGGTTCCCCCGGCGAGCCACTTGACGCGGTCCTTCACGCTCATGGTCCCGGCCAGCGACTGGTAGGTGAACTGGTCCAGCACGACTCGTCCGGGCTCCTCGGGCCACGAGGCGGGGTCGTCGGCGAAGACCTCCACGGCGGCGTGGCCGAGTTCGATCCTCCCCGAGGGGAGAGACGGCGAGAAGTTCAGCCTTCGGGCGACCAGCCCTCCGGCGCGGAAGGAGATCCCGTTCTCCTGGCCGAGCGTGGCATCGGCGAGCTCCACGTTGCCCTGCAGTACGGCGGAGCTGACGTCCAGCAGTCCGGTGAGGGTGGCCTTGCGCATGTCCAGGTCACCGGAGATGGCCGCTCCCGCCACGGTGACCGAGCCCGGAGCCTCATCCGTGCCGCCGATCTCGGCCTCCGCCAGGACGACCCCACCGGTCACCTGGGACAACGACAGGTCGATGAGTCCCGTCAGGCGTGCTCGTCTGGCGGTCACGCCCCCGCGGATGACGGTTCGGCTCAGCCGTACCGCCCCCTCAGGGGAGGGATCGGTGAAAGTCGCCCCGTCCAGGCCGAGCGCGCCGGAGATCTCGGCGCCGCGCAGGTCGAAGGCCCCTTTCACGACCAGCCCGGCACTGTCGGAGATGTCTCCGGCCAGGCGGAGCCCGACTCCGATGAACGCGCGCTCTCCCGGGCAGGAGAGGGTCGCGTTCTCCAGGGCGATCGGCCCGGCGATCGTCGATCCGGCGAGGTTGACCATGCCCTCCGCCCGGAACCCGTTCCGGGCGTAGAAGCCACCGCCCCCGACGGTCATCTGGGGTGCCTGGATGAACGCGTTCTTACCGACGATCTGCGCCTCGTCCAGGAAGATGCCCTCCACCCTGGCGTTGTTCAGGTAGCAGCAGCCTTCACAACGCAGCCCCCTGGCGCTGATCCCCCCACTGATGATCGCGTTCTCCGCGTCGATCGCGATGTGGCCGCCGGGTGAGATCCGGGTGTGGGACAGGACGAGTTCCGCCCCGATCCTGGCGCCGACCAGGTCCACCGCCCCGTAGACCCGGCAGGCTCGCAGCTCGACGTCGCCTTCCGTTGTCGCTCCGGTGGCGAAGAACGCCGGCAGGGCGCAGTCGTTGAAACCGATCCTCGACAGCTTGGCGTTGTCGAGGCAGGGAGCGGTGTCGAAGACGCACGCCTCGAAGGAGATCGGAACGCTGACATCGCCTCCGACCAGGTCCAGAGCACCGTCGATATAGGCACCCCGTATTCGCAGCTGGAGCGTCTGCCCGTCAGCGGGGGCCGGCGGCGTCAGCAGCAGGTGCCGGACGACCGGGGCGCGAATGACCTGCGCCGTGTTCCTCATCTCCTGTTCTGCGGACGCATCGAACCATTCGCCGTTCCGGAAGGCCCGCCACAGGCGCCGTTCCGACACACTCCACCTACGGGGCGGGGTCGCTCGTGGCGCTGCGGGCATCGAGATCGGCTCCTCCTCGGCGGGGACAAGCTCCGGCTGCTCGATCGGGTACGTCGATTCAGATCAGTCGATTCCGATCATTTGCCGAAAGACTCGCACCGTCTACTCAATCCCCTGCGCATCCGTCTCCGGCCGGTCGTCAGGGAAGCGTGAACACAGGCTCCGGCTCTGTTCGCGGCCGGCTCGGTCTTCACCGGCCGCCACACCCGGGGCCGCGCCACGCCCGCGCCACGCCCGCGCCACGCCCGCGCCACGCCCGCGCCGGGACCACGCCGGGACCACGCCGGAAGCACCATCTCACCGTCTCTCTCGGTGCCTTTCAGGTAACTTTCAGTTACGAGCTGACCGCTGACGGGATCGCCCAGGCACCGTCTTGGCTTTGGGAGAGGCATGAACCGCCGCAACCGGGCGAGCATCGTCCACCAGATCAGATACGCCCTCCGTCATCCCCATCGGGTTCCCCCGCATCTGAAGCGCCTGACCAGGGACGCCTGGTTGCGCCTGAGCACCCGTGACCACGTCGGCTACTACCGCGCGGTCATGAAGTCCGACACCGCCCGCAGCTCGGAGGCGGCCGTGGGCAGCAAGTCGCACAAGCGCTGGCTCGTTCTGGGCCAGATGCAGTTCGACTACCTGACACGGCACGGCCTGAAGCCGGAGCACCGCATGCTGGAGATCGGCTGCGGCAATCTGCGCGCCGGCCGCCTGTTCATCAACTATCTGGACACCGGCAACTACTACGGCATCGACATCTCCCCCGACATCCTGCTCTCCGCCCAGGACGTCCTGGTCAGCCACGGCCTGCGCGACAAGCTCCCCCATCTCACCATGGTCAAGAACCTGCGCTTCGACTTCCTGCCCGACGAGATGTTCGACGTGGTGCACGCCCACAGCGTCTTCTCCCACTCCCCGCTGCACGTGATCGAGGAGTGCTTCCAGCACATCGGCCGGATCATGAGGCCGGGCGGCTGGTTCGACTTCACCTTCGACCGCACGGAGGGCAAGGAGCACCAGGTCCTTCGCGAGGACTTCTACTACCGCACGGAGACCCTGGTCGCCCTTGCCGAGAAGCACGGCCTCCACGCGGTCTTCATGGACGACTGGGAGCTCCTTCCCCACAAGCAGTCCAAGATCCGCGTCACGCTTCCCGACGGAGGTACGGCTCCCGCCGTCCCTCAGCGCCGCCGGGCGAAACGGTGATCAGGGCGGCTCCGGAGGCCGTCGGCGGAACAGCCGGACCGGCCGGATGGGCAGGGCGGATCAGTCGAAGATGGGGGAACGGGTTCGGCCCCGCTTCAGCTCGAAGAACCCGTCGGTGCCCGTGACCAGCAGCACGCCGTCCCAGAGCCGCCCGGCCTCCTCACCACGCGGGATCGGGCTTATCACCGGCCCGAAGAACGCGTTGACCCGGCCGTCCGGCCCGTGCACGTGGATCGCCGGGGTGCCGAGGTCCTCGCCGACCGGGTCCAGGCCCGCGTGGTGGCTGGTCTTCAGCGCCTCGTCGTGATCGGTCGTCTCGGCCGCGTCGGCGAGTTCCGCCGGAAGGCCGGCCTCGGCCAGCGCGGCGAGGTAAAGGTCACGGCCGATCGGCGCCTTCTCGTGGTGG
Source organism: Streptosporangium sp. NPDC000396 (assembly GCF_042898655.1). Classification (NCBI taxonomy): domain Bacteria; kingdom Bacillati; phylum Actinomycetota; class Actinomycetes; order Streptosporangiales; family Streptosporangiaceae; genus Streptosporangium; species Streptosporangium sp. NPDC000396. Next base: position 116,020 of record NZ_JBIAZA010000019.1, read on the forward strand.
ATCCGGGTCCCGAGCGCGGTGTAAAGGTCGCGCAGTACGGCGTTGCCGTACTTCTGCTCAGCCGCGATCGCGACCCGCACCGGGCCCCAGCCGTGGGTGAGCCACCGGCTGTACCACTCCTCCAGCCCCTCGCGCCCCTCGTTCAGCACCGCCAGGCTCATCACGTGGAAGCGGACCTCCACCTCGCGGACCTTCTCTACCTCCAGCAGCCACCGTGAGGTGATCCAGGCCCAGGGGCATCTCGGGTCAAACCACATGTCGACGATCGCCACGTCGCTCTCCTCATCGGCTCCGATCTTTGCGGAACCAACGCTAGGGAGCCGATTGGCTCCCTATAAGGTCCAATAACCGATGAACTGATTGGGCCAAGACGGAGAAGCGGGTTGGACTTCCACGTAAGCCTGACCGGGCGCGGCGATCTGGCCGCCCGGATCTACCGACAGCTTCTCGACGCCATTCTCGACGGCCGTCTGCGGCCCGGTGAGCGTCTGCCGCCGACACGCGAGCTGGCGCGACGGCTCGACGTCTCGCGCAACACGGTGGCCGTCGCCTACGAGAGGCTGACGGCCGAGGGCTTCCTCACCGGACGGGTCGGCTCCGGCACCTTCGTGTGCACCGAATCCCTCAGCCGGGCGCGTTCCCGGAACGCGCCCGCGGGCAGCGGTGTGCGTCCCCGCCGCCTGTGGCGGTCCGTTCCCGCCCCTCCCGCCCCGGCACAGGCCGGATCGATCACACCGCTCTACGACTTCAGGGTGGGTGTCCCCGACGCGCGGCTGTTCCCGCTGGAGACCTGGCGGCGGCTCGTCGCCCGCGAGCTCCGCCCCGCGCTGATCCACTCCACCGGCTACCGCGACCCCTCCGGGCACATGGGGCTGCGCGAGGCGGTCGCCCGCTACATCGGGGTCTCACGCTCGGTGCGCGCCGACGCCGGCGACGTGCTCATCACCCATGGAGCCCAGCAGGCGCTCGACCTCGTCGGCCGCGTCCTGATCGAGCCGGGCGCCTGCGTGGCGGTCGAGGAGCCGGGCTACCCTCCGGCACGGCTGCTGTTCGAGTCTCTGGGGGCCCGCGTCGCGGCCGTCCCCGTCGACTCCGAAGGGCTGGACGTCGCAGCCATCCCCGAGGACGCCCGTCTGGTCTACGTCACGCCTTCCCACCAGTTCCCGCTGGGCACGCCGATGTCCCTCGGACGTCGCACCGCGCTGCTCGCGTGGGCGGAACGGCACAGCGCGGTGGTGATCGAAGACGACTACGACAGCGAGTTCCGGTTCGGGGACCGCCCGCTGGAGCCACTCCAGAGTCTGGACCGCGACGGCCACGTCATCTATGTCGGCTCGTTCTCCAAGACGATGCTGCCGATGCTGCGCGTCGGCTTCCTGGTGGCGCCGGCTTCGCTCCAGCCCGCGCTGCGCAGCGCCAAGCAGCTCACCGACTGGCACGGCGAGATCTCCACCCAGGCGGCGCTGGCCCAGTTCATCGACGAGGGGTTGCTGGGGCGGCACATCCGCAAGGCGACCCGCGAGTACGCGGCCCGCCACGAGCGGATCGTCACGACGCTCGGACGTGACTTCGCGGACTGGCTCGACCTGATCCCCTCCGCCGCGGGCCTGCACCTGTGCGCCCGGATCGCCCCGGGCACGACGGTCGACATCGACCGGGTGGTGTCACGCGCGCGGGCGTCGGGGGTCGCACTGGAGGCCCTGTCCGGCTACTACGGCGCGGGCCCGGCGCGCGCGGGACTCGTGATCGGCTACGGCGCGATCCCGGTGGAGAGGATCGAGGCGGGCCTGGGACTGCTCGCGGAGAGTTTCCGGGAGGCGGAGGCCGGCCTGTGATCTTCGGTGCCGGTTTGACGGAGACGGGGCCCGGCGCCCGTCGATGAGCGGGTGACCTCGAAGAAGGCATTCGGTCTTGCTCATGACCCACCTATTGGATAGTCTTGCTATCCAATCACTAGATAGTTCAACTATCCATAGGTGGAGAGCCATGTTCAGCATCCTCATCGTCCTCGCGGCCGCTTCGCTCGTCTTCCGCCTGCTGGGCGCGCTCGGGGTCACCCGGTTCGCCACCTGGCAGGCCTGCGCGGCCCACGCGATGGCGGTCATGCTCGCCGTCACCGCCAGCGCGCACTTCGCCCCCGGGAGCGTCACGGTCATGCCCAACCACGCCGACCTGGTGCGCATGGTGCCGCCGTTCGTGCCGTACCCCGACTTCGTCGTTTACGCGACCGGCGTGCTGGAACTGCTCGGCGCCGCGGGCCTCGTCCTGACCGCGACCCGCTGGGCCGCCAGCGTCAGCCTCGCGACGCTCTTCGTGCTGCTGCTTCCGGCCAACATCTATGCCGCGGTCGCCGGCGCGTCGTTCAACGGCGGCGAGGCGACGCCCCTGTGGTTCAGGATCCCGGAGCAGCTGGTGTACATCATCGTCGCGCTCTGGGTGGCCAGGTCGGCCGACACCACCATGGTCCGGCGCGTGCTGGGCCGGCTGCGGCCCCGTGCCGGCGCATCCCGGTCAGGCCGCTGAGCCCGGGGGCCGGGGCGACGAGCCGTCGCGCCGGCTCAGGGCGGGTCCGATCTTCCACCTCAGGAGCCTCTCGCCGTCAAGCTCGACGAGTTCTCCCGCCTGGCGGTGGTGATGGGTCGGACGAAAGCCGGGGATCACGCCGATGCGCGCACCGTCCGAGGGATCCCAGATTTCCAATCCGGCCTGGCTCGCGGAGAACAACAGCCCGCCGTCACTGAAGAACCTGCCGTCGGGCCCGGCGAACGACATGACTTCGCCGGCCCGGGGCGGATCCCCCGCGTCACGGCCGGTCCGCCCGAGGGTGAAGATCCTGGCCCCGGGGGCGAGCTCGCCCTCGCGATCGCCGAGCGGCCCGAGTGCGACCCGGTGGTCGTCGATCCAGACGACCGGCCGATCCCAGAAGTATTCGCAGGAAACCAGGATCACCGCGGAGTCGTCATCGGAGTCCCCGCCTTCGGGGTCGTCGAGCTTGAAGGGGTCCTCGGTCAGCCAGTGGCGCAGGTTCCAGACTCTGACCCCGCCGACCGGATGCCAGATCCAGCAGTCGTCGGCGATGTATGTGCCTTCGGGGCTGACGTGCACAGCGCCGTGGAAGAACGCGTCCTCCCAGGAGGCCAGCAGGCGGCCCGTGGCCGGGTCCGAGACGTCGAGCCGGTCCCACTCCCCCCGGTGCACCACCACCGTCCGCCCGTCATGTTCGGTGAAGGCGAGGGAGAACGGAACCGTGTAGGCGTGGTGGTCGCCGCCGTCGAGCGCCATCGTCGTCATCCCGGTCGACAGGTCGAAAACCTCACCGCGCTCGCCGTAGTCGACCACGACCGCCGCGAACCGGCCGTCCCGCGACGCATGCAGACGCCTCACCGGCTCCGGCTGGTGTTTCTCCCCCTCGGGGACGGAGACCGTCGTGCGGGAGGCGACGCTCCAGACACCGGTGGCGCACTCCCACCGGGCGATCCGCCCGTCGTCGCACAGCGCCAGCCACGCGGCGCCCGCCCCGCCGATGGGCGCGAGGTCACTGATCGGCCCCAGGCCGGCGGGGACGGTGGTGACCTCGATCGCCGGGTCGATGTCCAGCGGGTGTTCCAGGATTTCGGGTCTCCCCATCACACCGGCACGGCCGCCCTCGCCCCCGCCGAAGCACTCCTCGCAGATGGCGCCGGTCTCGATCGGCTCACCGGCTTCGCCGCGCGCCCGGCATTCACAGCGCACCCGGTCCTGGCCGAATCCGGCGCCGGTGTAACGGGCGACGAAATCCAGTGGTCCCGCCGAGGCGCGTATGTGCTCGCACACCGGCGGCCCGTACGGCGGCGCGTCGTGCCCACAGGCCAACGGACCCATCGCAGTCCTCCTCGCGACACCGCCGGGGCGCCGGGCGCGATCCCGCACGCCCTGCGGCGGGAGGACCCCCGAGGCGGCGGCGCGGCATCAGGTCCTCGGCATGCACCAACGAACGATACGTTAACGAACGTTATAACAACGAACGATCTTAGTCAGGCGTATCCCGCATCCCGGCGCGGGCCGCGACCCGGCTCCGCCGTACCCTCACACAGCCCGGCCAGGCCGGCCGGGCTCAGGGTGCGGCCCCCGTTCGAGGCGTCGCGATCCCCGTCGGCGGCACCGGCCCCGTCGGCCGGACGCCTACTGTGCCTGCTCCAGCAGCTTTTCGGTGCAGGCAAGGCGGACGCACGTGGCCAGGCCGGCGATGGCGAGTTCGAGCTCTTCCAGATCCGGGTAGGTGGGCGCGATACGGATGGTGCTGTCGCGGGGATCGTCCCCGTACGGGTGGGTGGCACCCGCGGGGGTCAGGGCGATGCCCGCGTCGGCCGCCCGGCTCACCACCTGGCGCGCGCAGCCCTCCAGCACGTCGAGGCTGATGAAGTAGCCACCCGTGGGGCTGGACCAGGACGCCAGGCCGGTGCCGTCCAGCTCCTTGGTGAGGATCGTGTCCACCATGTCGAACTTCGGCTGGATCAGCTCGCGGTGGCGGCGCATGTGCTCCACGACGCCGTCCTCGTCACGGAAGAACTCCGCGTGCCGGAGGTGGTTGATCTTGTCGGGGCCGATGGTCCCCTTGCCTATGTGCCCCAGCAGCCAGGCCACGTTGGCCGGGGACGAGCCGAAGAAGGAGACGCCCCCGCCACTGAAAGTGATCTTCGAGGTGGAGCCGAAGACGAAGGCGCGGTCGGGGTTGCCGCTCTCGGCGCACAGCGCCAGGATGTCGGCGATCTCCACCGGCGTGTCCGTGAGGTGGTGCACGGCGTAGGCGTTGTCCCAGAAGATCCGGAAGTCCGGAGCGGCGGCAGGCATGGCCGCCAGACGCCGCACCGTCTCGTCGCTGTAGGAGACACCGCTGGGGTTGCTGTACTTGGGCACGCACCAGATGCCCTTGATCTGGGCGTCCTCAAGCACGAGACGCTCCACGACATCCATGTCGGGCCCCTCGGCGGTCATCGGCACGGAGATCAGCTCGATGCCGAACCGCTCGCACAGGGAGAAGTGGCGGTCGTATCCAGGGACCGGGCACAGGAACGCGATCCGCGGCTCGTCCACCCAGCGGCGCTCGGCACCCGGAAGCTTTGCCAGCAGCGCGTGGACGATGGAGTCGTGCATCAGCGAAAGGCTGGAGTTGCCGGCCGCGATCAGCTGGCCGGCGGGAACCTGCAGGAGGCGGCTGAAGATCGCCCGAAGCTCGGGAAGGCCCTGAAGACCTCCGTAGTTGCGGCAGTCGGTCCCGTCGGCCGCCGTGTGGCCGCTGAGAGCCAGCATGCCGTCGGACAGGTCGAGCTGGCGCGCTGACGGCTTACCCCGGGTGAGGTCGAGCGACAGACCACGCTGGACGAGCGCGTCGTAGTCGCGCAGGGCGCGGTCACGCTGAACGGTCAGCTCATCGAGGTTCAGGGCCGAAGACGTCACGGGGTTTCCTCCGCCTGCCGGTCGGATGTGGCCTTCGAAGGATAGAAGACCCCCAAATCCAGCAGCGAACCGGGCGTGCGTCACGAACCGGACGATCAGCAGAAATCACCATAAGATCTCACTATGGCTGAGGTCATGGTTCGGGATGGGATGTGGACATTCGACGGCGAGACCCTGCGGATCGTGCCCGGTCATAACCGGGGTGTGAACAAGCTGCGGCAGCTCCTGGGGGAGATCGCCGTTCCCCTGGAGGCGGTGGCCGGCATCGCCTACGAGCCGGGCAAGAAGGGCGGGCGGCTGAGGCTGCGACTACGGGAAGGCGCGGACCCGTTCACCCAGGCCGCGCGCGGGCGGATCCCCGATGCGGCCGACCCCTACCAGCTGGCCATCGACGCCGACCGCACCGGCGCCGCCGAGTACTTCGTCGACGAGGTCCGCAACGTCCGGCTGCTTGAGCGGGTGCCGGACGGTCCCTGCGACCGCTACCTGCTGCCGAGCCCCGGCCTGCCGCTGGCGGTGTCGGCGGGCGACGGGACGGCGACGTTCGACGGCGAGTCGATCCGCCTGGAATGGAACTGGATGGCGGACGAGGGCAAGAAGTCGGCCGGTCCCCAGCAGTTCGCGCTGAAGGATCTCGCCTCCGTGGAGTGGATCCCGTCGGCGGGCCTGGAGAACGGGCACGTCCGCTTCCGCCTCAAGGGTCCCAGGGGCACGGCCAACATGATGGCGCCCAAGCACGACCCCCGCTGCCTCCTGCTGTGGGGGCTGGACAAGGAAACCCGGACGACCGCACTGCTCGTCGCCGCCGTCGTCGCCCGGCTGCCGCACCCTTCGGGCGCCTCGAACCCGTCGCCCGCACCTGAGACCCCCGCCCTCGCGGCTCCCGCACCGGCGGCGCCCGCACCTGAGGCTCCCCCACCGGCGCCCGCCTCCTCCGACGACGGCGACCCGGACGCGCTCCTGCGCCGCCTGCGCGAGCTGGGCGACCTGCGCCGGGACGGTGTCCTCACCGAAGAGGAGTTCACCATCGCCAAGCAGGCGATCCTTCGGCGTTTCTAGTTCCCGCCCCTGGATCTTCTTCCCGGGGTCGTCTGGCGGCACTGGGCGAGCATGGCGGTCTTGTCGGCCCGGGTGACCGGCAGGTCATATTTCAGGGCGACCTGGGTGAAGCGGACCACGTACGCGCAGCGGACCCCGCGCACCGGTGGGAGCCACGAGGCCGGGCCCGAGCCCCCCTTGGCCTCGTTGGCGTCGCCGTAGACGGGCATCAGGTTGAGCGGGTCGTTGGCGATCCGCATCCGCTTGGCCATCGGCCAGCGGGAGGCGCCCATCCGCCACTCGTAGGACAGCGGGACCACGTGGTCGACCTGGATCTCGTCCGCCCGCCGCCGGTGCCACCGGATCGTTCTGCCGGTGTAGGGATCCCGCAGCTTCATCGAGACGACGACGCAGCCCGAGCCCCGGCGATATTCGACGTCCTCACCGTCACGGGCGAGCAGGTCGTCGCGGGTGCGGCAGCCGTTGCGCGCGTACGGCACGCCCGTGGCCGTGTCGGCCCAGTTGTCACCGAACCTGGCCCGCGTGTAGCCCGTCTTCGGCCCCATCCCCCTGACCCGCAGCTTCCCGATCAGCCTGACCGCCGCGCTCCTGTCCCGGGTCGAGCTGACGGGAGCCAGCCCCGGTCGCATGCCGTCCGGGTTGTCGAGCGGGGCGGCCCGCACCCGGACGCCGCTCACGCGGGTGCTGCCCGTCCGGGCGTCGCCCTGGGCCACCAGCGTGAACATCACCGCGGCACCCAGAAAGACAGTGACCACCCCCCGCGTGCTCACCTATGCCTCCAGAACGGTCTACAGACCTAGATATGACTGATTCCCTCAACTTTCTTTGTTGACACGGATCAAAGTCATGCATCGGTGACGAAACGCTCGTCCAGCCCGCCCCACCGCGAGGCGTCCGGCGGTTTCAGATCTAGAGCCAGTCCTTCCTCTTGAAGATCACATAGAGGGCGGCCGAGGTCGTGAGGATGACGGCGGTGGAGGTCCAGAAGCCGATCGGCTGGCCGGAGCCGGGATAAGGCACGTTCTGGCCGTAGTAGCCGGTGATCAACGTGGGCACCGCGAGCACCGCCGCCCAGCTCGTGACCTTCTTCATGATGTCGTTGAGCCGGTAGCCCTGGAGGTTCAGGTGGGTCTCCCTGATGTTGCCCAGCAGGTCGCGCAGGGATTCGGTCCACTCCGTGACCCGGAGCACGTGGTCGTAGACGTCCTGGTAGTAGGGCGCCATCTCCGGCTCGACCACCTCCACGTCCCGGTGGAGGAGGCTGCCGACGACCTCGCGCATCCCGATGATCACCCGCCGGAAGCCGACCATGGTCTTGCGGATCTGGAAGATCTGCCGCTGCACCTCGCGCCGGCTCGACGGGTGGTCGGCGAAGAGCTCGTCCTCCAGCCCCTCCACCTTCTCGTCCAGCTCCCGCACCACCTCGAACTGCCCGTCCACCACGTAGTCGAGCAGACCGTGCAGGAGGTATGCCACGCCGTGCTTGGCCAGGTGCTCGGTGTCGTCCCAGCGCTTGATCACCTCGTCGAGGTTGAGGTTCTCGTTCTCCCTGACGGTGACCAGGGCGTTCTTCGTCACGAAGATCGACAGCTCGGTGACCTGGAGTGTGCCGGAGACCATCCGGGTGCCGTAGGCGGTGATGAACAGATGGCTGTCGTAGATGTCTAGCTTGGGCCGTTGGTGGTCGTTCAGGACATCCTCGACCGCCAGCTTGTGCAGGCCGAGCTCTTCCCCGATCTTCTTCAGATCCTCGTGCGAGGGTGAGCAGAGGTCGAACCACACCACGGCGGCGGGGTCGTCGACGCACTCCGACACATCGTCGATCGGGAAGCTCTCGTTCTTCAGGACGCCATTGCGATACAGACGTGTACGGTCCACCCCGTCAACGGTATCCCCCGCCTTTACCTCTACGCTGCCACGTCTTTATGCCGCCATGGGAACGGAGAGGAGGCGGCGGATGTGCCCCGCCGCGGTACGGCCGGCACGGTTGGCCCCGATGGTGCTGGCCGAGGGACCGTAACCGACCAGGTAGACCCTGGGGTCCAGAACGGCCCGGGTGTCCTCCACCCGGATGCCGCCGCCGGGCTCGCGCAGGCGCAACGGCGCCAGGTGGTTGACGACCGGCCGGAACCCGGTGGCCCACAGGATCACGTCGGCCCTGACCTCGTGGCCGGCGAGCGCGGGGTCCGGGCCGTCCCAGACCACTCCGTCGGGGACGATCCTGTCGAACATCGGCAGGCGGTTCAGGATCCCGGCCTCCATCGCCGCCCTCACCTGGGGCGTCAGCGGATATCCGGTGGCCCCCACCACGCTGCCCGGCGCGAGCCCCGCGCGGACCCGGGCGTCGACCCGGGCGACGGCCGCGCGGCCCGCCTCCGCGTCGAGCGGCCCCTCGCGGAAGACCGGCGGGCGGCGGGTGACCCAGGTGGTCGTGGTGATCTCGGCGATCTCCAGCAGGAGCTGGATGGCCGACGCCCCGGCGCCGACCACCACGACGTGCTTGTCGGCGAATTCCTCCCGGCTGACGTAGTCGGCGGTGTGGAGCTGCCGCCCGAGGAACGTCTCCTGCCCCGGGTAGCGCGGCCAGAAGGGGCGGTCCCAGGTGCCGGTCGCGTTGACCAGCGCGCGAGGAGACCACTCCCCGGCCGAGGTCTCCACCAGCAGCCGCCCTCGCGCGCCTTCCCGGACCGCCCGCACCTGGACCGGTCGGCGCACCGGCAGCGCGAAGGCCCGCTCGTAGGCGGCGAAGTATTCGGAGACGACCTCCGACGACGGCCGGGTCGTGTCGGCGGCGCCCAGCGGCAGGCCGGGCAGGTCGTGCACGCGGTGCGCGGCGCCGAGGGTCAGGGACGGCCAGCGGAACTGCCAGGCACCGCCGGGGCGCGGGGAACGGTCAAGGACCACGAAGTCGATCCCGGCCTTGTTCAGGAAGTATGCGCTGGACAGCCCCGCCTGTCCCGCCCCGATGACCACGACGTCGATCTCTTCCACGTTTCCTGGCAACCGCCGGCGTTCTGCGAATAATCCCGCTTTCACGGGGCAGCAGCGGTTGTCACAACAGACGCAGCCCGAGATGAGGTCACATGATAATTCTGGGACTCCTCTTGATCGTGCTCGCGGGCGCGACCGTGATCGCGGTCTCCTGGGACGAGGCCGCCACGGCGACCACCCCCGCGTCGTTCACGGTGTTCGACCAGACGATTCGACTTTCCCAGCTGGAATTCTTCTTCGCCGGCGCGGTCACGGGCGCGGTGTTCCTGCTCGGCCTGGCGATGATGCTCAGCGGGATGCGCCGCTCCGCCACGCATCGGCGCAAGCTCCGTGTCTCCCGGCTGGAGGCGCGCGACCGCGTCGCCCGCCTGGAGGAGGAGAAGCGGGAGCTGGAGCGCAAGCTGGAGACCACTCCCGCGACGTCCGCTCCAGCGGCTTCCGGCGCTCCCGCCGCCCCCGCGGCCCCCGCAGCTTCCACGGCCCCCGCGGCTTCCACGGCCTCCGCGGCCGACCGGCGTCGCGACGGCCTGGATGGTCCGGGCGAGACGACGGCGCCCAACCCGCGGGTCGAGGTGCCCCGCCAGCCCACCGACGACCAGCTCGTGGCCGGCCGCCACGAGCGTTCGGGAAACCGCAGATAATCCCGATCGTGCCCCTTTTCGCCGGTACGGCACGCGTGCCGTACCGGCGAAGCCCTGTTCGGCGGCCCGCCTATGACACCGGGTCCACCCGATCCAGCGCCCTGCCCGTGACGCCGGGTCCACCGCGGGGCCGTCCTCTCGCACGACCCGGCGGGCCGGGACCGGAGCGCGTTCCGACCACCGGACAAGCTGAACCCCCGGCTTCGCCCGCTCACCGCCGGACGAGCTGGGCCTCCCGGTCCGGATCCGGTATGGCGCCCGGGGCCTGCCTCTTCCGGTGCAGGAGCGTCATGAGCCCTCCCGCCACGAGCCCCCAGAACGCGGCGCCCACCCCGAGCAGTGTCATCCCGGACGCGGTCACCACGAACGTCACCGCCGCCGCCTCCCGCCCCTCCGGCTCGGCCACGGCCGCCGCGACCGCCGAGGCGAGCGCGCCGACCAGGGCCAGACCCGCGACGGCCTGGATGAGCAATGGCGGGGAGAGCAGGACCAGCGCGGTGGCCAGTCCCGCGCCGACGCCCAGGACGATCATCGAGCCGCCGGCGGTGACCGAGGCGATCCACCGGCGGCCCGGGTCGGGGTCGGCGTCGGGCCCGGCGGCCAGCGCGGCGGTGATGGCCGCCAGATTCACCGCGTGGCCGCCGAGGGGTGCGCCGAAGACGCTCGCCAGGCCGGTGCCGACGAGGATCCCGCGCAGCGGCGGGCGGTAGCCGTACCCGGCGAGGACCGCCATGCCGGGCACGTTCTGCGAAGCCATGGTGACCAGGAACAGCGGGAGCGCGATGCTGACCATCGCCGGGAGGCTCCACGCCGGGACGGTCGGCTCGACGACCGGTCGCACGTCCACCGCGCCCAGCCCCGGCCCGGTCAGCGCGATCGCCACGATCGCGGCCAGCAGGGCCCCGGGGATCGCCCACTTGCGGGCGACGCGGCCGAGCAACGCCCAGATGAGCACGACGGGAGCGGTCATCCACGGGATCTCCACGAGCGCCCGCACCGGTGCCGTGCACAGGTTGAGCAGAACCCCGGCGAGCATCGCGCCGGCGATCGGGGCGGGGATGGCCCCGATCCAGCGGCCCAGCGCGGGGAAGAGCCCGGCCGCGGTGATGAGCAGCCCACAGATCACGAACGCGCCGACCGCGGCGGGGAATCCGCCCTCCACGGCGCCGGTGGAGACCAGGAGCGCCGCGCCCGGCGTGGACCAGGCGATGGTGATCGGCAGCCGCTGCCGCAGCCCCAGCCAGATGGCCACCACGCCATTGGCCAGGCAGAGCGCGAGCAGCCCGGACGCCGCCTGCCGCTGGTCGGCGCCCACGGCCCGGAGCCCGGCCAGGACCACGGTGAAGGAACTGGCGAACCCGACCAGGGCGGTCACCACACCGGCCAGCATCGGTTGCAGCAGGCGAGTCATCTCTTGATCCCCTCAGAGTGTTCCGTAAACGGAACGATGCTGATGCTGCACGATAGCCCTATGGACTCCGGAGCACAAAGTCCCCGTCCCGCCGTGGACTCCAGCACATCGGACATCGGGCGGCGAATCCGCAGCTTGCGCGAGGAACGCGGCATCTCGCTCTCCGAGCTGGCCCGGCGGGCGGGCGTCGGCAAGGCCACGCTCTCCGGGCTGGAGAACGGCACCCGGAACCCGACGCTGGAGACCCTCTGGGCGGTCACCGCCCAGCTGGGCGTTCCGCTGGCGACGGCCCTCGGCCCGGGCCCCGTCATCCGGGGCACCGCCGTCGAGGGCGTGCTGCTCCAGGTCTTCAGGGACGAGGCCGTCACCTACGAGCTCTACCGGCTGATGATCCCGGTGGGAGCCACGCAGACCTCCCCGGCCCACCATCGGGGTGTCACCGAGCACATCACCGTCTTCAGCGGGACCCTCCAGGCGGGCCCCGTCGGCTCTCCCCTGCTCGCCGGGCCCGGCGAGCACATCACCTGGTCGTCAGACGTCCCCCACACCTACGCCGCGATCGGCGACCAGGACGTCCACGCCAGCCTCCTCATCCGCTACCCGCACCACTGAACGCGCGCACTTCGAAGACGGCACCGGCCCGGCGGCTGCGTCTTGCCTCCGCCGCCGTGAACCGGCCGGGCCGAAGGGGTCTCCCCATCACGTGACGGCGGCCGGGGTCACCGTCAGAGGATCGGGGTGAAGGGGTCGGCGAAGTGGGCGGTGGCGATCATTCCTCGCTCGGCCCTGACCCGGTCCAGCAACTCCACCCGCGTCGCGGCGGCGAGTTCGGGGTCGTCGTCGTAGAGGTAGGTCACCTTCGGGTCGGCCAGCTGCACCGGGTGCAGCACCACGTCCCCGGTCAGCACCAGATCACCCACCTGGACGACCTGGTGACCCGGGGTGTGGCCGGGGGTGTGGAACACGCGGATGCCGGGGAACACGTCCGCCTGGCCGTCCACCACCTGCACCCGTTCACCCAGAGGCCGGACGGCGTAATCGAGGACCTTCTCGGCGGCCGCGTCGATCTCGGCCCGCTGGAAGACGTGCCGGGCGTTGGAGAACACGGGCATCCCGTCGGCCACGACCCCGCCCGCGTGGTCGCTGTGCAGGTGCGTGATGACCACCGCGTCCACTTCCTCCGGGGACACCCCCACGCGCGCGAGCTCGGTGCCGAGCGCCCCGGGAACCGGCGCCCACCCGGCCGCGGGCGAGTTCTCCGGGCCGATCCCGGTGTCCACCAGCACGATCCGGCCCGCCGCGTCACGCAGCAGGTAGCAGTGGAAGTGCAGGACCCACTCATCCGGCTCCCCGTGGCAGCCCCCGGGGAACATCTCCGGCATCGGGCGCCGGATCGAATCACCCATCGACCCCACGGCATCGCACAGCGGGAACACCTCAACGCCCGCCACCGTTATGGACTGGTGGAGCATCCGGTCTCCTGTTCGGAATGGACTGACGGTGCTACCGTAATAGCGGGTGCGACGCACTGCTGGCTAGGCCGCGTGCGATGATTCACCCCTTTTTCCTCTCTTTCTCTTCTCTCATCGCCATGCCTCCCAGGCGTGCGGTCCCCCTGCGAGACGCGCCTTCATCGGCATGCGGTCCCCTGCGAACCGCCCCTCCCAGGCAGGCGATCCTCTCCACGAAAGGTCGCTCATGACCACCGAAACCATCACCGGAAAGTCTTCTCGTCCTCCGCGTCCTCGCCGTTCCCGCGAGAACGACGCCTCCACCGCGAACGCCTCCGTCCAGAACGCCCTCGCCGGCAACACCCCTGTCGAGACCGTGACCGGCCTTCTCGACGTCCGCGACAAGACCGGATATATCCGAACCCGCGGTTACCTGGCCGGTCCGCGTGACGTGCGCGTGCCCCATGCCCAGATCAAGCAGTACGGCCTGCGTCCCGGCGACCACGTCGTCGCCACGGCGCGCGAGCCGTACGAGAGGCTGGTCGAGGTGACGAGCGTCAACGGCGCCGCCGACTGGCGGAACAGGCCCGACTTCGCGGACATGACGCCTGTCCACCCGCGTGACCGGCTCCGCCTGGAGACCGAGTCGGTGACCACCAGGGTCATCGACCTGTTCACGCCGATCGGCAAGGGCCAGCGTGGCCTGATCGTCGCGCCGCCCAAGGCGGGCAAGACCATGGTCCTGCAGGATCTGGCCGCCGCGATCACCCGCAACCACCCGGACTGCCACCTCATGGTCGTGCTCGTCGGCGAACGCCCCGAAGAGGTCACCGAGATGCGCGAGTCCATCCGCGGCGAGGTCGCCGCGTCCACGTTCGACCGCCCCGACCGCGACCACACCGCCCTGGCCGAACTCGCCCTCGAACGCGCCAAGCGCCTCGCCGAACTCGGCCGTGACGTCGTCATCCTGCTGGACTCCCTGACCCGTCTCGCCCGCGCCTACAACAACCTCGCCCCCGGCGGCGGGCGCACCCTCGCCGGTGGCCTCGACGCCGCGGCCCTGCACCCCCCGCGCCGCCTCTTCGGCGCCGCGCGCAACCTGCGCGACGGCGGCTCGGTGACCATCCTCGCCACCGCCCTGGTCGAAACCGGCTCGCGGATGGACGACAGCCTCTTCGAGGAGTTCAAGGGCACCGGCAACATGGAGCTGCGCCTCAGCCGTTCCCTCGCCGACAAGCGCCTCTACCCCGCGGTCGACCTCGACGCGTCGAGCACCCGCCGGGAGGAGATCCTCCTCGATCCCCAGGAGCACCAGCTCTCCTGGCGCCTGCGCCGCACCCTGAGTGGGCTGGACAAGCAGCAGGCCCTGGAACTCCTCACCGGCAGGCTCCGCGAGACCCCCTCCAACGCGGCCTTCCTCCAGCAGGTCCAGCGAACCGCGTGATCCTCTAGCGAGGCCAGTTGGCGATGTCCTCCGCCCGGATGGCGTCGACGTGGCAGTGGGAGGTCGTGCGTCTGCTGCGGTCCAGGACGCAGACCTTGACGTCCACACGGGTGATCTCGCCGTCCGAGGACAGCCTGAAGCCGTCGCTCGCCTCGCACGTCGAGCGCGGCTGGGCCCAGCCCGTGCCACCGCCGCTGTAGTGGAACCTGGCGCGGATGTAGGCGCAGTGGCCGGGGTGGGGGTCACGGTCGCGGAGCCTGCCGGAGACGACGAACGTCTCCGCGCTGAAGTCCGTGATCCACACATCGGCCGTGGCGTGGCCGGAGTGCCCGGCGGCCGACCGGACCGGCCCCCAGTGGTGAACGGGGCCCACGCCGGCCTCCGCGGTCGCGGGCAGGCCCACCCCGAGCACGAACGCCAGCAGCCCGCCGATGACAGTTCTCTTCCTCATGTCCCCTACAGGTAGTACCGGCGACTTGGAACGCTCTTGCGTCCCGCTGGTGCCCTCAGGAGCGGGAGCGTGAGACCACCAGGTCGCGGGCCCCGGAACGGCGGCACGGGGAACCGGGACGGCGATCCGGGACGGCGGCGCGGAGAACCGGCACGGCGATCCGGGACGGCGGCGCGGAGAACCGGCACGGCGATCCGGGACGGCGGCGCGGAGAACCGGCACGGCGATCCGGCCACGCCCGGGACGCGGGATGATGGGGGGATGCTGGCCGACATCGTCGACTACCTCATCTGCCCGGTCTGCGGGGGCGGACTCGGCCTCGGCGACCGGGCGCTCCGCTGTTCCCTCGGCCATGCCTTCGACATCGCCAGACAGGGATACGTCAGCCTCCTGACCGGTTCCCAGGCGCCGGGTACGGCCGACAGCACGGCCATGGTGGCGGCCAGGGAGGCATTCCTCGAAGCCGGGCATTTCACCCCTCTGGCGGAGGCGGTCGCCGGCGCGTGCCGTACCGGCGCGACCGTCGTCGCGGATGCGGGCGCGGGGACGGGACACTATCTCGCCAGGGTGCTCGACCGGCTGCCGGAAGCCACCGGGATCGCACTCGACGTGTCCAAGCACGCGATCAGGCGGGCCGCCCGGGCGCATCCTCGGCTGGGGGCGGTGGTCGCCGACGTGTGGAAACCGCTGCCCATCAAGGACGATTCGGTAGATGTGTTGATCAATGTGTTCGCACCCCGTAACGGGGCAGAGTTCGCCCGGGTGCTCAAGAAGGACGGCACATTGATCGTGGTCACGCCCACCTCGCGGCACCTCCGACCATTGGTGGAGCGGCTGGGACTGCTCTCGGTGGACCAGTCAAAGGAGCGGCGGGTGGCGGAGAGCTTGAGTGACCATTTCCTTGAAACCGGGCGAAGCACCCAAGAGTTCACGATGGCGCTGGGACACGAGGCGATTGAGGCCGTCGTGGGGATGGGGCCGAGCGCGTGGCACATCGAGCCAGAAGTTATGCGGAGAAAAATCATAGAACTGCCGGAAAAAAATGATGTGATCGCATCTTTCCGTATGTCTATCTTTCAACCCATACCCTGATCAAGCGAGCGGCTTGACAGCTACCTTCGGGGCGCATGTTACTGAAGTGGCATTTAGCCCGAAATTCCCACACGTTAGCCAAGCAAATCAGTGGTGGAAGCGACATACTGGACGACAATCCAGCGAGCCCGCGCCTGGACGCGTGAAGCAATGCCTTGACGGAGGGAAGCGCCATATGAAGGCGGAGGAGCGCTGGCAGGCCAGGTTCCGAGCGCCGCGCGCGACACTGCCCGTGTGGGCGCGTCAGGCCCCCGCCCGTGCCGTCTACCGCAGCAACGCCTCCGGCGCGTGGGAGATCTACGCCTGGGACCGCTCAACGGGCTCCGTCCGCCAGGCGACCGTCCGCCCCAAGGGCACCGCGCACGGCACGATCGACCCCACCGGCCGATGGATCTGGTGGTTCTCCGACACCGACGGCGACGAGTGGGGCACCTGGATGCGCCAGCCCTTCTCCGGCGGTCCCGACGAGCCGATCGGCCTCGAACCCGGTTTCCCCTCGGGGATCGCGCTGTCGGCGACGGGTGAGGCGGCGATCGGCCTGGCCAGGCCCGGCGAGGGGTTCACGGTCTATGTCGTACGGCCCGGCGAGCCCGCACGCGTGATCTACGAGCACGCCGAGGCCGCCTCCGTGGCCGCCATGTCCCTGGACGGCTCGCTGATCGCGATCGGCCACAGCGAGCACGGCGACTCCCGCCACCCCGCGCTGCGCGTGCTCCGGCGGAGCGGCGCCACCGTGGGCGACCTGCGCGACGATCCAGGCAAGGGCGTCCTCGGCTTGCGCTTCGCGCCCGCCCTGGGCGATCGGCGGTTGCTCACCCTGCACGAGCGCAGAGGGCGCCGCGAGCCGCTGGTCTGGGACCCGGAAAGCGGTGAGCAGCGGGAGATCTGGCTGCGCGACCCCGGAGAGATCACCGCGGACTGGTACGACGACGGCCGCTCGCTGCTCGTCGTCCGGGGCAACCGCGGCCGCACCTACCTGCACCGTTACGACCTGGCGGGCGGCAGGCTCTTCCCGATCGAGACCCAGCACGGAGTGATCGACGCCGCCGCGCCCCGCCCCGACGGCTCGGTGGAGTACTCCTGGTCCAGCGGCGCCCACCCGCCGGTGATCCGGTCGAGCAACGGCCACGTGGTGATGAACCACGGCGGGCCGCCCGCGCCGCCGTCCGTCCCCGTCGAGGACATGGACGTGGAAGGCCCCGGCGGGCGCATCCACGCGCTGGTATCGCGGCCCGAGCGCGGCTCACGGCCGTTCCCGGCGGTCTTCCTGCTGCACGGCGGGCCGGGCTCGCAGGATGACGACTCCTTCGTGCCGCAGGTGGCCGCGTGGGTCGATCTCGGCTTCGTGGTCGTCCGGGTCAACTACCGGGGCTCCACCGGGTACGGCTCGGCCTGGCGGGACGCCCTGGTCGGCGAGGTCGGGCACATCGAACTGGCCGACGTGGCCGCCGTCAGGGACATCCTGGTCGACCGCGGCCTCGCCGACCCCGACCGGCTTGTGCTGTCCGGCGCCTCCTGGGGCGGCTATCTCACGCTGCTCGGCCTGGGCACCCAGCCCAAGACCTGGGCGGCGGGCATCGCCACGGTGCCGATCGCCGACCATCTGGCCGCCTACGAGGAGGAGACCGAGGCGCTGCGGGCCTACCACCGCGCGCTCTTCGGCGGCTCGCCCGGCGAGCAGCCGGAGCGTTACGCGAACTGCTCGCCGATCACCTATGTCGACCGGGTCGAGGCGCCGGTGCTGATCCTGGCCGGGGAGAACGACCCGCGCTGCCCGATCCGGCAGATCGAGACCTACGTGTCCCGGCTGGCCGAGCGCGGTCATGAGCACGAGGTCTACCGATACGACGCGGGCCACGGCTCGCTGGTCGTCTCCGAACGCATCACGCAGATGTCGGTCCAGCTCGACTTCGCCCGCAAGCACATCAAGCTAGACATTTAGCCAGCAGCCCATAGATCACCGAATCAACCCGGAAAGTGGTGTGCGAGGATGGGCCGCTGTGATCGACGTCAGCCCGTTGCGCCCCGAAGACCGCGCCGCCTGGGAAGTCCTGGCACGCGGCTACAAGACGTTCTACCAGACCACGGTGCCCGATGAAGGGTACGAGGAGACCTGGCGACGGCTGCTGAGCGGCACGGAGCTGTACGGCATCGGCGCGCGGCTGGACGGGAAGCTGTACGGCATCGGCGCGCGGCTGGACGGGAAGCTGGTCGGCATCGCGCACTACCTGTTCCACACCACCTTCTGGTCGGCGGACTCCTGCTACCTTCAAGATCTGTTCGTCGACGAGGCGGCACGCGGCCAGGGCGCGGCACGGGCGCTGATCGAGCGGGTGGCCGAGGCATCGCGAGACCGGGGCGCCTCCCGCCTGTACTGGACCACCAAGCACGACAACACCACCGCCCGTGCCCTGTACGACCAGATCGCGCGCTTCAACGGGTTCATTCGCTACGACTACCCGCTGCAATAGGAAGCATCCGGAAGGGCTCTACCGGACCACCTCGGGCGGAGCCCGTCAGCGGGCGCGCAGCACCACGATCGCCATGTCGTCCGCGCTCGGCTCGGGGGCGAAGTCCTGTACGGCGCGGCGGATCCGCTCGGCGACCGCCCGCGCCGACAGCCCCACGCACTCGGCGAGCAGCTTGGCCAGACCCCCGTCGTCGTCGAGAAGCCGGCCGTCCTGACGCCGCTCGGTCACCCCGTCGGTCACCGCGAGAAGGACGTCGCCGTGATCGAGGTGGACGAGCTCGGCCTTGAACGTCGCCTCGGGGAAGACGCCCAGCAGCGACTGGGAGGTCACCACGGTCTCCACCACGCCGCTGGGCCGCAGCCGCAGCGCCTCGGGGTGGCCGGCGGAGACCATCCACACGTCCAGCCCGGTCGGCACGGGCGTGATCTCCCCGTGCAGCAGGGTCAGGAAGCGGGCCCGGTCGCCCTCTTCCAGGATCGCCTGGTTGAGGCGGTCGAGGACGGCGGCCACGCCGTACCCCTCCCTGGCGAGCAGGCGCAGGGTGTGCCGGGCCAGGCCCGTGACCGCGGCGGCCTCGGGGCCCGTCCCGCAGACGTCGCCGATCGCGAACCGCCAGGAGCCGTCCCTCGCCGCGAACAGGTCGTAGAAGTCGCCGCCGACCTCGTTGGTCTCCCCGGCGGGCTCGTAGACCACGGCGGGGTCGAGACCCGGGATCTCGCCGGGCTCGTCCGGGGGAAGCAGGCTGCGCTGCAACGCCCGGTTGGCCGCCGCCTGCGTGGCGTAGAGCCGGGCGTTGTCCAGGGCGAGGGCCGCGCGCCGGCCGATGTCCTCGGCGTACTGGAAGACGTCCTCGACGAACCGGTCCGGCCGTCCCAAGCACATCATCCCCAGCGCCCGCCCCCTCGCGAGGAGCGGGATCACGAGCACCTGCGAGTCTCCGAGCTGCATGGTGCCCCGCGTCTGCGGGATCTGGACCGCGGCGAGTTCCTCCCGCAGCTCGTCGATGCGCCGCTCGTCGGCGTGCCACAGGTAGGCGGGGCGCTGCGGGCCTCCGCCGTCACTCCATGTGTAGACCGCGCACCAGGTGGCCAGCCGGGGCACCACGATCTGCGAGATGATCGCGGGCACCATGTCCGGGTTGAGGGTGCCCGCCAGCAGGTCGCTGGCGTCGGCGAGGAAGCCCATCCAGGCCGGTCCCCGGCCCGGCTCCTCGGCGGACCACTCCATGGCCACCTGCCCGGACCCGCCGGGCAGGTGCAGCCGTGCCCAGTGAGTGCGGTGCCGTCCGCCGAAGGTGACGCCCCATTCCTCCACCGGCACCGCGAGACCGTCGGGAATCCCGCCGGGGGCGGCGCTCTTCTGCCGCACCTCGATCTGGACGCCGTCCCCCAGATGGCTCCAGACGACCTCGAACGGCACGTCCGCCAGCTGTGAGGCGAGCTCTACGGCCAGCCGCTCGGCAGAGGTGAGGACGGACGCGGCGGCCCAGGCGGTCATCACCTCTCTGGTGAATCGCCTGACGGCGGGTACGGCCGTCTCTCCCGGAGCGAATGTCGCGGCCAGGACGGCCCGTGGAGCACTGGTCATTGTTTCGTGACTACCACACTTCCCGTTGACGTGGGGTAAATCGAAGGTGGGACTACGGGTTGCGCACCGTGACAGACTGGGATGACTCACGGATGCGCCCCCGGGAGTCAAGGAGGTCTTATGACCACGGCCAAAACCGTGTCCGGCGTCGAGGAGCGACGTTACAGCGAATCGGATCTGAAACCCATTCTTCAGACGCTCATCACCTGGCGCGACGGTGATTTCCGCCGACGGGTGCCGCACGCCCCACCGGGAATTCTGAGCGAGATCCGGCTCCTGCTCAACGAAGTCGCCGACCGGCGCGAGCACCTGGCCAACGAGCTCCACCGCGTCCGCCGCGAGGTCGTGCGGGAGGGCCGGTTCGGCGAACGCCTCGCCCCGGGCCCCGGCGTGGGCTCCTGGGCCGAGAGCGTCGACTCGGTGAACGCCCTGATCGACGCCCTGATCGCGCCGGTCAGCGGTGCCGCGGACGTGATCGACGCGGTCGCCAAGGGAGACCTCTCCCGGCGGATCGATCTCGATCGCAGCGCGCGGGGCGAGGTGCGCCGCCTCGGCAAGGCGATCAACGGCATGGTCGACCAGCTCTCCCTGTTCACCTCCGAGGTGACGCGCGTGGCCCGCGAGGTCGGCACCGAAGGCCGTCTGGGCGGCCGGGCGAACGTGCGGGGCATGGCGGGAAGCTGGCGCGACCTCACCGAGGCCGTGAACACCATGTCCAGCCGCGTCTCCGCGCAGGTCCGTGACATCGCGCTGGTGACCACGGCCGTCGCGAGGGGCGACCTGAGCCGCAAGGTCACCGTCGACGCCGTCGGCGAGATGTTCGAGCTGAAGAACACCGTGAACACGATGGTCGACCAGCTCTCCGCGTTCGCCGAAGAGGTCACCCGCGTCGCCCGCGAGGTCGGCACCGAGGGCCAGCTCGGCGGCCAGGCGCAGGTGCGCGGGGTGTCGGGCGTGTGGAAAGACCTCACCGACAACGTCAACGTCATGGCGGGCAACCTGACGACCCAGGTCCGCGCCATCGCGGCGGTGTCCACCGCGGTGGCCCAGGGCGACCTGTCGAAGAAGATCACCGCGGACGCCCAGGGCGAGATACTCCAGCTCAAAGACACCCTCAACACCATGGTCGACCAGCTGTCGTTGTTCGCCGACGAGGTCACCCGCGTCGCCCGCGAGGTCGGCACCGAAGGTCAGCTCGGCGGCCAGGCCCGCGTCCGGGGCGTCTCCGGCGTCTGGAAAGACCTCACCGACAACGTCAACTCGATGGCCAACAACCTGACCTACCAGGTGCGCAACATCGCCGAGGTCACCACCGCCGTCGCCAACGGCGACCTGACCCGCAAGATCGACGTGGACGCGCAGGGCGAGATCCTGGCCCTGAAGACCACGATCAACACCATGGTCGACCAGCTCTCCTCCTTCGCCTCCGAGGTGAGCCGGGTCGCCCGCGAGGTCGGATCGGAAGGCCAGCTCGGCGGCCAGGCGCAGGTGCGCGGGGTGTCCGGCACCTGGAAAGACCTCACCGACAACGTCAACGTCATGGCCAACAACCTGACGACCCAGGTCCGGCAGATCGCGGCGGTGTCCACCGCGGTGGCCCAGGGCAACCTGTCGAAGAAGATCACCGCGGACGCCCAGGGCGAGATACTCCAGCTCAAAGACACCCTCAACACCATGGTCGACCAGCTGTCGATGTTCGCCGACGAGGTCACCCGCGTCGCCCGCGAGGTCGGCACCGAAGGCCAGCTCGGCGGCCAGGCCCGCGTCCGGGGCGTCTCCGGCGTCTGGAAAGACCTCACCGACAACGTCAACTCGATGGCCAACAACCTGACCTACCAGGTGCGCAACATCGCCGAGGTCACCACCGCCGTCGCCAACGGCAACCTGACCCGCAAGATCGACGTGAACGCGCAGGGCGAGATCCTGGCCCTGAAGACCACGATCAACACCATGGTCGACCAGCTCTCCTCCTTCGCCTCCGAGGTCACCCGCGTCGCCCGCGAGGTCGGATCCGAGGGCAAGCTGGGAGGTCAGGCCCGGGTGGAGGGCGCCGAGGGCATCTGGAAGCGGCTCACCGAGAACGTGAACGACCTGGCGGGCCGCCTCACCACCCAGGTCCGTGCCATCGCCGAGGTCACCACCGCCGTCGCCACCGGCGATCTGACCCGCTCGATCACCGTCGACGCCGAGGGCGAGATCGGCGAGCTGAAGGACAACATCAACACGATGGTGTCCGTGCTCCGCGCCACCACCAAGGCCAACCAGGAGCAAGACTGGCTGAAGTCCAACCTGGCCCGGGTCTCCCGCCTCATGCAGGGCCACCGCGACCTGATGGAGGTCGCCAGGCTGATCATGAGTGAGCTGACTCCGCTGGTCTCCGCCCACTACGGTGCCTTCTACCTGGCCGAGCCCACCGGCGACCACGACCTCCACCTGATCGCCGGATACGGCGCCCGCCCCGGTTCCAGGATCCGGCAACGCTTCGCGACCGGCGAGGGGATCGTGGGGCAGGCCGCGCTTGAGGGCAAGCGGATCGTCCTGGAGAGCGTCCCCTCGGAATATCTCACCGTGGACACCGGCCTCAGCTCCTCCACCCCGGCCCAGATCGTCGTGCTGCCGATCCTGTTCGAGACCCAGGTTCTCGGCGTCGTGGAACTGGCCTCGTTCAGCCCCTTCCGCGAGGTCCACCACGACTTCATGACCCAGCTCGTCGAGACCATCGGCGTCACGATGAACACGATCATCGCCAACTCCCGCACCCAGGACCTCCTGACCGAGTCCCAGCGCCTCACCACCGAGCTGCAGGAGCGCTCCGACGAGCTCCAGCGCCAGCAGGAGGAGCTGCGCCGCTCCAACGCCGAACTGGAGGACAAGGCCGCGCTGCTGGCCAAGCAGAACCGGGCCATCGAGATCCAGAACTTCCAGATCGAGCAGGCCCGCCGTACGTTGGAGGAGCGCGCCGAGCAGCTCGCGGTCTCCTCGCGCTACAAGTCCGAGTTCCTGGCCAACATGTCCCACGAGCTGCGCACCCCGCTGAACAGCCTCCTGGTGCTGGCCAAGCTGCTCACTGAGAACGCCGAGGGCAACCTCACCGTCCAGCAGGTGGAGTTCGCCAGGACCATCCACGGCGCCGGTTCGGCCCTGCTCCAGCTGATCAACGACATCCTCGACCTGTCCAAGGTCGAGGCCGGGCGGATGGACATCCACCCGCAGCAGATCTCCCTGCCCAAGCTCGTCGACTACCTGGAGGCCACCTTCGCCCCCGTGGCCCAGGACAAGGGGCTGTCGTTCGCGGTCGAGGTGGACACGTCGGTCCCGCAGGAGCTCCGCACCGACGAGCAGCGCCTCCAGCAGGTGCTGCGCAACCTGCTCTCCAACGCGATCAAGTTCACCCCCAAGGGTGAGGTACGGCTACGCGTGCTCCACGCCCGGCGTGCCGTGGCCTTCGTCGACGACACCCTGCGCGGCGCCGACGGCATCCTCGCCTTCGAGGTGGTGGACACCGGCATCGGCATAGCCGCGGACAAGCTGGAGGTCATCTTCGAGGCGTTCCGCCAGGCCGACGGCACCACCAGCCGCAAGTACGGCGGGACGGGCCTGGGCCTGTCGATCTGCCGCGAGATCGCCCGCCTGCTCGGCGGCGAGATCCACGTCGTCAGCGAGGTGAGCCAGGGAAGCACCTTCACCCTTTACCTGCCGCCGTCCTACGGCGGCCCGCTGGCCTCGCGCGACGGCGGGGCGGCCACGTCGAGCTCCTCCCCCCGCAACCAGATGCTCGTCGGGGTGCTGGAGGAGAGCGACGAGCTGCCGGAGATCCCCATGCCGGAGGAGATGCCGGTCTCGCACTTCCCGCAGGACGAGGTTCAGCCGTGGAAGGGTGAAGACCCGCTCACCGGGGCCAAGATCCTGATCGTCGACGACGACATCCGCAACGTGTTCGCCCTGACCAGCGTGCTCGAACGGTACGGCTCCACGGTCGTCTACGCCGAGAACGGCCGTGAGGGCATCGAGCAGCTGGAGCGCAACGAAGACGTCGCCCTCGTCCTGATGGACATCATGATGCCGGAGATGGACGGCTGGGCCACCACATCCGCGATCCGCCAGATGCCGCAGTTCGCCGAGCTGCCGATCATCGCGCTTACCGCTAAGGTCATGCGGGGAGATCGGGAGAAGAGCATCGCCTCCGGAGCCTCCGACTACGTGCCCAAGCCCGTGGACGTCGACCGCCTGCTGGAACGGTTGCGCGGCTGGCTCACCCGGGGCAAGTCGGCCGGCGACTCACACGAAGGGGCGTGATCGATGCCGGATCGAGCCAAGATCCTCCTGGTGGACGACCGGGAGGAGAACCTGATCGCGCTCGAAGCCATCCTCAGCTCGCTCGATCTGGTGCCCGTGCGAGCCCGGTCGGGCGAAGAGGCGTTGAAGGCGCTGCTCAACACGGAGTTCGCGCTGATCCTGCTGGATGTGCGCATGCCCGGCATGGACGGGTTCGAGACCGCCGCCCACATCAAGCGCCGCGAACGGACCCGCACCATCCCGATCATCTTCCTGACGGTGGTCGACAGCGCTCCCGACTACGCCTTCCGCAGCTACGCCGCCGGTGCCGTCGACTATCTCACCAAGCCGTTCGACCCCTGGGTGCTCCGCGCCAAGGTCGCGGTGTTCGTCGAGCTCTACAACATGAACCGCCGCCTGGCCGAGCAGGCCTCCATGCTCCGCGAGCGCCTCGCCGCCGAGCTGCCCCCCGGTGACGACGCCAGCCACGCGGCCGTGCTCCCCGAGCTGTCCAGGCGTCTCACCGCGGTCGAGGACGAGCTCGCCCGGGTCAGCGAGCTGGCTCGCAAGGCCAACGACCCGAGCCTCACGGGCCCTCTGACAGACCTCGCTCACCGCCTCAGCCACCTCCGCGCCGGCCTCGACGCCCTCACCTGACCCGGCACGCCGGGCTCCGAAGGCAGGGCCTTCCATGAGCTGTGGGGATGAGCGGTGCCCAAGACCGCTCATCCCCACAGATCTCAATGTCAGGCCGGGAGTGCCCTCGCCGCGTGTCCCCTTTTGCGGGGCGCCACCGGGGATCGCATGTGCTCAGGACGGTGACGCCTACGGTGTCCTATTCCTGTGCCTCGCTCCTTCGCGGGAGCAACTGGATGAGGATCGCGAGCAGCAACTCGACGGCGATCAGGACCACCACGCTGCCCCGGAATGCGTGGGGGAACCGGTCAGGCGCGACCGGGGTGCCCAGGGCGTCGTAGAACACGACGCCGATCAGGGCCACGCCGAGCGCGGCGCCGACCTGCTGGGCGGTGGACAGTACCCCGGCCGCGGCCCCCGCATGCCGCGGGCTCACCCGGGTGACGACCGTGCTGGTCAGCGGGGCGATCGCCATGCCCATGCCGAGCCCGTCGACGAACATGCCCGGACTCAGCCACCAGACGCCCTCGTCCACCACGGCGTACTGCAGCGCCAGCCCCGCGATCATGACCAGCGCGCCCACCGAGATCACCTGGGTGCCGAGCCTGGCGGTCAGCCGGTGTGCCCGGGAAGAAGTGATCATGAACCCGGCGCCGATCGACACGAACAGCAGGCCCGACTCCAGCGCCGACTGGCCCCGGCCCACCTGGAGGGTGAGGGCCAGGATGAGGAAGTAGGAGGCCTGCCCCATCCAGAAGGTGATCTGCGCCAGCAGCCCCGCACTGAAGGCCCGCTCGCCGAACAGGCTCATGTCGACCAGTGGCGCTCCGCCACCGCGGCCCAGCCTGAGCTGGTAGGCGGCGAAGGCGGCGAACAGGACGAGTGAGCCGGCCATGGCCGCCCACGTCCACACCGGCCAGCCCTGCTCGCGGCCCTGGATGATCGGCAGCGTGAGCGCGATCAGGGCACCCGTGATCAGGACGACACCGGGCAGGTCCAGCCGGGCGGTCCCGGCCGGCTTCGAGGCGGGGACCGCCCTGCCGACCAGCGCCAGGGCGGCGGCCCCGAAGGGAAGATTGATCAGGAAGCAGGTTCGCCAGTCCCAGCCGAACAGGTTCGCCTTGATCAGCAAACCGCCGATGAGCTGGCCGAACACCGCCCCGATTCCCATGATCAACCCGTAGAGGCTGAACGTGCGGGCCTGCGCGACCCCCTGGTAGGAGGTCCGCAGGATGGCCAGCACCTGAGGGGTGATGAGCGCCGCCGACACGCCCTGGGCGACGCGGGCCGCCACGAGGATCCCCGGGGTGGGAGCCAGGCCGCAGGCCAGTGAGGCCAGCGTGAACAGGGCGAGGCCGACGGCGAAGACCCGGCGCTGGCCGTACAGGTCACCGAGCCTCCCCGCCGTGATGAGAGCGGCGGCGATCGCCAATCCGAACCCGGCGACCACCCACTGGATCGCCGAGTCCCCCGCGCCGAGATCGCGCTGGATGGAGGGGACGGCCACGTTCACGATGAAGAAGTCCAGCGAGGTCATGAACGTGGCCGACATCACGACGGGAAGCAGCAGGCGGGGCGGTGACGCCACCTGCGGCGCCGACACGGGAGAAAGGGTGTGGGACATGCTCGATCTCCTGTACGACGAACCAGGCGTCAGGCCGGGACCTTGTCGAGGAAGCCGTGGACGGCGCGGATCCGGCCCTCGTCGTCCAGCACCGCGACGTCGAAGCCGGCCACCGGTGCCTCCACTCCCTCGGGGCCGAGCTCCCAGGTGAAGCGGACGATGTCGTGGTGGGCGTCCGCCTCGCCGAGCTGGCGGAAGCCGAAGCCGGGGAACTGGGCCTGGGCGCCCGCGATGAGGGCGTCGATGCCGTCGTGTCCGGCCACCGCCGCCAGCGGGTCGGTGTAGGTGGCGTCCGCGGTGAAGATCTCCTCGATGGCCGCGCGGCGGATCGCCGGGTCCTGCTCGTTCCACAGGTCCAGGTAGCGGGTGACGATCTTCTTGATGTCGCTCATGGCGTTTCCTTTGTTCGCAGGAAGGGGTACGGCCATGAGTCTTCGCCGATCGCGTCGCCGGCGTCAGTGCCTGGGTTCACCCGTGCGACATGATTTTTTCATGATCACCATGTGCGATGGCTCTGACGTCGTCGGAGAGCTCTCTGACCAGCCGCAGCGCCTCGGCGAGCTCCTCCTCTGCGACCTCGGGGCGCTCCGCTTCCAGGTCGCGGGCGGTTTCGAGCAGGCGGCTGATCGCGAACAGGCCGGAGCCGAGCCGGTCGTTCAGGTCCCGTCCGAACCGCAGCCGCTCCCGCAGAGCCGTCACCCTGGCCAGCTCGGTCCGCGCCTCGGTCAGTTCCCTGACCAGCCAGGCCAGCTGGAAAAGTCCGTAGTCGAGCATCGCGAAGTAGCCGACCACGATGATTTCCGTGGCGATCAGGGCCACGTCCACGGGAGAGTCAGGGGCCGCATGGCTGCCGAAAGGCAGCGAGATGAACAGGGCCGCCCCGAAGAACAGCCACGCGACACGGCCCCGCACGACGGTGAGCGTCGCCGCCGCGATCATCGAAGAGCTCGCGATGCCGCCCCAGAACTCCACGTACGGCATGACCCCCCCGACGAGCACGAGGGCGCCGAAGGCGGGCCAGCGCAGCCGGGGCCGTCTTCCTTCCGGCCTCGGCCGGCTCAGGTGGATCAGCAACGCCAACTCGACGATCGTGCTGATCACCTCGTGTGCCGCCGTGCCGGGTGGAGTTCGCATCCAGTAGAACGGGTCGAGGAACCACATCGTGTGCAGGAGCACCAGGATGACGGTCGCCCAGGAGGTCGCCCACGACAGCTGGAGGCGCCGGGCGCGGACCAGGGGAACCGTGGCGGTCAGGGTGAACCGGTCGCCCTCCCGCGAGGTGCTGATCTCGCCTCCGGCGGCGGCCACCCGGCCGTGAAGACCGCGTAGTCCGCTGCCCCCGGCGCCGCCCTCGGCCGGGCGCCGTCCCGCTCCGTCGTTGACGACCCGCAGACGTGCCGCGCCGCCGGACGCCGTCACCGTGATCGAGCACTGCGTCGCCGCGCTGTGCCGGAGTGTGTTGGTGACCGCCTCCCGCAACACCAGGGCCAGCGTGGTGTCCACGTCGGACCCGCACGGCAGGGCGGCGGCCGTGACGTGCACGTCGATCCCCGCCCAGGCCAGCACGGTCCGCGCCGACGTCGTCTCGGCCGCCAGCGATGTCAGCGGCTCGCCCGCCCCGACGGTCCGCGCCTCGGCGAGCGCCCGTCCCGTCAGCGTGGCGGCCTCCGCCAGTTCCTCGGTCGCGCGCCGTTTCCCGCGCAGGGCCCGCCGCGCGACCTCCAGCTTCAGGGTGATCGCCGTCAGGCTGAACCCCAGCAGGTCGTGCACGTCGCGCCCGGCCCGCAGCCGCTCCGCCGCGAGGCTGGTCAGGCCCACTTCCCGGCGTGTCCCGTGCAGCGCCGTCATCACCTGGGCGAACCGGGTGACCCCGTACACCTCCAGGCAGACGGACCCCGCGTCCACCAGCCAGTACAGGACGTAGTCGTGCGGTTTGCCGAGGCTGTTGGCGGGCCAGAAGCACAGCTCGACCGCGGCGGCCGCGGTGACCTGCAGGGACATCAGCAGCCATCGGGTCCGGCCGGAGAACACGATCAGCGTGGTCGCCATCGGGAATCCCGCGCACGCGTGCAGGCGCAGCGGTGACAGCACCGGGGCGTAGGCGATCAGCAGGTCCAGCAGGAAGAGCCGCCTGCCGTACCGCTCCCGTATCCATGCCAGGCGCGGCAGCGAGACGAACACCTGCACGACCGGTCCGGCGCACATCGCCGCCACCCACAGCAGGTACGGCGCCGCCCACTTGTCCACGTGCGGGCGCGGGACGATCAGGTTGCCCAGGGTGAGCATCTCCAGGACCGCGAGGTTGGCCAGCACGAAGATGTTCGCCGTGCGAGGCGTCGCCGGTATCCTGGCGCGCCCTGGAACGGAGCTCATCGAGGGGTCAGATCCAGTCGGCTTCGCGGGCGATCCGGACCGCGTCCAGTTTGTTGCGGGCGTTCAGTTTCAGCACCA
Organism: Streptosporangium sp. NPDC000396; assembly: GCF_042898655.1. Classification (NCBI taxonomy): domain Bacteria; kingdom Bacillati; phylum Actinomycetota; class Actinomycetes; order Streptosporangiales; family Streptosporangiaceae; genus Streptosporangium; species Streptosporangium sp. NPDC000396. The sequence goes on from NZ_JBIAZA010000019.1 coordinate 145,040, forward strand.
CGGACGTGAGGTAATTGCGGACCGTTCCAGTCGACAGGTGCAGCCTCGCCGCGATCTCCCCAGGTTCGTCCCCCTCGGCGACCCGGCGCAGCACATCCGCCTCCCGCATGGTCAGGGGGCATTCCGGCAGGCTCAGGGTGGCTGCGGCGAGCTTGGGGTCGATGACCCTCTCTCCGGCCGCGACCCGCCGTACCGCCTCCGCCAGCCGGTCCGGCGGCGCGTCCTTGAGCATGAACCCGTCCACCTGGGCGGCGAGCGCCCGCCGCAGGATGCCAGGACGGCCGATTCCGGTGAGGATCAGGGTCCGGCACTCGGGCAGATGTTCGTGGAGCTCGGCGGACGCCTCCAGCCCGTTCCGCTCCGGCAGGTCGAAGTCCACGATCGCCACGTCGGGCCGGTGCTCCAGCGCCGCCGGAAGGACGGCGTCACCGGTGGCGACCTCGGCGACCACGGTGATGTCGGGTTCATCCTCCAGGAGTGACACCAGCGCGCCCCGGATCATGTGCATGTCCTCAGCCAGCAGGACCCGGAGCACTGTGCTCACCAATCACCTCATCGGTGTAGAAGAGGACCGCCAGCCACAGTATGTGACTTCTTTATCATTCTGCCCTTGCAAGATAAAAAGCGGCAAATGTCGCAGATTCATGGCTGAAAGCCGCCGACGGCCCATCCACATCGGGGTGGGCGGACAGGGACGGGCCTATGCCGTTGAGCGGTGCTTTGGCTGCTGGATGCCGACGCCATCGTCACGGTCAAGGCTGCTGGATGCCGACGCCATCGTCACGGTCAAGGCTGCGGCGGCAGGCGGCGAGCGTCCGCGCGCGGGACGGCCGCGCGTCGTCCGCGGGATCGCTCAGGCCGACCGCCTCGCGGGCCAGTGGCAGCGCCTCACCCGCCCTGCCGAGAGCGAGCAGGCAGCGGGCCGCCAGGTCGAGCGCGCCCGCCAAGGTCCCGCTCTCGGGTGGAGTCAGCCCGCGCAACAACACGATCGACTCGGTGCCGGCGTCCAGGGCGGCCTTCCAGTCACCACGGTCGAACTCGCGCTCCGCGAGGGCCTGGAGCTCCAGAACTCTCCGCAGCACCCCTTCCCTCCGGCTCATGAGACCTCCCGTCGCCGGTGCCATACCAGAGATCATGCAGGGTCGGGGAGGACGGCGTCTGTCCCCGATTCCGGGGACAGCGCGAGCGTGATCTCCACACAGGTGCCGCGTCCCGGGTGGGAGGTGACGGTGACGGTGCCGCCTGCGGCCTCGATCCTGCCGGTGACCGACTCCCTGAGGCCGAAGCCGTGGCCGCGCTCCGGCGAGAAACCGCGCCCCTCGTCGCTGACCCGCACCACCAGACGGCCCTCCTGGACGAGCCCGGTCACCCGCGCACGGGAGATTCCCGCGTGCTTGGCCACGTTGACCAGGGCCTCCCGTACGGCTCCCGCCACCGCGGCGGGCACACGCAGGCCGGGCGGCAGGAGCGACTCGACCTCCAGGCCCAGCGACTCGGCGTGCCGTACGGCCTCGGCGAGCGTGTCGCGGCCCTCGCCCTCCTCCAGGTAGCGACGTAGCCAGGCGGCCCGCTCGGCCACGTGGGCGCGCAGCCGCGCATCGGGCACCCGCCGCTCCTCGCCGAGTTGGTCGAACAGGTGCAGCACCCGCTCGCTGAGCAGTCTGGCGTGGGCGGCCCGCTCGTCCTGGCGGGCCAGTTCGGCGGCGGCGCGCACGGCGGCCTGCCTGGCCGAGTCGACCGCGTCGGCCTGGGCTCTGAGCGCCCGCGCCGCGTACCAGGACACGGCCGCCATGAGCGGCAGGCTGGCCATGATGACCTGACGCTCGCCGGGCACGGGCGTGGTCACGGCCACGGCCAGGATCAGCGGGATGATCGAGGAGAACAGCAACGCGGCGGGCCGCAGCGCCAGCCCCGCGCCGACGACGACCACATAGGAATAGGGGTAGGCCCACGAGAGACCCGCGCCGTGCGCGGCTCCCAGGGCGAGGGCCGCGACCAGGAGCGCGTCGGCGACGAATGCCCACGCGGGACGCAGCGCCCTGTGGCGCATCGTCCAGCCCACCAGCACGGCCGCTTCCACCGCGGCGACGCCGAGCAGCGGGTCCAGCCACTCGAAGCGTCCCCCCGCGAACGTCACCAGCAGCTGCACGCCGTACCCCACCCTGAGGGCGGCGAAGGCGAGCATCAGCGAATGCTCGGTGCCCTGCCTGCCCAGGCGCGCGCTCATGGCACGGCCACCCTGAGCTCGAACTCGGTGCCCTCGCCCGCGGTGAAAAGCACCTCCGCGCCCTCGGGGTACGGCCCGGCGGCGGGCGGCCCGGGGTGGGTGATGGTGAGGATCAGGCAGCCCGGCTCCTCCTCGGCGTAGATCACGACCCTGCCGCGCCGTCCGGCCAGACCCGCCAGGTAGCTCTCGACCGCGGCGGCGGCCTTCTCGGCTCCCGCGCCGGTCACGGTGGGCTCAACGGTGAGATCGACGTTGACCCCGAGCCCGCGGGCCCGGTCCACCGCGCGCCGGAGTCCCTCCGCCCCGGAAACGCCCGCCACCCCGGTTCCGGACACGCCCGCCGTCCCGCCTGCGCCCTGCCGCGCTTCCGCCGCCCTCGCCGGGCCGGTGGCGATGAGCTCACGCAGCCGCCCTGCCTCCGCGCGGACGCTGCCGCGCAGGTCCGCGTCGGCGACCCTGCCGTCCTGGCTGAGCAGTTCGAGGGTCTGCAGGACCTGGTCGTGGATGACCCGCGCGTGCGCCGCCCGCTCCCGCTCCACCGCGGCCTCGGCCTCCGCGGTCACCGCCGCCTCTCTGGCGGCGTCGGCCTCGGCTCCCCTGCGCCGTACGGCTCCCGCGACGAGCGTGCCCACCGCCGTGTTGACGGTGAGCGTGGCCAGGTCGAAGGCGGCGAACCCGATCGGATGCCCGGTCACGGGCGAGGCCGCGGCGACCACCGCCAGCACCGGCGCGAGGGCGGGCAGCGACACCCGCCACCTGCCGCCGGCCAGGCCGAGGCCGAGGGAGAAGGAGACGCCGTAGTCGAAGGGCCAGTTGTCCCACGCCCCGTCTCGCGCCGTCGTCACCAGCACGGCCAGCATGACCGCGCCGAGGAAGGCGCCGTCGGCGAACACCACCCGGCTCCGCGGCACCCTGCCCGACCGCCATGCCCACGCCACCAGCACCGCGCTCTCGGCCAACGCCACCGCCATCAGCCAGTGCCGCTCACCGCTCGCCGCCATGATGGTGAGCATCACCGCCGCGGCGGCTCTGATCACGCTGAAGGCCATCAGCAGCCACCGCTCCGCCGCCGCCCCACCGCCCGCCTCGCCCACCGCCGCTCACTCTTCCGGCGGGCGCAGGCCCAGCTCGTGAGCGGCGCGCACGAGATCGGCGAGGTTGCCCAGGCCGAGCTTCACCCTGATGCGTTTGACCAGCGTGTCCACCGTCGACTCCGCCACGCCCATCCTGGTGGCGGTCTGCCGCCTGGTGCGCCCCTTGGCCAGGTGCGCCAGCACCTCCTTCTCACGCGGAGACAGCTCGGGCCTGCCGGCCAGCGGCGAGGCGGGGGCGGCGAGCTGGCCGTGCAGGATCCCGGCCAGGCCGCTGCCGAGCACGAACCCGCCCGCGGCCACCGAGACCACGGCGGCGTGAAACTCGGCGGGCTCGGAGCTCTTGGTGAGGTAGCCGGAGGCGCCCGCCTGGATCGCGGCCACCACGTCGGCCTGCTCGCCCGAGACCGACATGACCAGCACCCTGACCGTGGCCGACCACTGCTGGATCTGCGGGATCGACGGCCTGCCGTTCTCCAGATAGAGGTCGAGCAGGAGCACGTCCAGCTCATCCGGCAGACCTTCGGCGGTGGGCGCGCCGGCGACGACGGTCACCTCGGTGGACTGCTCGAAGAACCTGACGATGCCCTCCCGCATGAAGGGATGGTCGTCCACCACCGCGAGCTTGATCACGTTTCGGCCCCTCGAGCAAACGATCACTGACACACATTCTGCCGTGATCAAGGAAGCGTGTCCCCCCTTTGTCCCCGGATTTCACGACTGTCAGCCCGACGTAGGCAGATGCCATAAAAGATCTGTACCGATCACCCCCTTTCCCCAGGAGAGACGATGTTCTGGAAGCGAACGGCCATCGTGCTCACCCTGCTCCCCACGGCCACGGTCTTCGCCGGTCAGTCGAGCGCGAGCGCCGACAGCGTGACCGGCGTCGTGCGGGCCGTACCGGACGTGGGCCTGCGAGCCGAACCCCGCGCCGACTCACCCGTCCCCACCCGCATCCCCACCGGACACCAGGGCACCGTCAGCTGCTACGTCCGCGGCAGCCAGAACATCTCCGGCTGGGGCGGCACCAACCCCTACTGGAACTACACCCACATCGACGGCCGCACCGGCTACATCCCCGACGTATGGCTCGACACCGGCGGCGACATCACCGACCAGGTCCCCGAATGCGACCAAGGCCGCAAACGACCCGAGGAACCCGGCCAGGCCTGTGTGCTCCTCAATCCGCAGGGAGAGCCGGTGGCCGCCGGCCGGATGAGACTCGGCAGGGTCGGCTGGGGCTTCAAGGATCCGGGCAACGGACGGTTCTACTACGGCGCCACCGAGAGCAGCGGGCTGTGGATGCGGTCGGGAAGCTGGCGCGAGATGATCGACGACTTCAATCGCGCGTGGAACACCGGGCCCCGCTTCAAGTGCACCTCCGCCGAAGGGCGCGACGCCCGCGCCGTGCTCGGCACCATCGAGAAGGTCCGGCACGCCGGCTACGACGTGCGCACCAACAACTCCATGGATCACGCCTACCGCATCCTCGACGCCTACGGCGCGGCCGTGCCCGCCCCCATCACCCCCTCCGACCGCAGGCCGATCTCGGACGAGGTGCCCGCGTGGGCACCGGTCCGCTGGTTCGGTTCCCTGCCGTGGAAGTCCTAGGAGAAGATCATGTTCTGGAAGCGAGCCGTCCTCGTCGTCGCGCTGCTCCCGTTGGCAGCCGCGCTCGCCGGTCAGTCGAGCGCGAGCGCCGACAGCGTGACCGGCGTCGTGCGGGCCGTACCGGACGTGGGCCTGCGAGCCGAACCCCGCACCGACTCACCCGTCCCCACCCGCATCCCCACCGGACACCAGGGCACCGTCAGCTGCTACGTCCGCGGCAGCCAGAACATCTCCGGCTGGGGCGGCACCAACCCCTACTGGAACTACACCCACATCGACGGCCGCACCGGCTACATCCCCGACGTATGGCTCGACACCGGCGGCGACATCACCGACCAGGTCCCCGAATGCGACCAAGGCCGCAAACGACCCGAGGAACCCGGCCGTACCCAGCCGCCGGACACCGGTGCGGACGAGCCCGGCAGGAAAGGGACCGCCGGGGAGGCGTGTGTCTTCCTGGCCCCGAAGGGCGCCTCGGTCGACCTGCCCGGCGGAAAGCTCTCCCTCGGCCATGTGGGCTGGGGCTACAGGGCGGGCGACGGCGTCTACGTCTACGGGTCGACCGAGAACCCCACGGCCAAGTTCGCCATCAAGGCGGGAGCGGACAACGGGGCCTGGAGCGGCTCGGGGACGCGTGACGACATGCTGCGCGAGTTCCGCTCGGGCGGTCACTCGACCAACGCCTACACCACCTACAAGTGCGGCAAGGTCTCCTCGTGGGACGCGGGGGCGGCGCGCGAAGCCGCGCAGGCCACCATGAAGCTCGGATACACGCTGTTCACCAACAACTGCATGGACCACACGTACCGGGTGCTCAGCGCGTACGGCGCCGCGTTGCCCAAGCCGGGTCCCTCGAAGAACCGGGTGATCACCTCGGTGGCCGTCAACGCCAATCTGCCGAGCTGGATCCCGAAGATCTGGTTCAAGTCGATCCCCTGGGCCCAGACGAACCTGTGAGCGACCGGCCCCGGCCCGGTGCGGGCCGGGGCGACCGGGTTGGACGACACCTAGCGGCGGGCGCGCTCCAGGGCGTCCCAGAAGCCCCGGCGGAGGGCGTGACGGACCTCGTCGTGCAGCAGGAAGTCGATCGGGAGAGAGGAGCCCTGGAGGAGGCGGGCCTCCAGATCGGAGGGCATGCGGGGCTTGCGGGCGAGCACGGCCTCCAGCCACAGGGCCGGGGCGTCCTTGGCGACGGACTCGCCGAAGTCGTGGCCTTCCTTGTGGGCGGCCTTGACGGCGTCGGAGAGGGTGGTCGTGCCGCTGGCGGCCGTGTTCTGGATGGGCACCGGGGCCGCCTGGGGGCCGGTGTAGGCGCCGAGCGGTGACTGGTAGCCGGGCACGCCGGTGTTGCCCGACGCGTACGGCGAAGCGGCCGGCAGCGGGCCGGTCGGACTGCCGGGGACGGCCGGCGGCGGAGCCGGAGTCGCCGGCGGTTGCGGAGAGGCCGGGGCCGCCGGGGGCTCCTGGGTGTAGCCGGGATAGGACGGCAGCGTGGGCTGGGAGGTGGAAGCCGAAGGGGTCGCGCGGGGAGCCTGGACGAGGGGGATGGGGCCGGTGGGCGGGGAGCCGTTGCTGAGAGCGACGGTGGTCTGGCCGTTGCCGACCGGCTGGTGGCCGTTGCTCAGGGCGGGCGACTCCCCCGCGCCGCTGACCAGGCTGACGTACGACCGCAGGTGGCTGCCGCCGATCTCGATCAGGTCGTCGCACTCCTGGCGGAGCGAGCGGGACACCGCCCAGCTGCCGTCGGCGGCGATGTGCACGACGGTGACGCGGATGCCGAGGTCCTGGGCATCACAGACCACCTGCGCCAGATCCTCGTCACCGCTGACCACGACCGCGTCGCAGACGGCGTTGTTGCGGGCGAGCGTCATCAGGTCGCGGTGGACCTGGGCGTCGACGCCCTCGCGGCGGCCGGGACGGATGCGCGACAGCCGGAGCTTGAGGCCGGGGATGTCGGCCAGCGCGTCGTGCTCGGGGGTGCGGCGGCCTTCGACGGTCGCCTCGTACCAGTAGCACCGCAGCAACGGCAGCCCGGTGCGTTCCTTGGACAGGTTGCCGAGCAACGTGAACAGTCCCGGGTAGTCCCAGGAGACCGCTTCGCGATGGCGGGTCCCATGCACGGCCATCGCGCCGTCAGCCAGCAGGTAGCCAGCGTCCACGAACAGCGCGCAGCGATCCACGCGACACCGCCCTTCCTACGTGGCCCGGCCTGTCGGCTCAGACAAGCCTGAAACTCTCCTGAGAGACCAGACCGGCGGCCCTCCCTCAGGGTAGTCAAGCAGCTGATCGTCCGAGGGTGAATCCCGACGATTCGACCTGCGCCTGACCATACGCCGGAGCGTTCACGCAGACCGTACCAGTTTGTCCCCTTCATAAAGCCAGGCCTGTCCCATTGAAGTCATGGCCAAGTCATGCCTTCTGACCGTGCCCTTTGCGTTTCCCCGCCCGTCCGGGCCTTCCAGAATTCCCGCCCGGCGAATCCGGCGTCACGAACGGACCGGAACCCTCACCACCGCCGCCCCGACGAGGAGAACGTCCCAGCGCGTGCTCACCTTGAGCACCGGATCCTGGCCGAGAACGACCTGAAAACTGTCCACGTCCGTACCGAAGGTCACGTCCACGTCTTTTGCTCCCGTGGCAGACCCGTCGAACGGGTTGCCGGGGTCCCGGTCCCCGCCGTCCGGCCGCAGCAGGCGCCCGCCCAGCCGTACCTCGTCTCCCTTCACCCCGGCGTCCCCCTCCCAGGCCACCAGGTCCACCCGCGCGGGCATGGCGGCGGACGTCAGCCCGTCGAGGGGCATCCGCAACGACCTGTGGTTCCGATCAACCACGGTGGCGGTGTCGACGACGACGGCGTGGCTGTACGGCTGGCGCGGGTCGGCCGCGATGACCACCAGGCTCCATCCGGCGTGCCGCGCGACGCCGGGCTGGAGCGAGGCGTCCGCCGCCCAGTAGGTTCCGCGGAGATCGCGCATCAGCCGCGTCACGTCGGCGAACGCCTGATATCCCGGGCCGACGGGCAGTTCCCTCTCGGCCACCTGCGTGGCTCTCACCCGCGTGTATCTCTCGTCCCCCGGCGCCTTGAACTTGATCCATCCGTCGGCGGGCGCGCTCGCCGACCAGTAGAGCCCGGCCCAGACCACCCGGCTCCCCTTGGGCAGGGCCAGGCGGGCCGCGCTCGAACTCGTCGTCGACGGGTCCCGGTCCTGGTCGAAGGGAGCCATCGTCCACAGGTCGTTGTCGCGGCGGTCGCCGTCGCGGAACCGGGCGGCCGCACCTGCGGAGGCGGCGGATTCGCAGTTCAGCAAGGTGTTCCCGATCGCCGTGGTGACCACCCTGCCGTCGGTGGCGAATCGGGCGGGAGCCCCGGCGGCGCGCACGCCGGTCCTCGACCCGGCCGTGATCCGCTCCCCCGCTCCGGTGACCCGAAGCGAGAGCGCCGAGCCCTCGGCCGCCGTCGCGGAGACCATGACCCGGAGGAAGATCGCCGTGGCCCGGCCCCCCTCCAGCGGGCTCCGGGTGCACCGCGCGCCCGCGGCCGCGGCCCGGCAGGCCCAGCCGTCGACCGTGCCGACCGGCTTGACCAGGGCGACCGCCCGGCCCCTGCGGACCGCCGCCGGCAGCGTCACCCCGTCCGGCAGCCCGACATCGGCGACGAGCTCCTCGCTCTCCCCGTCACCGATGTTGCGCAGCCGGACCGCCACCATGCCCGCCCTGGAACGGACCAGCGCGCCGAGCGCGTCGATCCTCGCGACCAGGCGCGCCGCGGGCGGGAGATCCGTCGTCCGGTCGACGGGCGACGCGGCGGCCCCGGGCACACCCGGCACGGCGGACCCGGATCCGCCCGGCGCGGCGGCCCCGAGCCCGTCGGACGCCCTCGCCTCCCCCGGAGAGGACGGCGGGTCCTGCGGCTGGGGCGCGGGCGCCACGGCGACCGGCTTCGGCCCCAGCCCCGCCGACTCGCTGGGCGGGATCAGCGGACCCTCGGCCGACACCAGCACGAGCCCCGCCGCCAGCACCACCGCGGCCGTCGCGGCACCGGCCGCGACGGCCTGCCGCCTCGGTCTGGACGCCCGCTGCCACCGGCCGGGCCTCTCGTCGGAGAACCCGCTCGCGACCTTGGGGTCGGCCCTGTTCAGCGCCGCGAGGTAGCCGGTGAGCGCCGGGCCGGCGATGAGCGGGCCGACACTGACGCGCAGGCCCTGGTTGACGTCGGCCAGTTCCATGAACACGGTGTGGCAGTCGGCGCAGCCGTCCATGTGCTCGTCCAGGACCCAGCTGTCCTGCCTGGCCAGGCCACGCCGCATGTAGGCACCCATCTTGGCCAGCACCGGACGGCACTCCTGCCGGGGGACCTCGGCCAGGTGCGCCCGCAGGCAGGCCTGGCGCAGCCCCTCCCTGGCCATGTGGGCCAGCGCGGCCACGCCGTTGACCGTCAGGCCCAGCAGGGGGGCGACCTCGGCGGCCCTGGCCTGCTCGACCCCCGTGTGCCACAGGACGAGCTGCCACCGCTCCGGCAGTGACAGGAAGGCCCTGGCCACCGGCGAGCGTTCCAGGCCGCTCAGCGCCGGGTCCACGAAGGGCACCCCCTGGCCGGGCGGCCCGATCTCCCCGGCGACCGCACGGGGACCTTCCCCGCGGGATCGGTCATGGACCGTACGGCGGAGCGCGGTGAGCAGGTAGGGCCGGAAGGATTCCTGCGGGCCGCCGCCTCGTCTGATCAGGCCGAGGATCTTCGTGAACGTCTCCCCCACGACCTCCTCCGCCTCGGCCGGGCTACGGACGAGGCGGAGGGCGAGGAGCCGGGCCGCCGGCGCGTGCCGTTCGTACAGTTCGCCGTAGGCCGCCGCGTTGCCACGCCGGGACTCGGCCAGTAATTCCGCGTCGCCTTGAGATGTTTTCGCACTCATTGTGACCTCGCGATTACCCGGGGTTGCCTGCCGGATAATTCCGCACTTCACCTCATGACTAAACCGGAACGGCGCCTTTACCTCCGGCGGGCCGCGTCGCGGGACCTCTGACCGGCCGCTCCCGGAACCGCCCTAGTCTTGTTGCCATGAGCGATCGCGAGAACCTGCTGGCCGAGATCAAGAGCAAGGGCGTCGTGCACGGCAAGGTCGTGCTGTCCTCCGGCATGGAGGCGGATTTCTACATCGACATGCGCCGGGTGACCCTCGACGGGCAGGCGGCGCCGCTGGTGGGCCGGGTCATGCTGGATCTCACCGAGGATCTCGACTACGACGCGGTCGGCGGGCTGACCCTGGGCGCCGATCCGGTGGCGACCGCCATGCTGCACGCCGCGGCGGCGCGGGGCCGGACGCTCGACGCGTTCGTGGTCCGCAAGGCGCAGAAGACGCACGGGATGCAGCGCAGGATCGAAGGACCGGACGTGGCGGGGCGGCGGGTGCTCGCGGTGGAGGACACCTCCACCACCGGCGGATCCCCGCTGACCGCCGTGGAGGCGCTGCGCGAGGCGGGCGCCGAGGTCGTGGCCGTGGCCACCGTCGTGGACAGGGGTGCCGCCTCCGCGATCGCCGAGGCCGGCCTGCCGTACCTGACCGCCTACAACCTCAAGGACCTCGACCTGGAGTGAGCGCCCGGACGGGCGTCACTCGCGGGAGGCGGTGAACTCCTGACGTTCCCCGGGCTTGCCCGGGGGGCGGACGGTGCCGTTGACCTCGACCCGGACGGCGGCGGAGTCGGCCAGCACCACATCGACCTTGGGATCGAACGACTGGACCTGCTCGTCCATGGCCATCTCCCGGTTGAGCAGCACGTCACCCCCGGTGACTTTGAGGAAGACCGTGGGGCAGTGCTCCTGCAGGCACTGGATGCGAACCGTGGGGACCTGTTCGAGGGGGGCGCTGGAGGAGGTGCCGACGGAGGGCGTGGGCGACGGAGCCGACTGCGTGCCCGAGCCGAGCGCGCCGACCAGTGACAGGACGCCGATCACGATCAGGGCGAGCAGCGCCAGCACCGCCACCCCTGCGAGCACGAGGCGGGCGATACCCATCGGATCGGACCTGTGGCGTCCCACACAGTGGAGGGTAGCGGTTGGTGAGGGAGTCTCACGACCGACCTCCCTGATCCGCTACCGCTGGAGATCGCCTCTTGAGGGCGCGGCGGACGTGGGACGGTGGTGCTTGCCCTGCGGTTCGGGGACGCCGGGACCGCCGTTCTTGCGGTTTTTCATGACCTCTCGGACGATCGGGATGATCGAGAGCAGGATGATCACCAGGGCGCCCGGCAGGATGTATTTGTCGATGTTGGGCACCGCCTGGCCGACCAGGCGGCCGAAGATCAGCAGGCCGTCGGTCCAGATGATGCCGCCGACGCAGTTCCACAGGAAGAACCGCTTGCGGTCCATGCCGAGCATGCCCGCGACCGGGTTGAGGAACGTGCGCACGATGGGGATGAACCGGGCGAGCACCACGGCCCTGGACGGACCGAACTTCTCGAAGTAGTACTCGGCCTTCTCGACGTATTCCTGCTTGAAGAGCTTGGAGTCGGGCCTGTCGAACATCCGGCGGCCGTATCTGGCGCCGAGGTGATGGCCCAGCTGGGCACCGATGATCGCGCAGACCGGGGCCAGGACCAGCAGCAGCGGGAACGACAGGGGGGCGAGCCCGGGGATCGCGGCGGCTGCCTCGGCGGTGCTGAAGACGCCCGCCGCGACGAGCAGCGAGTCACCGGGCAGGAAGAAACCGAGCAGCAGCCCGGTCTCGGCGAAGATGATCCCGAGGACGCCGACAGTGGCGAACGGCCCGAGCAGGCCGAGCCACCACTTGGGGTCGAGGATATTGTGCAGAAGGTCCATCGCTGTGAAGCCTACCGGCGCCGGGGCCCCGGATGGAGATCCCACAGGCAGAACGGTCGCAGATCCCACGGCTGAAGTGGTGGTGAAACTGTCGAGCTGGGAAGGAACCCGGAATACTGGCCAACGGGCTACGACTTCAAAGGCCCGCGCCAGCCGCTCACAGCCGTCTCGAGGAGATGACACCGATGCCCATCGCGACCCCAGAGGTCTACGCCGAGATGCTCGACCGGGCCAAGGCGAGCGAGTTCGCCTACCCGGCGATCAACGTAACCTCCTCCCAGACCCTCAACGCCGCTCTGCGAGGCTTCGCCGAGGCGGAAAGCGACGGCATAGTCCAGGTGTCGACCGGCGGGGCCGAGTTCCTGTCCGGCACCACCGTCAAGGACATGGTGACCGGCGCCAGTGCGTTCGCGGAGTACGCCCGGGTCGTCGCGGAGAAATACCCCGTGAACATCGCACTGCACACCGACCACTGCCCCAAGGACAAACTGGACAAGTTCGTCCGGCCGTTGCTCGACATCTCTCTTGAGCGGGTGTCGCGGGGCCAGGACCCGCTGTTCCAGTCGCACATGTGGGACGGCTCCGCCGTACCGCTGGAGGAGAACCTCGAAATCGCCCAGGAGCTCCTGGAGAAGTGCGCCCGCGCGAAGATCATCCTTGAGGCGGAGATCGGCGTCGTCGGCGGCGAGGAGGACGGCGTCGTCGGAGAGATGAACGAGAAGCTCTACACGACCGTCGAGGACGCCCTGGCCACCGCCGACGCCCTGGGCCTCGGAGAGCGGGGCCGCTACCTGCTCGCCGCGACCTTCGGCAACGTGCACGGCGTCTACAAGCCGGGGCACGTCAAGCTCCGCCCGAGCGTGCTGAAGGACATCCAGGAGGCCGTGAGCGCCAAATACGGCAAGGAGAAGCCCTTCGACCTGGTCTTCCACGGCGGCTCCGGCTCGCTGCTGGAGGAGATCCACGAGGCGATCTCCTACGGCGTGGTCAAGATGAACATCGACACCGACACGCAGTACGCCTTCACCCGCCCGATCGCCGATCACATGTTCAGGAACTACGACGGCGTGCTCAAGGTGGACGGCCACGTGGGCGACAAGAAGGCCTACGACCCGCGCTCGTACGGCAAGGCCGCCGAGACCTCCATGGCCGCCCGCGTGGTCGAGGCCTGCCAGAACCTGAAGTCGGCCGGCACCAAGCTCTCCTAGGGCGCCTCTTCCCGGCATTCGGGTCATCTGGGCCATCGGCTCCCGGACGACTGCTCTCCGGGGCCGATGGCCCGGCAAAACGTTCCGGCAGGACTGCCGCCGTGGCTCCTCCGCTCGCTGACGAACAACCCCTGAGGAGCGGCCTTCCGACTCCCTCGGCGCGGCGAAGGAAGCGATTCTCCTGCCGGGTGAACCTGACAGTCCCCGCACTGGACATGATGGGGATGTGGCTCTCCTGCTGGAGAGAGGCAACAAGTACTCTCACGACATGACGGAATCGCACGAGAACCTTCTCGCCGGCCCACCGCCCACCCGGCTTCCGGACCTGCCCGAGGCCCGAGAGGCGCTGGAATCCGGCGCCCAGGCATCCGACGTCGCCGCGCGTTTCCCCTCCTATCCGGCTGCCTGGGCCGCGCTGGCGGACGAGTATTTCGCGGCCGGACACGCCGTGACGTCGTACGCGTTCGCCCGCACGGGCTACCACCGCGGCCTGGACCAGCTGCGCCGCGCGGGCTGGAAGGGTCACGGCCCGATTCCCTGGGATCACGAGCCCAACCGCGGCTTCCTGCGCTGCCTGCACGCGCTCGGCCGCGCGGCCCAGGCCATCGGGGAGAAGGACGAGGCCGAGCGCTGCTTCCAGTTCCTGAAGGACTCCAGCGTCGAGGCCGCCGCGGAACTGACCGGTAGCTGAACCCGGGATCTCCCTCCGGAAACTGGGAGATCCCCATATCCCGACTCGTTCGGGTATTCTCACCACGCAAGAGCCCCTGTCGCGATTGCGTCAGGGGTTTTCGTTTTTGTGGTGGGAGTTAACGATGCCGGCTGTCGTTCTCGTTGGTGCCCAGTGGGGCGATGAGGGCAAGGGTAAGGCGACCGACCTACTCGGCGATCAGGTTGATTACGTCGTCAGATACCAAGGTGGAAACAACGCGGGACACACGGTCGTCATCGGCGACCAGAAGTACGCGCTCCACCTTCTGCCCACAGGAGTGCTCTCCCCGAACGTCGTACCGGTGATCGGCAACGGCGTCGTCATCGATCCGGGCGTGCTGCTGAGCGAGATCGACGGGCTGCAGGCCCGCGGGGTCTCCTCCGAGCGGCTGCTGATCTCCGCCAACGCGCACCTGATCATGCCCCACCACAAGGCCATCGACAAGGTCACCGAGCGCTACCTCGGCAAGGCCAGGATCGGCACCACCGGCCGGGGCATCGGTCCCGCCTACGGCGACAAGGTCTACCGGATGGGCGTGCGGGTCCAGGACCTGCTCGACCCGGGCATCCTGCAGAAGAAGATCGAAGCCGCCCTGAACGAGAAGAACCAGATCCTCACCAAGATCTACAACCGCCGGGCGATCGACCCGGGCAAGGTCCTGGAGGAATACCTCGGTTACGCCGAGCGCCTCAAGCCGCACATCGCCGACACCTCGCTGGTCCTCAACAAGGCCTTGGACGAGGGCAAGGTCGTGCTGCTGGAGGGCGGCCAGGGCAACCTGCTCGACCTCGACCACGGCACCTACCCGTTCGTCACCTCCTCCTCCCCGACGAGCGGCGGCGCCTGCGCCGGCTCCGGCATCCCGCCGACCCGGCTCACCCGCGTGATCGGCATCCTCAAGGCCTACACCACCCGCGTCGGCTCCGGGCCGTTCCCGACCGAGCTCGACGACGAGATGGGCGACTGGCTGCGCACCACCGGCGGCGAGTACGGCGTGACCACCGGCCGCAACCGCCGCTGCGGCTGGTTCGACGCGGTGATCGCCCGCTACGCCAGCCGGATCAACGGCGTCACCGACTTCTTCCTCACCAAGCTGGACGTGCTGTCCGGCCTGGAGAAGATCCCGGTCTGCGTCGCCTACGAGGTCGACGGCGTCCGCTACGACGACATCCCGATGACCCAGACCGACTTCCACCACGCCAAGCCGGTGTACGAGGAGTTCCCCGGCTGGAAGGAAGACATCTCCGGCGCCAAGTCCTTCGAGGACCTGCCCGCCAACGCCCAGGCCTACGTCAAGGCCCTGGAGGAGATGAGCGGCGCCCGGATCTCCGCCATCGGCGTCGGCCCTGGCCGCACCGAGACGCTCCAGATCCACCCGATGATCTAGTTACGGTAAGGCTCGCGCCTGGCGGCCGCCAGGCGCGAGCCTTACCTGGGAGATCGGCCCGCGAGGTCGGTAGGGTCCCTTGTGTGCATGTCGAGATTCACGGTCACAGGGGAGCCCGCGGGCTCCGTCCGGAGAACACCCTGCCCGGCCTCGCCTACGCCCTGGAGCTGGGCGTCGACGCGCTGGAGTTCGATGTCGCGCTGACGGCCGACCGGCGGCTGGTGCTCACCCACGACCTCACCGTGTCGGCGGTGACCAGCGCCGACCGCCGGCCCGCCTTCCGGGACGACCCGCTCTACCCCTACGTGGGCAGACCCGTCCGCGAGCTGACGCTCGCGCAACTGCGCACCCTCGACTGCGGGGTACGGCTGCCGCTTCACCCCACCGACCGTTTCATCCACACGCAGGTGCCGGTGCCGGACACCCGGATGCCGACGCTCGGAGCCGTGCTGGGTCTGGTGGACGCCTACAACGCAGATGGCGTCCGGATGCATGTGGAGCTGAAGTCCGATCCGACGAGACCGGAGATCAGCTCCTCTCCCCGCGAGTTCACCGAGATGGTGATCGCCGAGCTCGACCGGCACGGCCGGCTCGACGGGGCGGCGATCCTCAGCTTCGACTGGCGGATCCTTGAGATCGCCCGCTCCCTGGTGCCCGCGACCCGGCGATACGCCCTGATCGAGCGCGCCACCGTGGACAGCGCCTGGCTCAACGGCCTCCGGCTTGAGGACTTCGGCGGCGACCTTCCGGCCGCCGCGGTGGCGGCCGGGGGCACCACGCTGTCTCCCGAGCACGTGCTGGTGGACCAGGAGCTGGCGCGCCAGGCTGAGAAGGCCGAGCTGCCGCTGGTCCCGTGGACCGTCAACGAGCCCGGCCGGGCCGCCGAACTGCTCGACCTCGGGGTGGCCGGGATCGTCACCGACTATCCCGACCGGATGCGCGCCCTGTGGGCCGACCGGGGCATGCCCGTTCCCGCGCCGATCACCCCCATGCGCCCGGTCAGCGCGTAGGGGTCATCGGGTCACATCCAGCCGTTGCGGCGGAAGCCCCGGTAGAGGAAGGAACAGGCGATCACCATCACGCCGATCACCAGGGGATAGCCGAAAACGAAGTCGATCTCGGGCATGTGCGTGAAGTTCATGCCGTAGATGCCCGCGATCATCGTCGGAACGGCCATGATGGCGACCCACGCGGAGATCTTCCGCATGTCCTCGTTGGCGAGCGCGTTGGAGCGGGCCAGCGCCGCCTGCAGGACGGAGTTGCAGAGCTCGTTGGAAGACTCGACCTGCTCGCAGACCCGGGCCAGGTGGTCGACGACGTCCCGGAAGTATTCGCGCATCTCCGAGGGGATCATCCGGCGCTGGGCCAGCGTCGACAGGGGCGACTGGAGCGGGGTGACCGAGCGCTTCATCTCGATCATCTCGCGCTTGAGGTTGTAGATCCGGCCGATGTCACGGGCGCTGACCTCGGCGAAGACCATGGCCTCGACGTCTTCCAGCTCGGCCTGCATCTGGTCGGCCACGTTGAGGTACTTGTCCACGACGTGGTCGGCGATCGCGTGCAGCACACCGGTCGGGCCGCGGTTGAGGAGCTTGGGCTTGTCCTCCAGCCGCGTGCGCACCTCCGACAGCGGGCAGTGCTCGCCGTGCCGTACGGTCACCACGAAGTCGGGGCCGACGAACACCATGATCTCGCCGGTGCCGATGATCTCGCTGGTGGCGGTCAGCTCGTCGTGGTCGAGGTAGGCGACGGTCTTCAGAACAACGAACAGGGAGTCGCCGTAGCGCTCGACCTTGGGGCGCTGGTGGGCCTTGACGGCGTCTTCGACGGCGAGCGGGTGCAGGGCGAAGACCTCCGCCAGCCACTCGACCTCGGGGGCGTCGGGTTCGTGCAGGCCCACCCAGACGAAGGCGTTGCCCTTCTCCTGGGCCGCGTTGTGCTCGCGGACGATCTCCAGGGCGTCGGGGATGCCCAGGGCGTCGATCTTCTTGCCGTCGATGTAGGCGGCGTATTCGACGAGCGAGTCACTCGGCGGGACGCACACTCCGTTCACCCGCTCACGGGCCGGGGCGGCGGGGACGTGCGGGGCACGGACGACGCGTACGTGCCGGATACGAGGAAAAAGAAGCGAGGAGCGCATGGCAAGCCTTTCCCGCCCGACCGGGCACGGTCCACGCGCGACGCGATGTCACCTCAACTCGAGCAGGAATGCGCGCGGAACCAGTCGGGCACTGATCCGAAGTGGTCGAGAGTGCGCACGGAAAGCGTGCGCGAGCACGTACTGCTGGGATCACCAGAGGACATCCCCAACCACCTCCAATCAGCCATAGACAGGCAAAGCCGCCCAAACTTAGCACAGATACGGGCAGGCTCCCCAAGCCTACTCCCGGTTCCAGCAAACGATCATCCATAACCTGACGAAATTCACACATGATTTACGGCCGTGTTCGCCACGGCGGCACGAGCCGCGTGCCGCCGTGGACGGCCCCTCACGGCGGCGCGAGCCGTGCGGACGACCCCTTTGTCCACAGCCTGTGGACGAACATCGGGTCCGAGGCCGATAGGCTCTCGCACGTGCGCGTTCTTGTGATTGGGTCCGGCGGGCGTGAACATGCCCTGTGCCGGTCGCTGGCGGCAGACCCCCAGGTCACCGAGGTCCACTGTGCTCCCGGAAACGCGGGCATCGCACAGGTCGCGACCCTGCATCCGGTGGCCCCCACCGACCCCGCGGCGGTCACCCGGCTGGCCGGGGAGCTGGGAGCCGACTTGGTCGTGATCGGCCCCGAGGCACCGCTGGTCGCCGGGGTCGCCGACGCGGTCAGGCAGGCGGGCATCGCGTGTTTCGGGCCGTCCCGGGAGGCCGCCCGGATCGAGGGCTCCAAGGCGTTCGCCAAGGATGTCATGCTCGCGGCGGGCGTGCCCACGGCACGGTCCCGCACGTGCGTCACGCCCGAGGAGGCCGCCGCGGCGCTGGATGAGTTCGGCGCGCCGTACGTGGTCAAGGACGACGGGCTGGCGGCCGGCAAGGGCGTGGTGGTCACCGACGACCGGGACGAGGCGCTCGGCCACGCGGCCGCGTGCGGAAGGGTCGTCATCGAGGAGTTCCTCGACGGCCCGGAGGTGTCGCTGTTCGCGCTCTGCGACGGATCCACCGCCGTGCCGCTCCAGCCCGCCCAGGACCACAAGCGCGCCTACGACGGGGACAAGGGCCCCAACACCGGCGGCATGGGCGCCTACACGCCGCTGCCGTGGGCTCCCGGCGACCTCGCCGGCCGGGTGATGGCCGAGACCGTCATCCCGACCGTGACCGAGCTGGCCAGGCGCGGCACGCCGTACACCGGGGTGCTCTTCGTGGGGCTGGCCCTCACCTCCGAGGGCCCGAAGGTGATCGAGTTCAACGCGCGGTTCGGCGACCCGGAGACCCAGGTCGTGCTGGACCGGCTGGAGACACCGCTCGCGGGCCTGCTGCTCGCCTGCGCCGGCGGAACGCTCGACCGGTTCGGGCCGCTGTCCTACCGTGACGGCGCCGCGGTGACCGTGGTGGTCGCGGCGGAGAACTATCCGGCCGACCCGGTCAAGGGTGACGTCATCGAGGGGCTCTCCGACGTCACCGGGGACGCCTACGTGCTGCACGCGGGAACGGCCTTCGACGGCGACCAGATCGTCTCCAGCGGCGGACGAGTGCTCAGCGTGGTGGGGACCGGCCCGGATGTGGCCGCGGCCCGCACGGCCGCCTACGAGGCGGTCGGCCGCATCCGGATGCGCGGCTCACACCACCGCACGGACATCGCGGAGCGCGGCCTCTGACCCACGCCCCCGCCGCGGGACGTAGCGACTGATGGGCACGGCGCGATAAGCCGGAAGAGGTCCTTGCCGCCCGTCCCCGCCGCGTCCCACGCGCGTCCCACGGAGGAACGATGTCGCTCGACCAGTCGGCACGTCCCGAACGGATCGGCGACACCGGCGTGCTGCGGTGGCCGGGGACCTGGCGGGTGTATGTGGCCACGCGCAGCGAGGAGATCCGGGCCGACGCCGAGCGCGCCCTGACCGTGCGCGGGGAGGCGGACCTGCTGGCGTCCGTGAGCGAGGGCATCAGCACGCATCTGTCCCGCGCGGAGTCCTACGCGCGGGACAGGCACGGCCTGCGGCGCTGGCTGACCGGCCAGGCCATCGAGGGCGCCTGGTCGAACGTCAACAGCGCCACCGTGATGCTGTACGGCGTGCTGCCGACGGCGGAGATGTGCGGCCGGGGCCCGGAGGTCGTGGGGATCGGCCGGGCCTACCTGCCCTCCGACGATCCCCGGCTGGTCCACCTCCAGGCCCGGCTCGCCGCGGGTGACCTGCACGAGGGCGACAGACCGCTGATGCAGTCGGTGCTGCGGGCCGCCTACACCGCGCAGGCGATGGAGACCGGCCGGGTCCGCAGCTTCCGCAACCTGCTGCTCGGCGGGGTGCTCATGCTGACCCTGATCGTGCTGGGCGTGGTGACCATCGGCGCGATCTGGCCGACCGTCATCCCGATGTGCGGCAACCAGGCGGTGATCCAGGCCCAGGGGCTGATGCCCGCGCAGATCTGTCCGACGGGCGGCCTGCGGCCCAGCCACGGAGACGTCCCCCTCGTCGCCCTCATCGGGATGCTGGGCGCGGCGCTCGCCACGGCCGCCTCGCTCTCCACCCGGTCGGAGCTGTCCACGCGCTACTCGCTGGCGGTGGTCCAGAACCTGCTCAAGGCGCCGGCGGGGGTGGCCACCTCCGTGCTCGGGCTGCTGATCCTGAACTCGGGTTTCGTCCCCGGCTTCGCCGGGCTCGGCTCGCAGCCCGCGATTCTGGTCTGGGCCATGGCCTTCGGGTACGGCCAGCAAATCGTCACCCGCTTCGTCGACCAACGGGCCGACAATCTCCTGTCGGCGGCCTCCCCGCTCACCCCGGCGGGCAGGGGAAACCGGGCCGGCTGAACGCGGCCGACATCACCAGGAGAGAGCACTAACTACCCGAAGTCCACGAAATGACGGACTTGTCGGTCACCCAAGGGGCAGTTACCGCACGAAGTGGCCGGTTCAGGTGCATCCAGCGGCTACTGTTGGCCGGTAACCCCGGCTGCCGCGCCTTGTCGCAGGAATCACACCCACCCCCATTCCAAGGAGCTTTACGCATGGTCCGTTACCGCGTGCGCGGTGGCAACCCACTTCGTGGAACCGCCTTCATCCAGGGCGCAAAGAACGCCGTGCTGCCCATGGTCGGCGCGGCCCTCCTCGCGGCCAAGGGCCGCACCGTGCTGCGCAACGTCCCGATCATCGAGGACGTGCGCCGCGCGGTCGAGCTGGCCGAGGCCATCGGCGCCAAGGTCGAGCTCCACGAGGCGGAGCGCACGCTGGTGATCGACGCCTCCACGTTGACGAGCCCGGTGCTGCCCGCCCAGATCGCCCGCCGTTTCCGCGGCTCCGTGCTGTTCGTCCCGGCGCTGCTGCACCGCCTCGGCGAGGCGGTCATCGAGGGCGTGGGCGGCTGCAACCTGGGCAGTCGCAACCTCGACTTCCACTACCTGGGCTACAAGCGCCTGGGCGCGGTGGTGGACGAGGGCGATTCCGTCATCCACGTCAAGACGTCCGGTTTCACCGGGGCCACCCTGTACCTGGACACCCCCTCGCACACCGGCACCGAGAACCTGATCATGGCGGCCGCCCTGGGCCGCGGCACCACCGTCATCGAGAACGCGGCGCTGGAGCCCGAGGTCCTCGACGTGATCGAGATGCTGACCCGCATGGGCGCGAAGATCACCGGCGGTGGCACCGGGTTCATCACCGTGGAGGGCGTGGAGGAGCTCCAGGCCGTCGAGCACACCGTGATGCCCGACCGCCTCGACGCGGGCGTGTTCGCCATGGCGGCGGCCGTCACCGGCGGCGAGGTCAACCTGGTCGGCGCCGATCTGGACCACCTCGGCGTGGTCCGCTACAAGCTGGAGCAGATGGGGGTGGAGTTCGCCGACCACGGCGCGGTGCTGCACGTGCGCCGGGACCGCCCGCTGCGCCCGATCAACGTCATCACCGACACCTATCCCGGGTTCGCCACCGACCTGCAGTCACCGATCATGACGGTCGCCTGCCTCGCCGACGGCGCCAGCTACATCCACGAGCGCATCTTCGACGGCCGGTTCGCCCTGGCCTCCGAGCTGAACAAGATGGGCGCCGACATCGAGGTCAAGGAGAACAGCGCCGTCGTCCGCGGCGCGACTCCGCTGACCGGAACCCAGGTGACCGCCCACGATCTCCGTTCCGGAATCGCCCTCGTCCTCGCCGGGCTCGCGGCCGAAGGGGAGACCGTCATCGAATCCGGATATCTCATCGACCGGGGTCACTCATATCTGGCCGAGCGTATGCAGGCCCTGGGAGCAGATGTGCGCCGAGAGATTTCATCAACTTAATCGAAGGTTTCATCCTCTCAAAAACCGCTCTGACCTGTGTAAACAGCAGGAGTCAGGGGTTTACCCCAGGGGTTCCTCCCCGAATTGATGGCAAATCGGGCGTGACATTACGGCCCCCGCAAGCGATCGTTCCAAAAGAGAGCCGAAAACAAAGGGACGGCAGGATGGGACGAACATTGGTCGAGCGGGCCGAAGAAACTTCACGAGTGTCACGCCCGGGTGCCATGACACCGGACCTCACCATAGGTGTGGTGGGCCCCCATGACCTCGTCGAGCGAGTAATGCTGATGGGACACGCGGCGGCGCCCCTACCCTGCCGCCTGGTAGCCGCTGCCTACCGGGACGAGCAGGAAGCCGCCGACAAGGTCACCCGTCTGGGGACAGGGGTGGACGCATGTCTGTTCGCCAGCCCGGTCCCCTACGACCTGGCCCGGCGTTCAGGAGTGCTGACGATGCCTGCGACGTATGTCCAGCTCGGCGGCGCCGCGTTGATCGCCGCACTGGCCAGGGCCGCGCTGGACGAGCGGATCGATCCGCGCAGGGTCAGCATCGACGTGCTGGGCCGCGCCGACGTCGAGGAGGCCTACGCGGATCTGGGCCTGCCCGTCGGAGACGTTCACAGCCGCGACGAGCCGGGCGCCAACGGCACGATCGCGGCCTTCCACGAACGCCTCGCCCGCCAGGGCAGCACCACCGGGGCGCTGACCTGCCTGCCCACGGTCGCCGACCGTCTGCAGACGGCCGGGGTGCCGGTGGTCAGGATCCGCCCCACCTCCGCCGCGGTCCGTACGGCGCTGCACACGGCCGCCCTGCTCGGTGCGCATCACCGACTGGAGGAGTCGCAGCTCACCGTCGTCCTGGTGGAGGTGCCCACGCTCCGCGAGCCGGTTCGCCGGGCCGCGCCGCGCTACTGGCGCGACGAGCTCCGCCTGTCCCTGCACCGGCTGCTGGTGCAGGAGGCCAACCGGATCAACGCGTCGGTGACCGCGATCGACGACCACAGCTACATGATCACCGCGACGCGCGGATCGGTGGCCACGGCGACCGAGGGCTTCCGCGTGCTGCCCTTCGCCGCGCGGGTGCGGGACGAGCTGGGCCTGGCGGTGGAGGTGGGGGTCGGCATGGGCCGTACCGCCCATGACGCCGAATCCCACGCCCGTGCCGCTCTGGCACGAACCCAGGCGGGCAAGCAGGCCCAGGGCTTCGCGGTGGACCGCGAGGGCCGCGCGCTGATCCCCGCGCCCAGGATGCCTCCTCAGGGCGGCGGGCTGCTGAAGCCGAAGGGCGTTGAGGTGCTGGCCCGGCTGGCGGCCAAGCTGGAGGGCGGAGACACGGTGGTGGACGCGGAGGGCGCGGGCAAGATGCTCGGCGTCACCCCGCGTACGGCACGGCGGCTGCTGCGCACGTTGGTCGACGAGGGACTCGCGTGGCCGCTTCCGCCGAACCGCACCCCCCAGCCGGGTCGTCCCCGCCAGCTCTACCGCCTGATCGTGGAGAAGCTCGGCGGCCGTTGAACCGGGGCAGGCCGTCTTTCGTGATCCGGGGTTCCGCCTCGTGTGGCGGTACTCCGGATCGCGGCCGCCGGCCGCCGGATCTCAGAGTCCGGAACCCGCGAGCGAATTGTCGGAGGCAGCGGCTATTGTCATGAGCTATGAGCCGTGACACTACTGACAGCCGCAGGTCGCTCCTCGTATGGGCAGCGTTGGCGATCGTATATGTCGTGTGGGGCTCGACATATCTAGGGATCAGAATCACGATCGAGACGATCCCACCGCTGCTCAGCGGGGCCATCCGCTTCACCACGGCGGCGCTGGTCCTCGCCGGGGTGGTGTTCCTGCTCCGGGGACCGCGGGCCTTCCGGATGACCCGGAAGGAGTTCGGCGGAGCCGTGCTGGTCGGGCTGTTGCTGCTGAACGGCGGCAACGGCATGGTGGCCGTGGCCGAGCAGCACATCTCCAGCGGGCTGGCGGCGCTGCTGGTGGCCTCGGTGCCGCTGTGGCTGGTGGTTTTCAGGATCCTCGCCAAGGACAGGCCTCAGCTGCTGACGCTGGCCGGGGTGCTCGTCGGGTTCGGCGGAGTGGCGGTGCTGTCACTGACCGGCGGCGGCGGTTCGTCCGACAGCGCGGGGATCGTGATCATCCTGCTGGCGTCGCTGTCGTGGTCGCTCGGCTCGTTCCTGTCCGCCCGGATCCCGATGCCCGCCAACCCCTTCACCACGAGCGCGATCGAGATGGTCGCGGGCGGTCTCGGGCTGGCGCTGACCAGCCGGGTCGTGGGCGAGTCCGTCGACCTCACGGCCGTCTCCGGGCGATCCTGGGCGGGGCTGGTCTATCTGATCCTGGTGGGTTCCCTGGTCGGCTTCACCGCCTACGCCTGGCTGCTGGGCAACGCCCCGATCTCCCTGGTCTCCACCTACGCGTACGTCAACCCCGTCGTGGCGGTCGTCCTCGGCGCGCTCGTCCTGAGCGAGCCGGTCACGTCCTCGATGGTCGGGGCGGGCCTGGTGATCGTTCTCGGCGTGGCCCTGGTGGTCTCCACCGAGCGCCGTAAGAAGGCGCAGATCGAGGAGAAGGAAAGCGCGCCCGTCTGAGCGGCGGGCCTCGGCGGGAGGCGGACCTGTCCGCCCACGCCCTGGACAGAGCTTCCCGAACGGAGCGACCCGGCGGTCACCGGTGCGGGGGACGGCGTCCCCCGCAGGTGAGCGGTTCAGCCGCGGGTGAAGGCCCCGGCGACGGCGAGGAAGGTGTCGTTGGCCTCGGGAGTGCCGATGGAGATCCGGGCACCCTCGCCCGCGAAGGGACGCACGGCGACGCCCTCGGCGGCGCAGGCCTCGGCGAAGTCCGTCGTGCGGTCGTTCAGACGCAGCCAGACGAAGTTGGCCTCGGTGATGGGCACCGTCCAGCCCTGGGCGATCAGGGCCTCGCGAACCCGGGTGCGCTCCTTGACCACGGCGTCCACCCGCTCCAGCAGTTCCTCCTCGGCCTCCAGGGAGGCGACCGCGGCGGCCTGCGCGATGTGGTTGACCGCGAAGGGAATGGTCGTCTTGCGCACGGCGGTCGCCACCGGCTCGTTGGCGATCAGGTAGCCCACCCGGAGGCCCGCCAGGCCGTACGCCTTGGAGAACGTCCGCAGCACGGCCACGTTCGGCCGGTCACGGTAGACGGTGAGCCCGTCGGTGACGTCGGCGTCCCTGACGTACTCCCGGTAGGCCTCGTCGAGGACGACGAGCACGTTCTCCGGGACCCGGTTCAGGAAGGCCTCCAGCTCGGCCGCGTGCACGACCGTGCCGGTGGGGTTGTTCGGGTTGCAGACGAAGACCATGCGCGTCTGCGGGGTGATCGCGTCGGCCATGGCGTCCAGGTGGTGCGTCTCGCCCACGAGCGGGACCCGGACCGAGGTCGCGCCCGCCAGGTCGGCCAGGAGCGGATAGGCCTCGAACGAGCGCCAGGCGTAGACGACCTCGGCGCCCGGCTCGCTCACGGTCTCGAAGAGCTGCTGGGCCACCGTCACCGAACCCGCGCCGAGGGCGACGTGCTCGGGCGGCACGCCGTACTTCTCGGCGAGCGCGTTGGTCAGGACGGTCGCCGCCGGGTCGGGATAGCGGTGGATCTCGGACGCGGCCTTCGAGATCGCCTCGACCACGGAAGGCAGCGGTTCGTAGGGGGATTCGTTCGAGGACAGCTTGTAGGACCGGCCGTCGGCTGACACCACGGCCTTGCCCGGCCTGTATGCGGGCATAGTGTCCAGGATCGCGCGGAAACGAGGCATGGCCTTACTTTATGAGGAGCGGGCGGATGGGGCATCATCCTGTAACACTGGAGGTGAGAGGCGTGTCGGACCGGAAGGACGAGATGAGCATCGCACCGCTGGCCAAGGCCGAGTCCCACGAGCCGGAAACGGCCGGAACGGAGCCGTCCGAGCTGGAGCCCGAACCCACCTGGCTCATCCCGCCGACGGATGGTTTCACCGCGGAAGACCTCGACCAGCTGCGAGGGATTCCCCCTCACACCGAGCTGATCGATGGCACTCTCGTCTTCGTGAGCCCCCAGACCAACTTCCACATGTCGACGCTCTTCCTTCTGGAGAGCGAGTTGCGGCGTGCGGTTCCGCCGGATCTGCGGATCAAGCGTGAGATGACTGTGACGCTTGATAGGCGGCAACGGCCTGAGCCAGACATTCTGGCAGTCCATACAGAAGCCGTTAAAGGGCCTAAACAGACCACCTACCAGCCGGCTGACGTCGTCCTGGCCGTCGAGGTGGTCTCCACCGAGTCCGAGATCCGGGACCGGGAGCGCAAGCCCGAGCTCTACGCGGCGGCGGGCATCCCCCACTTCTGGCGGATCGAGGAGAAGGACGGCCGCCCGACGGTCTACGTCTACGAACTGGACCCGGCCACCAAGACGTACGTTCCCACCGGCATCCACCACGACCGGCTGAAGCTCAGCGTCCCGTTCGACATCGACATCGACCTGACGGAGATCGACGACCTCTGATCACCACCGGCCCGCCGGACAGCGTTCCCGGCGGGCGCGGTGGTCACGGCGGTAACGGCGGTCATGATGGACGGGGCTCGCGGCGGGCGGTGCCGCCCGCCGCGGTCACTTCTTGAGCCCGGTCACTCCTTGAGGGAGCGGAGCATCGGGGGGTGGAGCAGTACGGCAGGCCCCCGGCGGTAGAGCTTGGCCGGACGGCCTCCGTCCCGGGTGGTGGTGCGGCCGGTGGGCACCAGAAACCCCTCGGCCTTGGTGACCTTCCGGTGGAAGTTGCGCGGGTCCAGCGGGCGGCCCCAGACGATCTCGTAGACCCGGCGCAGGTCCGCGACGGTGAACTCCGGGGGGCAGAAAGCCGCGCCCAGCGAGCTGTATTCGAGCTTGCTCCGGGCGCGTTCGATCCCGTCGACCATGATGCGCCGGTGGTCGAAGGCCATCTCCTGCAGGGAGGAGACCGGCTGCCAGCTCATGTGGGCCTCGGTGGAGGCCGGCAGGTCGGGGGCGAGGCCGAGGTAGGCGACGCTCAGGACGCGCTGGCGCGGGTCGCGGTCGGGGTAACCGTAGGTCTGGAGCTGCTCCAGGTGGACCGGGGCCCCGGGCAGACCGGCTCGTTCGGCGAGAACCCGGCCCGCCGCGGCGGGCAGATCCTCGTCGAGCTGGATGAAGCCGCCTGACAGGGCCCAGCGTCCCACGTATGGTGAGTGGTCCCGCCGCCAGACGAGCGCGCTCAGCGCCTGGCAGCGCACGGTGAGGACGACCAAGTCCACGCTGACGGGAATGCGCGGAACCATGTCAGGCACGTTACACCGGTCAGAGTCGTATGCGGACGTGAAGCGGCTCGGCGGCGGTCCGCCCGTCGGGCGCGGCGACCTCGAACCTCGCCCACGCGTCCTGGGGCACCTGGGTCCAGTCGAACGGGATCCACGCCGTCGCCATCCGGGCGGGCAGGCCGGGCAGCGGCTCCGACAGGTTCACCCCGGCCACGTCGACGACCCTGGGAGACTCCTGGCCGTCCCAGGTGACGGTGACCTTCGAGCCCATCGGGATGTTGTATCCCCGGATCTCCACACCGTCCTGGATGTCGCGCTCCCTGCGGACCGCGTCCACCGGGATCGGCCGGTCCCAGTCACGGGCGAGTTCCTCGGCCAGGGACGGCGAGCCGCAGGTGAAGAAGTCGCTCCACATGTAGGAGACGATTTTGGAGACGTATCGGCCCACCTGGGTCACGGCCGTGTCCAGCCGCTTCTTGTCGGTGCGCCCGCGGGTGCCCGTCCGGGCCTCGCAGGGCTCCTTCGTGGACGGCTCGAAGGCCTCCACGTTGGCCCAGAGCTGCACGTTGTGCCCCTGCCCGACCATCCTGTCCCGCGCCGCGGCCATCTCCCGGTAGTAGTCGCGGGTCGAGCCGTGGTAGGCGATGCCGTTGGTGGTCTCGCCGACGACCGGGCGCAGCCGCTCGTCCACCTGGTCGTCACGCTGGTCCGGCCAGAACAGCCCCACCTTGCCCGTGCCCCGGCTGTCCTGGGGTGCGATGATGCCCACTCCGGTCCTGGCCAGGGCCTCGAATCCCGCGGCCACCTGCTTGGGGGTGGCGCTGAACTTCAGCCGCCTGCGCGCGTCCATGTAGGGGCTGACCAGGATGGGCCTGCCCGGCATCTCCTGCTCGACGATCTCGTGTTGCGAGGCGTAGACCCGCAGCGTCGGGTTGTCGAGCTCCGCCTCTTTCGGATCGCTCGACCCCGTGTATCGCAGTTCCGCCAGTTGCAGCTCGAACGGCTGGTAGAAGCCGCCGAGCGAGACCCGGTTCTGGAACCGGGCGCCGTAGTCCTGCATGATGCGGCGGGTGAGCGTGGTGAGCGTGTTCGTGCCCTGCTTGGCGGCCCGGGTCTTCTGCGCCGGGTCGCGCGGTGCCAGCGGCAGCGCCGGAAAGACCTTCACACCGAACTGGTCGCCGAGGTCCAGCAGCTCGGTGAGGCTGTCCCTCTCCGCTGCCGCGATCAGGATCACGTGATAGCCGCGCCCCCCGTTCCTGATGTTCCCGCAGTTCGGGTCGTCGCTGCCGTCGTCCGGCGCGACGAGCCGGTAGAAGACGGTCTTCCCTACCTGGATCTTCCGCTCGAACTCAGGGCAGCGGAAGAGCGCGTCCCCGAACGCCTCGTCGGTCCGGTAGACGAACGTCCAGCTCACCCGGTTGCCGGGATTGGCGGCCTTGAGATCCTTCTCCGCCGCCGCCACGCACGGCAGGCCGTTCTCTTCGCACGGGGCGTAGCGGGGGTCGACCTCTTCTTCCCCTTCTCCCTCCGTGTTGGCCAGGATTCGGCCCTCGCCGTCGACGCGGCGGGCCTGCAGGCCCCAGCCGATCCGGATCACGGTGTCGCCGCCCACCTTGTGGATGGCGCCGAACTGCCGCCGCCAGGTGCAGTGGTCGGCGGTCGGGATGAGCCAGTAACCGGTCACCGCGTACGGCGAGGGCATGACCGTGTCGAACGTTCCACACGGGTCGGTGAAAGCAGTGGACTTGGGGATCGGCGTGGAGGAGATGACCGAGGGGGGAAGGGAGGCCGACGCGGCCGGTGTCTTCTCGCCCACCGGGGTGCTCTCGCCCTTCGGCAGAACCAGCACGATCGCCGCCACCGCCGCGAGGATCGCCACACCGATGAAAGCGGTGAACCAGCGCACGTCAGGACACTACCGTTCTTGTGATCAGGCGGACATAAACAACTTCGCCATACAAGAAGTCAGCTTTTAACCCCGGCCCATTCCTCCAGCTGAGCGACGAAGCGGCGAGCCGAGTTGGGCCAGTGGTGGTTCGCACGCGCCGCCGCGTAACCTCGGGCGCCCTGGGCGTGCCGCTCCCGGACGTCGTCTCGCAGCGTGAGCACGGCCTGAGCCACGGCCTTCGGGTCCTGCCAGGGCACGACCATCCCGCTGTTGTAGCGCTCGACCAGCTCCACCGCGCGCGGCGACGGAGTGGTGATCACCGGGATTCCGTGCGCCATGTACTCCACGATCTTCGTGGGCATGGAGTGCCGGTAGTTGGGCTCGTCGTGCAGGAGCGACAGTCCGGCCAGCGCGCCGTCGAGCCGCTTGAGCGCCTCGTCGTTCGGCATGAAGTCGCGCCACTCCACCACGCCCTCGGCCACCGCCTCGTTCAGCGTCGGGCGTGACTGCGGGTCGGCGTAGCCGATCAGCTCGACCGACACCCGGTACGGCCGGAGCAACCGGGCCACCTCGATGGCGTCGCGCACCCCGCGCGCCTCCGACAGCCAGCCGAGGTAGACGACGCGGTCGTCTCCCGGCGGGGTCACGTCGTCGGGCACCCAGGTCTCGTTCGGGACCACCAGATGGGCCTGGTGGAACCGTCCGGCGTAGGCGGTCTCGGCCAGGAGCAGGTGCAGGTGGCGCTCCGCCGTCCCTTCGAGCATGCGGGCCAGGAAGCGCACCGGCGGGCGGAGGAACGCGGGCAGCCAGGGCTTCAACGACAGGGTCGCCGGGGTGTCCTCGTGGACGTCCCAGACCACCGGGGGCCGCTTGCGCACGCCCACCACCGCGAGCAGCAGTTCGGGGTCGTGGATGACCACGAGGTCGACCTGGTCGCGCATGCGCTTGAACACCTTGCGCGCGGCGCGCACGGCCGACAGCCGCTTACGCTCAGCCGCCCGGGGAAGGTCGATGCCGTTCACCCACGACCGGACCATGACGCCCCTCGCGGTGTACGGCGCGGCATACGTGACCTCATGACCGGCATCCACGAGCGCGCGGATCTGCCGGTGCAGGATCCGGGCGTCCTCGGGGTGATGCACCACCGTCATGACGAGCACGTGCACTGCGCGCAGTCCTCCGTCGCTAGAGACGCTCGACGCGTTCACCCTCGGCGAGCACGCCTCGGGTGTCGAGTACGAGCTTGCCGTGGTCCTCGACGATCGACAGATCGAAGGCGGCGTGCTGCTGTAGCAGCAGCGTAACGTCCGCCTCGGCGACCGCCTTGGAGAGGTCCTCCTCACGCGGCACCGGGGTGCCGTCCACCCGCCATTCCTTGACGTACGGGTCGGCGAAGACCAGTTCGGCACCGAGCTCCTGCAGGGCCCGCGCGACCGGCAGCGCCGGGGTCTCCCGCTCGTCGGCGATGTCGGGCTTGTAGGTCACGCCGAGCAGCAGCACCTTGGCGCCGTTGACGGCCTTGCGGTGCCGGTTGAGCAGCCGCTGGACGCGGGCCACCACGTAGGACGGCATCCGCTCGTTGATCTCCTGGGCCAGCTCCACGAACCGGAACGGGTAGCCCAGCTTGCGCACCGTGTAGGACAGGTAGGAGGGGTCGACAGGGATGCAGTGCCCGCCGACGCCGGGTCCGGGCAGGAACTTCTGGAAGCCGAACGGCTTGGTGGCCGCGGCCTCGATGGACTCCCAGAGGTTGATCCCGAGCTCGTCACAGAAGATCGCCATCTCGTTGACGAGGGCGATGTTGACGTGACGGTAGGTGTTCTCCAGGAGCTTGGCCATCTCGGCCTCGCGGGTGCCGCTGACCGGCACGACCTGCTCGACGAACTGGGAGTAGAAGCCGACCGCGCGCTCCTTGCACGCGGTCGTGTAACCGCCGACGACCTTGGGCGTGTTGCGCAGGCCGTACTTGGAGTTGCCCGGGTCGATGCGCTCGGGCGAGAAGGCGAGGTGGAAGTCGACGCCCGCGACGAGACCGGAGGCCTCCAGGATGGGGCGGGCGACCTCGTCGGTGGTGCCGGGCCAGGTCGTGGACTCCAGGACCACGAGAGCGCCCGAGGACAGGTTCCGGGCGACCGTGGCGGTCGCGCCCTCGACCGCGGACAGGTCGGGACGGTGGTCCTCGTCCAGCGGGGTCGGCACGCAGATGACGATGGTCCGGCTCTCCGCCAGCACCGACTCGTCCAGGGTGGCGCTGAAGCCGTTGGACAGCATGTGCTCGAGGTCGGCGTCGGTCAGGTCGTCGACGTAGGACCGCCCCGCGTTGAGGGCCTCCACCTTGCGGGGGTCCACCTCGAAGCCGACAACTCGCAGTCCGGCCGCCGCGGCCTCCTTGGCCAGCGGCATGCCGACATACCCGAGACCGATCACGGCCAGGTCGTAGACGCTCACGCGCCCTCCTTCCCCGGCCTCGCCCGCACCGGTGCTGTGCCTGATGGCTCGCTCGCTACGCTCGCTCACGGGTGACCCTGGAAAGCCGGAAACAACACTTCATGGTGGCAAAGGCTATCTCAAGTCGGCACGAGCCACGCCTAATGAGACTGAACGCATCGCAAACGGCTGGCTTCCTCGCTACCAGCACGAGGTCATCAGCCAGTAATCGATCGGTAAATATCACGGTAAGTCTCCGCAAGGCGGCTCCACGTGCGCTTCGCGGCCACCTCGGCCCGTCCGGCCTCGCCCATCGCGGCCCGCCGCTCCGGATCGTCACGCAGCCCGGCGAGCGCCTCGGCGAGCGCCGCGGGGTCGCCCGCGGGCACCAGGAGCCCGGCGCCTTCCGAGCCCACGAGCTCCGACAGGGCGGGGAGGTCGCTCAACACGACCGGCTTGCCCAGGGCCATCGCCTCGACGGGCTTCAGCGGCGTGACCAGGCGGCACACCCGCAGGTCCTCGCGAGGGCAGACGAAGATGTCGATGGCCGACTGGGCCTGCAGCGCCTCGTCGGGGCCGACCCGGCCGGGCAGGATCGCGATGTCCGAAAGGCCCAGCTCCTCGACCTGCTCCAGCAGCGCCGGCCGCTCCGCGCCGTCGCCGACGAGGAGCAGCCTGATCGGGGTGCCCTGATCCCGGAGCAGCGCCGCGGCACTGATCATGGTCGCGAAGCCCTCGTAGGCCACGATGCTCGACACCGAGCCCATGACGATCTCGCCGGGCTCGATGCCGTAGGCGGACCGGAAGGCCGCGCCGTCGTATTCGACGGTCAGCAGGGAGTCGTCCACCGCGTTGGGCGCCAGGAAGATCTTCTCTCTCGGCACGCCCCGCTCGACGATCTCGGCGGCCATGGTCTCCGCGAGGGTGACCACGGCGTCGGCCGAGCGCATGATGAACGCCTCGCGGTCGCGCTGGAGCACGTGCCGCTGGCTGCCGACGCGCTTGGGGTCGCGGGAGGCCCAGGTCTCCTCCAGGAAACCCCGGACCTCGTAGACCATCGGCGTGCCGGTCCGCTCCCGCACCGCCAGCGCCACCGAGCCGTTGCGGTGGTCGGTCGCGGCGTGCAGCACCTGCGGCCGGAGCGTCCTGACCAGCTCGGTCACCTCGCCGGCGCCCCGGATCATCCGGCCCTGGCTCTCGAACGGCACCTCGCCGCTCGGCAGCAGCCGGTGGTAGGGGATCCCGTCGATCTCCTCGTACGGCGTGGCGTCGGCGTGGCCCTGCATCATCGGCCAGCCCCAGCTGGTCACGACGTGCGGGTCCAGCCCGGCCGCCTTCTGCGCGGTGACGATCCGGTGCGTGCGCACGGTGTATCCGGCCTGCGTGTAGGGCAGGGCGTTGGTGACGCAGTGCAGCACCCGGCCCTCGACCCGCTCGCCCACGATCACCTTGGACTTGGGCGGGATCGGGTTCGACTGGATGGAGGCCAGCTCACCGGCGTAGTAGGCGGCGCGGCGCTTGATGAAGGGGTATTTGGTGTACGGCTTGAGCACCGCGACGGCCTCGGTCATCCGGCCGGCGTCGAAGTGCCCCTTCGCCTCGTCCCACGGCCCCCTGACCAGGCGCATGCCGAGCTTGCGGGCGACCAGCTTGGCGCGGCGCGCGGCGGGCCAGGCGACCCGGCCCACGACGGGGCGCAAACTCGGCGGAAGCGTCTCGGCGGCGGCCTGGGCGACGCGGACCGGGTCGGATTTGACCTTGGTCACCACGACCCGGGAGACGATCACAGGGTGCTGGACGAACCCCCTGAGAAGCCCGCGCAAACCGGCACGGGCCGACTTCGCTGAAACCTTGGAGGAGTCTGGCCTGCTGGCTTCGGATACCACGCCGTGACCGTACCATAGGCAACGTTTGCCACACTCCCGCATGAAAGGCGAGGTCAATGAGGGACAACGCCCCGCAGGGGACGACCCCGGACCCCGACGGCCCCCTCGTCCTGCACGTGCTCGGCGCGCGGCCCAACTTCGTGAAGGCCGCTCCGGTCGTGCGCGGTCTCACCGAGCTGGGGGTGAGGCAAGGCATCGTCCACACCGGTCAGCACTACGACGCGCTGATGTCCGACGTGTTCTTCGCCGACCTCGGACTCCCGGAGCCGATCGCCAATCTGGGTGTCGGATCCGGCTCGCACGCCCGCCAGACGGCGGCCCTCCTGACCGGCCTCGAAGAGGTCGTCCTGGCGCACCGGCCCGCGCTGGTCGTCGTCTACGGCGACGTGAACTCGACGCTGGCCGCGATCCTCGTCTGTGCCAAGCTCCACATCCCGACCGCGCACGTCGAGGCGGGCCTGCGCTCCTTCGACCGGGAGATGCCCGAGGAGGTCAACCGGGTCGTCACCGACGCCCTGTCCGACATCCTCTTCGCCACCTCGCCGGACGCGCTCTCCCACCTGTCCAACGAGGGCGTCGACCCCGCGCGCGTCCACCTCGTCGGCAACCCGATGATCGACAGCCTGTTCTCGGCACTGGACCTCCTCGACCCGGCCCCGATCCGCTCCCGGCTCGGGCTCCCGGAAAGGTACGGCGTGGCCACCCTGCACCGTCCCGCCAACGTGGACGACCCGGCTTCGGCGAAGGAGCTGGTCGACGCGGTGCTCTCGGTGAGTGAGCGCCTGCCGATCGTGGTGCCCCTGCACCCGCGCGGCCGGACCCGCCTGGCCGAGGCCGGTCTCGTGAACGGCGAGAACCTGCTCATCGTCGATCCGCTGGGCTACGTGGACTTCCTCTCCCTGGTCCGGGGCGCGGCCCTGGTCGTGACCGACTCCGGCGGCGTGCAGGAGGAGACGACCATGCTCGGCGTTCCGTGCCTGACCGTGCGGCCCAACACCGAGCGGCCGATCACCATCACCCACGGCACCAACCGCCTGGTCACCCCGGAGCAGCTGCCCGCGGCCGCCGACAGGGCCCTGGCCGACGGCGCGGCGACGCCGTCGGGCGAGCTGCCCCCGCTCTGGGACGGCAAGGCCGGCCCCCGGATCGCCCGGGTGATCGAATCCTGGCTCAAGGGCGGCAACCTCTCCCCGGCTGCGCAAGCCGTACCGCCCAAATCCCTTTAAAACGGCTATTTCGGCACGACCGAAGCCTTACGCTGGCACAACCCCGGATAAAGGCGATTCCCATGAGTGAGCAGACCCCTGAAGAGCCGAAGTTCCAGCGTCTCGGGCCGGTCAACTGGCTACCCGAAGATCGCAAGCTCGTCGAGCGCTTCGAGGAGCGCGTCCGGGACCTGGAACAGCGACTGGCCATCGCCGAGGCTCGTGCGGACTACGCGCAGTGGAAGCTGGAGTCCACCAAGGTCCAGCGGCCCTACCGGGTGGCGGAGGCGCTGACCGGCGCCAAGGGATCGGGGGTCGTGCGGCTGCCGGGCAGGCTGCGCATGGCGATGAAGCCCCGCAAGGCGCCCAAGGCTCCCCGGCCGGTGGCCGAGGTGATCGAGGAGCTGAGGCACCAGGGGCCCGTCGTGGACGTGCCGCAGGTGAAGTGGCCGGCCGGGCCGATCGTGCGCCCCGACATGAAGGTCGCGGTCATCCTGGACGACTTCTCCCGGATGGCGTTCAAGTACGAGTGGGACCAGATCGAGTTCGGTCTGCGCGACTGGCCGGAGATCTTCGCCGAGCGGCGGCCCGAGCTGCTGTTCGTGGAGTCGGCCTGGCACGGCAACCAGGGGCGCTGGCGCTACCAGATGACCGGGACGAACGCGCCGAAGCCGGAGCTGCGCGCCCTGATCGACTGGTGCCGCGAGGAAGGGATCCCCACGGTCTTCTGGAACAAGGAAGACCCGCCGAACTTCGACTTCTTCATCGACACGGCCAAGCTGTTCGACTACGTGTTCACGTGCGACGGCGACATGGTGCCGAAATATCGTGAAGTTCTGGGACACGACCGGATCGACGTCCTGCAGTTCGCGGCCCAGCCCCGGGTGCACAACCCGATCCAGGAAAAGCGCGGCCGCCTGCACGACGTGGTCTTCGCGGGCATGTACTTCCGGGACAAGCACCCCGAGCGCCGCGAGCAGATGGAGACCGTCCTCGCCCCCGTCCGGGAGCTCGGACTGCACATCTTCGCCCGCAACGGCACGGTCGACGAGAAGTACGCCTGGCCGCCGGAGTACGTCCCGCACATCGTGGGCGAACTCCCCTACGACCAGATGCTGGCCGCGTACAAGATGTACAAGGTCTTCCTCAACGTGAACTCGGTGCTCGACTCACCGACCATGTGCGCCCGCCGGGTCTTCGAGCTGTCGGCCTGCTCGACCACGGTCGTCTCCGGCTGGTCCCGTGCCATCCAGGAGACCTTCGGCTCGCTGATCCCGATCGCCCATGACCCGCTGGAGTCCTACAACCAGGTTCTCCACCTGATCAACAGCCCCGAGCTGCGGGCCCGCCAGGGTCATCTGGCCATGCGCGAGGTCTTCGACAAGCACCTGTTCTCCCACCGCGTGGACCAGATCCTCCGGCTCCTCGGCAGGCCCGTCGAGCCTCGGTCCCGGTCCATCTCGGTGGTGCTGCCGACCAACCGCGCCTCGCAGATCGAGCACGCCATCTCCTCCGTGGCCCGGCAGATCCACCAGCCGGTCCAGCTCGTGATGGTCCTGCACGGCCTCGACATCGACCCGGTCGTCGTCGCCGACAAGGCCCGCATGGCGGGGATCTCCGACGTCGTGGTGCTGCCCGCCGACCCGTCGCAGTCGCTGGGCGCCTGCATGAACATGGGCATCGCCGCAGCCGAGGGCGAGCTGATCGCCAAGATGGACGACGACAACCTCTACGGCGCGCACTACCTGTCCGACCTGGCCCGGGCCTTCGACTACTCCGACGCCGAGCTGGTCGGCAAGGGCTCGCACTACGCCTACTTCGAGGCCACCAACACCACGATGCTGCGCATGCCGGGCCTGGAGCACCGCTACGCGTGGCTGGTCCAGGGCGGCACCTTCCTCGGCAAGGCCGACATGTTCCGGTCCTACGGCTTCGAGGACGTCACCCGGGGCGAGGACACCCGCCTGGTCCGCCGCCTGAAGGAGGACCGCGTCAAGATCTACTCCGCCGACCGGTTCAACTTCGTCTACTGGCGCAGCGGCGACCCGGCCATGCACACCTGGCAGCCCGACGACCACAAGCTCACCCGTGGCGCCCAGTTCTCCTTCGTCGGCCGCCCCGAAGCCCACGTCATGATCTGACCGCTCGCCGGTTCCCGGCGCCCGTCCGCGAGGACGGGCGCCTCACGCCTCCTCCCCCGCCCGAAGGCGGGGGTTCCCACGCTCACGAGCTCTGGCGGGCGGTCACACCGCCGATCACGTCGCCGAGCCGTCCGCTAGTGGGCTTTCTCGCCGGACAGGCTCACCGCGTACCACTCGGCGCCGAAAGCCTTGACGTCGTTGCCGAGGGTGTCGCCGGCCTTCTTGTCCTTGATGAAGTAGTAGAGCGGGTGGTTGTTGTAGGTCACCTGCAGCTTGCCGTCACCGCGCTCGACGGTGCCGAGCAGCTCCGACTTGATGCCCTCGCCGGCCTCGGGCTTGCCCTTCGTGATGAACGGCGGCCACGCCCTGGCGCAGGCGCCCGCGCACGACGACTTGCCGCCCTTGTCCTTCTCGAAGAGGTAGAGCGTGCGCTCCTTCCTCCCCACGAGGACCGCTCCGAGCTTCGTCTTCGCCTGTCCGATCCTGGCCCCGGCCATCTCCATCGCCGTCGCCGTCGGGGTCGGCGCCGCGTTGACCTGATCCGCTGTGATCGGTTTGGTCTCGCTCTTCCCCCCGGTGGTGCCGCATCCGGCCGCGAGCAAACCAATCATGAGCACGCCGACATATAGCGGTTTCCGCATCCCCGACCCCTAAGGCAGTATGGCCAATACGGATACCCAGGAGACACTCAGCCGCACCGGCTCGCGACCGCAACACGAGTTTCTTGGACATGCCTTTGCCCACCTTGATCCATGGTTTCCCGTGCTCCACGACGTCAGGTACACCACTGGCCATATCGGGCGAGACCTCCCGTTCCCGGCGGGAACCTCAGCAGGCGAAAAGGTTCACAAAACAGGCTTTAGGCTTGGAGCCGGGCGATCCGCATCGCCCGTTCACCGGAATTGTTCGTCCAGTCCGCAGTGGGGCATGTCATGAGATAGGCGTCTTGACCTGCCCACCGCTGCCCGGGTCGACAACACCCGGCCCCGCAACGGTAAGGTCGGTCGACTGTCCTACCCGTGCCTGAAGGCTGCCCGCCACGGCCGTCGATCTGAAGAGGTGCGCCGTACCGGGCCGGTGGAATCGGCGGTCGGGGATCGCCACACGGTGGAGCCGGCGGTCGGCGCGAGCATCGTGCGCATCCGCCCTTAGAAGCCCAGAAGCAGGAGCCGACCATGACTCTGAACACAGCCGATGACACGGTCGGCTTCGCCGACCTGGCGCTGCGCCCCGAGCTCTTGAACGCCCTTTCCGGCCTCGGCTACGAGGAGCCCACGCCGATCCAGCGCGAGGCGATCCCGCCCCTGCTGCAGGGGCGTGATCTGCTCGGGCAGGCCGCGACGGGGACGGGGAAGACCGCCGCGTTCGCGCTCCCGGTGCTCCAGCGCATGACCCGGGACGACAGGGACGTCGAACCCATGGCGCTGGTGCTCGTGCCCACGCGCGAGCTGGCCGTCCAGGTCTCCGAGGCGTTCCACCACTACGGCCGCGACCTGGGTGCGCGCGTCCTGCCGATCTACGGCGGACAGCCGATCGGCAGGCAGCTGCGGGCGCTTGAGCGCGGTGTCGACATCGTGGTCGCGACCCCCGGGCGCGCGCTCGACCACATCGGCCGCGGAACGCTTCGCCTGCAGGACCTCGAAATGGTGATCCTGGACGAGGCGGACGAGATGCTCGACATGGGATTCGCCGAGGACATCGAGGCGATCTTCCAGGAGACCCCCGAAGAGCGTCAGACGGTGCTCTTCTCCGCCACGATGCCGCCGCGCATCAACGGGATCGCCCGCCGCCACCTGCACGACCCGGTCCGGATCGAGATCGGGCGCGAGACGGCGGCCCCGGGTGAGACTCCGCTGGTACGGCAGACCGCGTACGTGGTCCCGCGGGCGCACAAGCCCGCGGCGCTCGGGCGCGTCCTGGACGTCGAGTCCCCCGCGGCCGCGATCGTCTTCTGCCGCACACGCGAGGAGGTCGACCGGCTCACGGAGACCCTGAACGGACGCGGCTACCGCGCCGAGGCGCTGCACGGCGGGATGGGCCAGGAACAGCGTGACCGCGTGATGGGGCGGCTGCGGAACGGGACGGCGGACCTGCTCGTCGCGACCGACGTGGCCGCGCGCGGGCTCGACATCGAGCAGCTCACCCACGTGGTCAACTATGACGTCCCCTCCGCGCCCGAGTCCTACGTGCACCGGATCGGCCGGGTCGGCCGGGCTGGCCGCGAGGGCGTGGCCATCACCCTGGCCGAGCCGCGAGAGCACCGGATGCTCAAGACCATCGAGCGGGTGACCAAGCGCCGGATCCCGGTCGAGAAGGTGCCGACCGTCGCCGACCTGCGCGCCCGGCGGCTGGAGCTGACGCGCGCCGCGCTGCACGAGAGCCTTCTGGAAGACGACCTGGAGCACTTCCGCGTCGTGGTCGAGACGCTCACCGACGAGTTCGACATCATGGAGGTGGCGCTCGCCGCGGTGAAGCTGGCGCACGAGGCCACCGGGGCCGCGGCCGACGAGGAGGAGATCCCGGAGGTTTCCATCAGGCCCGAGCGGGAGGGACGCGGCCGCCGCGAGCCCGCCGGACGAGAGGGACGCGAGCGCGAGGGACGGCGCGGCCGGACGCCGACGGGCGGGATGACCCGCCTGTTCATCGGCGCCGGACGCAGTTCCGGGATCCGGCCGCAGGACCTGGTCGGCGCGATAGCCGGCGAGTCGCGTCTCAGCGGGCGCGAGATCGGGGCGATCGAGATCACCGAACGCTTCTCCCTCGTGGAGGTCCCCGAGGCCGCGGCCGACGAGGTGATCGCGGTCCTGCGGGGAAGCACCATCAAGGGAAAGAAGGCGACAGTCCGCCGGGAACGCTACGACGCACGTTGACCGCGGCCCTCCGGCGTCAGGACGACGTCTCGACGGCCTTGCCGTTGACCTCGGGGCCGCTGGGGACGGGGGCTGGGGCGGGGGCGCCGCCGTTCAGGAGGGAGCGGGCGAGCCCCAGACCGGCGCCGCCAAGGGTGAGCGCCTTGGCGAGCATCTCCTCGATGCCCTGAGCACCGTTGAGAACGACCATGTGATCGACGTTGCCGAAGGCCTTCGAGCCCGCCTCGACGATCTGGGGCCAGTTCTCGGCGAGCTGCTGGGCGATGACCGCCTCCTGGTTCTCGGCCAGGGCCTCGGACCGGGCGCGGATCGCCTCGGCCTCGGCCAGACCCTTCGCCTTGGCGGCCTCCGCCTCCGCGAGACCCTGGGCCCTGGCAGCCTCGGCAGCGGCCAGGCCGCGGGCCTTGGCGGCCTCCGCGTCTCCGAGGCCGGTGGCCTTCGTCGCCTCGGCGGCCGCGATGCCGCGCAGCCGTACCGACTCCGCCTCGGCTGCGGCGGCCTGCTTGACCTGGGAGGCCTGCGCGACGGCGCGGAGCTCGGTCTCGCGGGCCTCGGCCTCGGCCTGGGCGATGCGGGCGTCGCGCTCGGCCTGGGAGAGCGTGACGGTCTCGTAGGCCTTGGCATCGGCGGGCTTGCGGACCTGGGCCTGGAGCCGCTGTTCGGCCAGGGCGGCCTCAAGCTCGGCGGCCCGGGTCTCCTGGACCACGACCTCCTGGCGGGCCGACGCCTCCGACAGCGGACCGGCCTGGCGGGACCGGGCCTGGGCCTCGTCGATCTCCGCCTGGTAGGACGCCTGCTTGATCTGCGAGTCGCGCCAGGCCGCGGCCTTGTTGGCGGCGGCGATCTGTTCGGCCTCGGTGGCCTCCTGGTCGCGCTGGGCCTCGGCGATGCGGGCGGAGGCGGCGATCTTGGCGGCGTGCGGCTTGCCGAGGTTGGTGATGTAGCCGGTCTCGTCGTCGATCTCCTGGATCTGCAGGGAGTCGACGATCAGGCCAAGCTTGATCATCTCATCGGCGGCGGAGGCGCGTGTCTCACCGGTCAGGCGTTCGCGGTTGAGGATGAGGTCCTCGACGGTCAGGTTGCCGATGATCGAGCGCAGGTGGCCGGTGAACAGTTCGTGGATGGCGCCGTTCATCGAGTCCTGCTGGTCGAGGAAGCGGCGGGCGGCGTTGGCGATGGAGTGCAGGTCGTCGCCGACCTTGTAGATCACCACACCCCGCACGACGACCGGAATGCCCTGCTGGGTGACGCAGGAGACCTGAAGGTTGGCCGCGCGGCTGTCCAGGCGCAGGCGGCGGGCGGTCTGGAAGCCGGGAAGGACGGCGGTTCCCTTACCGGTAATGATCTTGAATCCGAGGCTGTCGGCGAACTCGGTCTTACCCCGGGCACCGAGACCGGAGATGATCAGCGCCTCGTTGGGCTCGGCCACCCGCCAGACGGCCTTGAACAGCAGGATGAGGATGACGAGGGCGGCGAGGACGACGCCGCCGATGACGAAATACTCGGTGGGCAATGCAGCCTCCGCGAGGGAACGAAGAAACGAGGGAGGGAAGAAAAGGGAAGGGAGTCAGACGAGCGCGCGGGCGACGTAGACCGTACGCGGCGGGAAGTAGTCGACGACGACGACGATCGAGCCGGTGAGGATCTCCTCGTCGGGAACGGAGGGGTAGGCGTAGAAGGCCTCGACACCCCCGCGGACGGCCACCAGCACCTCCCCGACCAGGCCAGGACCGATCTTGCCGGTGACCCTGCCCTGCTTGCCGACCACGTGAGGCTCCCCGTCACGTCACGAACGAAATTCTGAATGCGGACGCTACTCCTGTACGCCTCGATTTACCACCCACTGTCGTACGGCATAGGCGCTATCGGGCTATCTCTACACAAATCCACGCTCATCTTCACCCCGGCAACGAACGCAATCGCCCCGGCGTTCCCGAAGGAGACGCCAATCATTCCGGAGCGTGCCCCCACTTCCCGGAGGCGGCATCGCGAGCACGTCCCGAAGGCGGCATCCCGGGCGGATGGCGCGGGCGGCGGCCCCGTCCCGGCCGGGCCGTCGCGTCCCCCGCGTCCCGCCGGGAGGGGCCATCCCTAAACAAATCGGATAAATAACTCGGGGCACCGTTTCCTTCTTCGTTCCGGTTTAGACGGTCACATCGCCATGGCCGTTCAGTGAATATCGTGAATAGCACCTCAATACGGCAGGTAAAGAGTCGCCGGGAAGGCCGTGTGACGGCTGTGGCCGCCCATTCGGCTCGCGATGATCGCCCCATGACCGATCCCCACGACATCGACCCTCGCCAGGCCCGGGAGCTGGGCATGGATCGGCCCATCTCCCGCCGCGAGTTCTTCGACGGCATGGCCGTGACCGCGGGGATCGCGGCGCTGGGCGCACTGGCCGGATGCTCCCCCCGCATCACCGGGGACGCCCCCGGCTTCATCGGCACGAAGCACCTGGAGATCCCTCCCGAGGTCGCTTTCCCACCGGCCCTCACGGGGCTGCAGGGCAACACCGCCGACGCCCTCAGCGTGCCCCACGCCCTGCGCGACGGCCGGTTCTGGAGCCACGCCGGCGCGCCCGAGCCCACCGGTGAGCACTACGACCTCGTCGTGGTCGGCGCCGGGATCAGCGGCATCAGCGCCGCCCACAGATGGCTGGAGTTCGCCCCGGACGCACGGATCCTGATCCTGGACAACCACGACGAGGTCGGCGGGCACGCGCGGCGCACCGAGTTCTCCCCCCGGGGCCGCGGGGAGACGCTGATCGGGTACGGCGGGTCGCAGTCGATAGACGGCCCCTCCGTGTGGACCCCCGAAGGCAAGGACCTGCTCGGCAAGCTCGGGGTGCGGGTCCAGAAGTTCGAGTCGTGCTTCGACCAGAGGCTCTACACGAGCCTGGGGATGCACGACAGCGTCTTCTGCGACAGTGAGACCTTCACCGCGGAGAAGCTGGTCGTCCTCACCCCGGGCAAGACGGCCCCGCGGTGGATCGCGGAGCTGCCCGTCGCCGAGCAGGCCAAGAAGGACCTGCGCATGCTCTACGGAAACCCGCCCGACTGGTTCCCCGGCCTGTCCGACGAGCGGAAGAAGGAGCGCCTGGCCAGGCTGACCTACGCGGATTTCCTCAAGGACGTCTGCAAGGTCCACCCCGACGTGCTGAAATTCGTCCAGACCATGCCGAACGACGAATGGGGTTACGGCTCCGACGTCTTCGGCGCGATCGACGCATGGGCCGCCACGGACGAATACAGCTATCCCGGGTTCCAGGGGCTGAAGCTCGACGACTCCAGGCCGTCCGAGTACAACTCACCGAGCGTGATCAAGAAGTGGTACGCGAACGACTCGTACATCTACCACTTCCCCGAAGGCAACCAGGCGATCGTCCGGATGATGGTCGGCCGGATGGTGCCGGGTTTCGCCACGGCCACCGGCATGAACGACATCACCACCGCGAAGTTCGACTACGGCAGACTCGACCTGCCCGGCAACAAGGTGCGCATCCGCCTGTCCAGCCCGGTGGTCTCGGCGGCCAACGACGGTGATCCCGGCACCGCCACCACCGCCACGGTCGGCTACTTCGACGGGGAGAACGTCAGGACCGTCCAGGCCGCGAACGTGATCATGGCCTGCTGGAACATGGTGATCCCCTAC
This sequence comes from Streptosporangium sp. NPDC000396, assembly GCF_042898655.1. Lineage (NCBI taxonomy): Bacteria > Bacillati > Actinomycetota > Actinomycetes > Streptosporangiales > Streptosporangiaceae > Streptosporangium > Streptosporangium sp. NPDC000396. Next base: position 187,842 of record NZ_JBIAZA010000019.1, read on the forward strand.
CTGGTCGGTGAACTCCCGACCGAGCAGAAGGAGGCGCTGCACAAGGCGGTCAAGGTGCCTCTGCTGTACGCGATGGTCCAGCTCCGCGACTGGGAGGCCTGGAAGAGGCTCGGCATCAACCACACCCGCTTCACCGGCGCCTACTGGTGCGTGGCCGAGCTGGACTACCCCGTCAGCATCGGGCACTACCGATGTCCGAGGACACCCGGCCAGCCGATCAACGTGCACATGATCTGCGCCCCCGCCACACCCGGCATGTCTCCCGCCAACGGCTCGATCACCGCGCGCTACCAGCTGCTCAAGACGCCCTACAGCTACATGGAGTACAGCATCCGCGACCAGCTCACCCGGTTGCTCGGTGCGGGCGGCTTCGACGCGCGCCGCGACATCGAGGCGATCACGGTCAACCGGTGGGGCCACGGATACGCGCCCGAGTACGCCACCCCGTGGGACCTCGACTTCTATCCCCGGGGCCCGTTCCCGGCGACCCTGGCCCGTCGCCGTTCCGGCCGGATCGCGATCGCCAACTCCGACTCCGTACCGGCCGCCTACGCCGACGCCGCCATCACCGCCGCCTACCGCGCCGTCGAGGAGCTCCGGAAATGACCGGACACGAATCGTGGAGACCGAGGTCCTCGCGACCTCTCAGGCGGGCCTCCGAAGCCGGGTGAAAGCCCAGCTCAGGCGGGGCTCGACCAGCCAGTGGGTCGCCTGCCGCACCGGTGGCGTGCACAGCAGGGCCGCGAGCCCGACCCCGAAGACCGCCACGGCCACCACCCCCGGAAGGGTCGCGGCCCAGTCGCCGTAGAACCGCTCGACGATCTTTACCACCAGGCCGTGGAGCAGGTAGGCGTACATGGTCGCCGTACCCAGCCCCGAGTACCAGGTGCGCCGCGACGGCGTGACCGCCAGGAACGCGGCGACCAGCAGCGCCCCCGAGGCCAGCATGACCAGCCGGATCAGGCTGCCGGTGAGGTCGTCCACCCCGATCGCGTCGTTGGCGTGCCGCCAGCGGATCCACTCGGTCTTCACCTCGGCGTGTACGGCCAGCGCCACGGCCGCCCCGGCGACCAGCGTGACCGCCCCGGCGATCCGGACCCGCCGCTGCCTGAGCCATTCGAAGTGCTCCGGCCGGAGCATGAGCCCGAGCACGTAGAACGGGAGCAGTCCCAGCGTGCGGTTCATCGACAGCTCGTCGGGCAACCGGCTCATCCCCGACAGCAGCGACAGACCGACCGCGACCACCAGCGGCCACCTGAGCTGCTGCCAGACCGGGGTGGACAGCCGCCACAGGAACAGCGACATCAGGAACCAGGTCAGGTAGTACGGGTCGAGCAGACTGACGTCCAGCTTGCCGTACAGGACCACGCGAGGCAGCGCGTAGATCAGCTCGAAGACCACGTACGGCACGGCGAGCGTGCTGATCAGCTTGCGCGCTTTGCCCGACGAGAAGGTGAAGTTCCGCGACAGGTAGCCGCTGAGCACGATGAACAGCGGCATGTGGAACAGGTACACATAGAAGTAGGCCGCGTGCGCGAGCGGCACGTCCCTCAGGTCTTCGACGAGATGCCCGGAGACCACCAGGGTGATGGCCAGGAACTTGGCGTTGTCGAAGAACGGGTCCCTGCCGGTGGGAGGGGGGAAGGTCACCCGGAGCGGGGTTGTGGCACTCACAGCCCCGGAACCCTAACGAGCCACCGCCCAACACCGGGCGAACCGCCGATGGCCACCCGAGGAACTTCCCCACCGCGGCGACGGCGGGAGACGCCGGAGACGGTTCACACGTGCCGCACGGCGCAGAGCGGGTGCGTGTCACCGGACGTGATCACGAGGATGGGGCGACCGCGTCGAAGGTGACCGGGAGGTGGCGGGGGCCGCGCAGGCGTGGGTTCGGCCGGTAGACAGGCGGGTCGGTGACCAGGCGGGGATTGCGTAGGCGGCGCACGAGTTCGGTCAGCTCTCGCGTTTGGTGGTGGCGAGCAGGCGTTCCGGATCCTCGGTCCGGGGGTCGAGCGTCTCGATGAAAGCGTCGGCCCACTGTTTGAAACGTGGTTCGTCCTGGCGGGGCACGCCCAGCAGCGAGCAGATCACCGTGACCGGCAGCGGGTAGGCGAAGTCGTCGACGATGTCCACCTGGTTCCTGCCCTCGAACCCGTCGATCAGCGTCGTGATGATTTCGGTCATATGGCCTCGCATGCCCTTGATGCGGCCGGGCGTCTCGGGCGGTCCGAAGTGCCGCATCAGCGTGCGCCGGCACTGGTCGTGGGCAGGGGGGTCGAGATGGATGAAGGAGGTCGGCAGTTCCGGCGAATCCTCGTCGTCACCGGGCCGTCTGCCGTCGGGGCCTCTGAACCGGTCGGAGCTGACGCGCGGATCGTGCAGCAACGCGACGACCTCCCGGTAGGTGCTGACCACGTAGCTGCCGTCGTCTTGGCGCGTCACGGGCGTCCTGCGCAGTTCGGCATACAGCGGGTAGGGGTCGGCGCGATTCGACTGGTCCAGGATCTGCTCGTAGACGCTGGCCTGGGCCCTGTTCTGGGTCATGGTGATGTTCCCTTGCACGGAGCTGTTCATGGGTTGTTCACGGACCGGTCAGGACTGGCGGCGCACCAGCGTGGCGCGGCGTTCGCCCGGGTCGTGGCCGGTCACCACGACCGTGGCGTCCTGCGTGGCCGCGACCCGGTCGGGGACTTCGGCCGCGACCGGGCGCAGCTCGACCGGGCCGTCGGCGGTGGCGAGCTCGGGCGGGAACGGTGCCGCCTGCTCGATCAGGCGCTGGTAGAAGGGCAGCCACATCGACTGGTCGAAGGCGACCGCCGCGGTGATGCGTCCCTGGTAGCCGTAGGCGGCGACGAAACGCCGTTCTTCGGCCGAACCCTGGGTGATCACGACCTGGTCGGCGAAGGTCGGCACCCCGACGGATTTGATGTTGAGGCCGAACTGGCTGGACCAGAAGACCGGAAGCCATAGGTGCGGCCAGCGCTCGCTCTGGTCGCACAGCATGTTGTGGGCGGCCACCTCCGCCTGGGCGACCGCGTTGACCCAGTGCTCCAGCGTCACGAACTGGTAGCCGTAGACCGGGTGCGGGAAGCGGGAGATGTCACCGGCGACGAAGACGTCGTCGGTGACGATACCGTTGACGTCCACGGCGCGGCAGCCCGGCCGCATCCTCCATCGTGCGCAGCACGAACACCCCGTCCAGGGCCGCCTCCTCCGGCTTGAACCACGGCCGGGCGCGAACCCCCGTGGCGATCAGCAGCCGGTCAAACCCCACCTGCCAGCCATCGGCCAGACTCACCTGCCGATCCGGCAGATCCAGCCCCGTCGCCCGCTGCCCCAGCAGCCACTCGGCGTCCAACTCGCCGAAGTGGGGCAGCATGGTGTGGTCGGGCGGAACCTGCCCGGCCATCACCTGCTTGGACAGCGGCGGCCGATCGTAGGGCTCGTGTTGTTCGTCGCCGATCAGCGTCAACGGTCCGGTGAACCCCTCACGCCGCAGCACCATGGCGGCCCGCAGGCCCGCCAGCGAGGCGCCGACGATGACGATGCGCCCCTCCCACCGGGGACCCTGACCGTTCTGGGCAACCGCTCGCGCGTACCTCTTCCCCTTCGCCACGTGGGTGACGGGCCCATCGACATGGATAGCCCGGACAGGGCACGCCTCCACCGCCCGCTGCACCCGATCACGTTCGGCGTCATCCGGGTTCGGATCGTAGACCAACGCCTCCTGCCCACGCATGGCGAAGATTCCCGGCACCGCGAAAACGCACTGACCGTACCCCTGGCATCTTGTGAGATCGACGACCACGCGCATCAGACCCCCCGATGAGACGGGGGCATGGCTACGCCCGTTCGCACGCGAGATGGGAGTCGTGGCCGTCTCCGCCCCCGAACATGAGAACGACCCAAACCAGCCCTGGCGGCAGCACCAGGCGGATGCCGATCCTCCCGCCGAAGCGTTCCCCGCGGACGTATCGTGCCCTACCCGCTGGACAGATCCGCCGAACCTGGCGACCCGACCGCCGGATCGTCTGGCACGGGCCTCAGGTGGCGCCGACCCGGCCCGCTCCCTCAGGAAGCCGTCGAACATCTCCTGCCACGCGGCGGCGTGCACCCTGGCCGTCTGAGTGAGCACGCCGTCCAGGTCGAACAGACAGGCGCGCGCCGTCGGGCAATCCCAGGTCGTTCCCCTTCACGTCGTCCCCCACGCCAGGCCGCCAGGAAGATGTGCCCCCATGCCACGCGTACCTACCTGCCGGATGCCCTCTCGGGGTAAAGGAAGGGCACAAACTCGGCCGGGAATCGCACCGGATCGACAGCGCCGCCACATCGATCTCTACGACGACGAACGCCCGACGTACGAGCGGCGTCCATGCGCCGTGGGCCGTCAGGCCGCCTTGGCCGTTCGGCGGATCCCGCTCGTGAGTGTCGCCAGCGGGTGACCTCACCACCTCCAGTACGGCTCGGCCCGCCGCGAGGCCGGTTCATAGGGGCCACAACCAGGGTGAAGTTAAATATTTTTGACACCATGTCGGCTCTGATTTACATTCGCTCATGTCGGCTTTGTTTTACATGGGAGCGGGCATGTCTCTCGAAGAGAAACACGCATGGATCTACGCCGTGATCGCGGCCGGTGTGTCCGCGGTCTACTTCACGATCATCCTCAGGCAGGTTCCGGCAACGGACGTCACGGAGATCGCCTACGTGCGGCCGATGATCGTGGCCATCGGCGTCGCGGTGGCCCTGAACATCGTCGCGAGCATCGTCGCCGGGATCGCCTCACGCAAGGAGGCGAACATCAAAGACGAGCGCGACAGGCAGATCAACCGGTTCGGCGAATACGTCGGGTTCTACGTCATGAGCGTCCTCGCCACGGTGCCGCTCGGCCTGGCGATGGCGGAGGTCGAGCAGTTCTGGATCGCCAACGCGCTCTACCTGGCGTTCGTCCTGGCCGCCCTCACCTCTTCGATCGTGAAGATCGTCGCGTACCGCCGGGGCTTCTCATGATGGCCAAGCCCACCAAGGTCACGAACTCGATCCGGTCCCTCCGGTTCGCGCACGGGGAGATGACGCAGGCGGACCTGGCGGAGCGCATCGGCGTGACCCGCCAGACCCTCATCGCCATCGAGCAGGGGCGCTACTCGCCGTCGCTGGAGATGGCGTTCCGGATCGCCCGAGTGTTCAAGGTGCCGCTCGACGACGTTTTCCAGTACCCCGACGCCGAGGAGTAACCACCACGACCGAGGCCCGGTCACCACCAGGGCCCGGACACCACGACGTCACACGGCGCGCGGGGGGAACCGCCTCGCGACCTCTGCTCGCCGTACCCGAAATCAGGGAGAAGTCATGCGCCCACCTCAACGCCTCGCACGGACTGCGGGAGTGTTCTGGCTCATCGTCGGCATCTTCGCCTTCTTCGCCGTCTACTCGCGCGACGAGGTCTACGTGCCCGGCGATGCCATCGCCACCGCGCGGAACGTCGCGGCGAACACCGGCCTGGTCCACAACGGCTTCGTGGCCGACCTCGTACAGGCCACGTTCTTCGTGTTCACGGCCATGGCCCTGTACCTGCTTCTCAAGCATGTGAACAAGAACGTGGCCCGCGCGATGGTGACCTTCGTGGCGATCTCCGTCGCCATCATGTGCCTCAACCTGGTTCACCAGCTCGGAGCGCTGCTGGTCGCCACCGACACCGCCTACGCGAGCACCCTCGGCGCCCAGGGGTCCGGCGCGCTGGTGCTGCTCATGCTCGACCTCCAGCACTACGGCGTCCTCATCGCGCAGATCTTCTTCGGCCTGTGGCTGCTGCCGCTGGGCTATCTCGTCCTCGCATCGCGCATGTTCCCGCGCGTGCTGGGGGTCCTCCTCGTCATCGGGTGCGCCGGTTACCTCGTGGACACGTCCACGCGGCTCCTGCTCCCGAACCTGGGGACGACTCTGACCCCGTTCCTCACAGCACCGGCCGCCGTCGCGGAAATCGCGATGCTTCTCTGGCTGATCGTGAAGGGGGCAGGGGCCCCACGGCAGGACGGGCAGGTTCTCGCCGCGGCCTGAGGCGAGGGCGTCAGCGGGCATCCCCACCGGACGGGATCCGAGGTGCCCCCCGGCGACGGGCCCGTGACCGGCCGGTGCCGCGCCGGGCACGACCGATCAACCCATGTCCCAGAGCAGACGGTAGTAGGCGATGCGTTCCGGGTCCGGGGCGATCCCGTACGCGTCGTACAGGATGCCGTCGTATCCCGGACCGTAGTCCCACTCCGTGCTCCACGCCGCGACCGCGAGGTCGGCCCACCGGTCGGCCACCCCGAGCGAACCGAGGTCGACGTGCGCGGCGAACGTGCCGTCGTCGTGCAACAGGGTGTTGGGGACGCACGCATCCCCGTGGCAGACGACGAGGCGGTCGATCGGGGGCGGCTCGCCGATGCGTGCGCGGGCCTTCGCGAGGTCGAGGTGCCGGTGCTCGGGAAACCAGTCGGCCGGTCCCTCGCCGTCGGCGATGCGCTCGTCGGCGCGTGCGAGCCGCCGGTCGACGCTCCACTCGAACGGGCACCGATCCACGGGCAGGGCATCGTGGAGCAGACGCAGCCCCCGGCCGATCGCGGCCGCCGCCGTCGCCGGGTCGGCGACCCACCGGGGGTCCACCGCCGACAGGCCGGGGACCGCTGCCGTGACCAGCCACGCGCCGTCGGCGTCCGCGCCGTGCTCAAGGACTCGCGGAACGGTCACCCACTGCTGCGCCCAGGCCAGGCGTTCCGCCTCCCCGGGGAGGTCGATCTCCGGAGTGCCGGCGGCGACCCACTTGGTATATCTGACGCCGCGCCCGTCGTCGAGGCGGAACGTCAGGCCGCCGAGCTCGTTGCGCCACACCGGAGTGATGGTGTCGCCGCCGGCGAGCGCCGTGACGACATCGGGGACGGCCACGGGACCGATCGGGATCTCGGAAAGGACAGGGCGGCTCATGGAAACATGATCCTTCCGAGAGGGGGGTGCCCGTGACAAACGAATTTCACACCGGAGAGGGTCTGCCGACGAGAACGAACGAGTCCTCCGGTGAGAACGAAGCCGCGTCGCCCCGGCCATGAGAAGTCCCCGCCGCCGGAAATCCCGTACGGCTTCGCGGGCGGATCAGCTCAGCGTCCGGCCAGCGCCGCGCGGGTGGGCTACGATCTCCGGCCATGATCGAAGCGGACTTCCTGGGCACCACTCGCGCGGCCTATGACACGGTCGCCGTCGAGTACGCCGCGCTCTTCAGCACCCACCTCGAAAGCGCACCGCTGGAGCGGGCGATGCTCGCCGCGTTCGCCGAACTCGTGCGGGACTCCGGTCTCGGTCCGGTCGCCGATCTCGGGTGCGGCCCGGGTTACGCAACGGCCCACCTGCGCTCTCTCGGGCTGACCGCCTTCGGCGTCGACCTGTCTCCGGCGATGATCGCGCTGGCTCGTCAGGCGCACCCGGACCTGCGGTTCGACGAGGGCTCGATGACCGCCCTCGACCTGGCGGACGGCGCTCTCGGCGGCGTCCTCGCCCGATACTCGATCATCCACACTCCGCCGGAGCGGCTGCCGGAGGTGTTCGCCGAGTTCTCCCGGGTCCTCGCCCCGGGTGGCCACCTGCTGCTCAGCTTCCAGGCTCATGACGAGCCTTCGGAACTGGCGGAGTCGTTCGACCACACGGTGTCGCTCGCCTACCGTTGGTCGCCCGACCGTGTCGCCGCTCTGCTGCTCACGACCGGGCTCGTCGAGGTGGCCCGGCTGGTGCTCGCCCCAGGCGAAGACGCCAAGCGGGGATTCCCGCATGCCCATTTGCTGGTCCGCAAACCGGCCGACGTCGACCGATCATGACGCGCGGCGGCCCGCACTCCGGCGATGCGCCGGGGTGCGGGCCGTACTGGCGTACGGGATCGACACGCGTGGCCGGTGATCGTTTGCGCGGATGACGGCAGCCTGGATCAAGCGAGTAAAACCAAGTTTTCCGGCGTTGGTGGCTAGCATCACCGGATGCTGACGATTCCGGTGGTGACCCAGCAGGCCGGGCGACGCATGGCCTGGCTCGACGCCTTGCGCGGCATCGCCGCCGTGGCAGTGGTCTTCGAGCACGCCTTCAAGTTCCTGTTGCCCGAGGCGCGACTGCCGGTCAAGGCGGTTTTCGAGCCCGGCTGGTACGGGGTACTGGTGTTCTTCCTGGTCAGCGGCTACATCGTGCCGGCATCGCTGGAGCGGCGAGGCAGCGTGCGGGCCTTTTGGATCTCTCGCTTCCTCCGGCTGTATCCCCTGCTCGGGGTGTGCGTGGCGGGCGTAGGGCTGCTGATGTTGGCCGGTTGGGACGGCCTGCACATCTGGTGGGGCGCGCGGCCGATCTCCATGACCGTGGCCCATCTGACGATGCTGTAGAACCTGCTGTACGTGCCGAACCTGATCAATGTGCTGTGGACGCTGTCGTACGAGATGGCCTTCTACCTGCTGGTGACCGCGATGTTCACCCTTGGCATGCATCGAAGGAGCACCGCAGTCGCGCTCGGCTTCACCACGGCGGCCGTGCTGGGCGCGGGAACGCTGCCGGTCGCGTTGCTTTCGGCCGGTGGATCGAGCCGGATGCTGACGGTCGTGCTGGTGGTGGCCGGGCTGGTGGTGATGGGGCTGACGGCGGTGCTCACGGGCTCACGCCGGGTACGGCAAGCGGGTTCGATCGTCATCGGGGTCACCGTGCTGGGACTGCTGGCGGTCAACCAGAGTTTTCCCGGCCCGGGGCAGGGACTGCTGATCCTGGCCACCATGTTCGCCGGCACAGCGCTGTACCGGGCCGAACGAGGCGAGCACTCCTGGCGACAAGCCGGATGGGCGGCGTTGGTACCGCTGGCCGGAATCTGGCTGGCGCGCGGCGAGTTCGGCCTTCAAACGGCGATAGCCGCCGCTTGATCACCTTCGCCGCCGGGATGGCGCTGCGGCACCGCAAAGTGCCGCAGGCTCTGGCCTGGCTGGGGCTGATCAGCTATTCCGTCTACATGCTTCACCCACTGCTCCTGGAAGGCGTCGAGCGGTTCCGGCCAGAGCCACTGGCCGTGCCGCTGAGTCTGCGGCTGGCGGCTTTGGCAGGCGTCGTGGGACTACTGCTCGGACTCAGCGCGGCGACATGGCGTTTCGTGGAGGCCCCGGCGCAGCGGCTGGGCAAACGCCTCATCTCAGGCGACGACTGAAGCAGCGGGGTCAGCCCGTGCCAATCGGCCGGGCCCCCACACCACGACGTGGCACGACCTGCGGTAGACAGTTGGCCGGGCTACGCTCTCGGCCTCGATCTGGCGGCCTGATCGATATCGCCCCTTGATCACCCTGACCGGGAGGGCAGGTGCGGCTGGCCAGGCAGCAGATCGGCCAGCGCGGTCCGGACCGCAGCCCGGCTCACCCCGTGCGCACGCGCGAGCGCCGCGAGCGAGGCGCCCTGGTTCTGGAACGCCGACCTCGCCTCCTCGAGCCGGGTACCGGTCAGCGCGGGCGGCCGGCCTCGGTAGCGGCCTTCGGCTTCCGCCGCGGCGATCCCCTCGGCGGTCAGCTCGTTCTGCAGATCGCGCTGGAACTGCCCGACGGCGGTGATGATGTTGATCAGCAGTACGGTCGTCGCGTCGTTGGCGGCCAGGTCGTGGAAGTTGGACAGGGGGCCGGACAGGACACGCAAGGCGACGCCGCGGGCCTGGCACCAGTCACGGACCGCGTGGATGTCGACCAGGTCGCGGCACAGCTCCGACACGGTCAGAGCGACTGGGTCGCGGTGGACACGCGCGAGTAGACGATCCGCACCGAAGGCTCCTCGGGAAAGGACAGAGCGCCCTTCTACCTGTCGGGAAATCCTGTCGTCAATTCTGGTCCGAATTCACCCGCCCGGCACGGTATTTCATCCCCTGATATCCGTTTTTCCGGGTGATCGAAAGCTGGGCTGTGCGGGGTGTCGGGAAACCGCCTTCGTTTGACGACAGGCGTAGTGGGGCCGTGGGAGGGCGTGCTGGCGGGCTGCCTGCAGTTGCGGCGGTAGAGGGGTGCCGCTGCCGACGCCCGCCCGGCGCGCGATGTCGTCCAGCGGCACGGCGGGGCCGCGCTCGATGACCAGGTCCCGCGCGGCCAGCAGGATCCGTTCCAGGTTTGGTGCCGGTGCCGTGGTGGCGGACGTGGTCAGACTATGCGGGTGCAGAGGGTGCGGCCTCGGATCTCCCAGTGGACCCTTCTGCCGCCCGGCGGGCAGGCACCGCTGGTGAACGCGGTGATACGGAGGACGAAGTCGTACTCCCCTGGAGCGGAGCCGGCCCCGCACGGCCACGACGTCATCAGATCCTCGTTGCTGATGGTGACCGAGTTCTCGTTCTCACCCTTTGTGGCCAGGAAACAGTCACCCGTGCGGAACTGCCGCTGCACGCAGAGGGCGATCTCGTTCGCGTCCTCGCCGTAGCTCCACCACAGTTCCCCGTCCAGATCGGCGCCGTGCCTGATGCACTCGGAGGAGTCGTCGACCACCTTGAGCACCTTCAGGTAGGCGTCGGAGCGGCCGCAGCCGACCGCGCGCGGCTTGCTCCTGCTCCACTCGCCGGACGGACGCTCGTAGGCGTCCAGGCAGTCGCCCGCCGAGATCTTCTCGAATGCCTTGCGGGTGGGATCGGATGTGAGGGTGGGGGTGGCACTGTCGGTGGCGCTCGCGGTCTCGGACGGCTGAGGCGCGGGTGTCGGGGAAGTCGGGGTCTGCTGGGGAGTGGCGATGGCCTTGGAGGTGGCCGGTGCGTTTCCGTCGTCCCCGATGGCCCAGGCGGCGAAGGCGACCAGCAGGACGCCCACGACCGCGGCCGCGGCCACCGGGAGCTTCATTCGTCCGAGCGGCGGAAACCGCCGGCCGTTTCCCGGCGCGTCCTGCGGCGGGGGCGCCAGCACCTCGGTCTCCGCCACCCGCGCGGCGATCATCGTGCTGACGGGCTCCGGCAGCGGAGCGTCCCCGCCCTCGGCGAGCGCGGAGCAACGTTCGAGGAACGCGTCGAGGCCGGGCCGGTCTTCCGGATCCTTCTCCAGGCCGGACGCGATCAGCGGGAGCAGCGGCTCCGGCACGCCGGTCAGATCGGGTTCCTCGTTGGCGACGCGGTAGCCGAGGGCCTCGATCGGGCCCTCGCCGAAGGGCCGCCGGCCGGTGGCGGCGAAGGCCAGCACGGCAGCCAGGCAGAACACGTCACTGGCCGGCCCGACCTCGCGGCCTCGAAGCTGCTCGGGCGACATGAACCCGGGCGTGCCGACCACGCTGGTGCGGGTGGTCTGCGAGGTGGCGTCGAGCGCGCGGGCGATGCCGAAGTCGATGATGCGGGGCCCGTCCTGGGCAAGCAGCACGTTGCCGGGCTTGAGGTCCCGGTGGACGACGCCCCGCTCGTGGATCGCCATCAGCCCTTCGGCCAGGCCCGCGCCGAGCCCCGCGACCGCCGCCGCGGAGAATGCGCCGTGCTCGCCGACGGCCTCGTGCAGCGACGGCCCCGCGATGTACTCGGTCACGAGCCAGGGCGGATCGGCGTCGGCGCGGGCGTCCACCACCTGCACGGTGTGGATGCCCCCGACCCGCCGCACCGCGGCGACCTCCGCCTCGAACCGCCGCCGGAACTGCGCGTCCTCCGCCAGGTACGGGTGGATCACTTTGACCGCGACCGGCCGGCCGCCCTTCGAGCGGCCCAGGTAGACGCGACCCATCCCGCCCGCCCCCAGCCGCGCCAGCAGCCGGTACCCACCGACCTTCTTCGGGTCGCCCGCCCCAAGCGGCTTCAGTTTCTCGCCGGACACCCGCACGTCCTCCCACACCCACTGGTGATCTAGAACGCACCCTTCCACACAGGACGACGGGAGGGTAGGCCGTGCTGTGGCTGCGCAGGGGGTGCCACCGGGATACGGCGGAAACAGGCCACGGCGGGCCGCAGATCGGACGGAATCTTGATTCCGTCCGGTATAGATCATCGGCCGTGAGGCCATGCCCTGGGAAAACGTCGAAGGTGAAACTGGGCACCGACAGGCAAGCGGCAACCCATCCGATTTGCCTCGATTTTCGGGACGGATATGCAGTCCCAGCGCATGACCATGCAGCCACACACGGTGACTGTCTCGTGACGGATTCGGCTGCCACGCCCGGCGGGTAGCGGCGGGCCCGGCGGGCATGGCCGGCCTATGAGCATGGATCGCCCGCAAGGCTGCGATCCGGCGGCGGCAGACCCCGCCCCGGGACACCGAGCGGGCCCGGGAGCTGACCGGGCAGGTCCGCGAGCCCCATCACCATCGCATCGTGCGCGCATAGCGAATGTATCAATCCGGCCAGCCACTCTGATCTCACCCCAACCGAGACGACCGAGACGAAGGAAACACCATGGAAG
>NZ_JBIAZA010000020.1:0-185560 GCF_042898655.1 Streptosporangium sp. NPDC000396
TCAGCTCCGGTGTCCCCTGCCGCTCGGCGAGCCTGCCGGCCACGGCCCGCAACACGTCGGTGGTGGTCACTATCCCCGTCACGATCGCCGACTCGTTCAGGACCGGGATGGCGTCGACACCGGCGCCGACCATGGCCGCCGCGGCCTCGGCCAGGCGCGCCTCGGGTGAGGTGTGCGGGCAGCGGCGATCGACCAGCAGCGTGTGAACCGGCACGCTCGACTGTTCGGCCGGTCCGCCCGACCACTGCGTGGTGAGGTCTTCACGGGTGAGGATGCCGCACAGGTGGCCGTTGCCGTCCACGACCGGCAGGTGGTGGATGTCCGCCCGGCGCATGATCTCCCAGGCCATCAACGGCGACTCGTCGGGGCCGACGGCGACCAGGGACCGGCTCATCACCTGGGCCACGGTCATGTTCTGCACGTCCATCACGTCTCACCCCGAGCGCGCACCACGGCGACCGGGCAGTGGGCGTGGTGCAGGACGCCGTGGCTCACCGAGCCGAGCACGGCCGAGCCGATCGCGCCCAGGCCGTGTGATCCGACGACGGCCAGGTCCGCGCTCTCCGCGGCCTCGCGGATGACGGCGACGGGATGCCCGCACACCACCGTCTCCCTGACGTCGACCTTGGGATACTTCTCCCGCCAGGGGGCCAGGGCCTCGGTGGTCATGCGCCGCTCGCTCGCGAAGATCTCCTCTTCCAGGGAGGGGAGGTAGGCGTACGGTCCCACGACGGGCGTCTGCCAGGTGTGGATCGCGTGCAGCCGGGCCTGGCGCCGGGTGGCCTCCTCGAAGGCGTACTCCAGTACCACGGCCGAGTGCGCCGACCCGTCGAACCCGACGACGATCTCCCCGTGCGTTCGCTCCTGCGGGCCCCTGACGACCACGACCGGCGCCGCCACGTGCCCGGCCAGGGCGAGGGAGACCGATCCCAGCAGCAACCCGGTGAACCCGCCCAGCCCTCGGCTGCCCACCACCACCTGCTCGGCGTCCTCGGCCTCGCGGCGCAGCACCGCGGCGGCCTTGCCGGTCTCCAGCAGGGTGCTCACCTCGACCCCCGGGGCACGCTCCCGCGCCAGATCCGCCGCCGCCTCCAGCACGCCCTGGCAGTGCTCGCTCACCGAATCGCGAAAGCCCGGCGGCGTCTGAAGCGGGATGTCGTAGGCCCACGGCTCACAGGCGTGCACGACCCGCAACGCGCACCCGCGCCGCGCGGCGTCCTCGGCGGCCCACCCGACCGCGGCTTTGGACGCGGGTGAGCCGTCTACGCCCACCACCACATGCGCCGTCATATCTCCTCCTCAGGTCTGCCTCCATCTGACCGCTTCGCGGCGTTTCCCGCAGCGGCCGAAAGACCCGGTCGGCCGGGACTTCCGGCCCCTGTTCTCAAGGCCTTTCCCACGGCAAGGCCTTCACGGCGGGGAACACGCCACGCCCGTGACCGCTTCGGCCGCTCGCGAACCGGTCACGACCTGGAGGGTCTCCGAGGATTGGCCCGGCGGAACCTATCGCCCGGTCAGGATTGTCCTGATCACTCCCCGTGTGGCGGCCGCGGGGCCGGCGGCCTCCTTCTGCGACCTCCTGCGGGCCCGCCGGACGCGGGCGAGGCCGGTCATGAGGGCGGCGTGGCGGCAGGCCCAAAGCCCCTGCCATCGGGGACTTCCGCCCCTGCGCCGGAGGCCGCCGCGGAGGTGGGATGAACAGGGCAGGAACATCTGATGGGACACGGAGACACCCATGAACATGCCGATGCGTCGCGAGCCGCGGGGCCTGTTCCCCGAGCTGTTCAACTGGCTGGAGTGGCCGTTGTCCACCGCCCGGTCACAGGCCTGGCAGACCATCCGGTTCGAGGACTACGTCAGGGACGGCCGGTACGTCCTGCGTGCCGAGCTGCCGGGCATCGATCCCGAGAAGGATGTGGAGATCACTCTGGCCAACGGCGTCCTCACCATTCACGCGGAGCGGCACGAAGAGCAGAAGGAACAGGGGCAGAGCGAGTTCCGGTACGGGACGTTCACCCGCTCCATCACGCTCCCTCCCAGCGCGGACGAGAACGACGTCAAGGCCGTCTACGACAAGGGGATTCTCGAGGTCAGCGTGAAGCTGGCCGAGAAGAAGCAGGAGGGGAGGCGAATCCAGATCGAGACGCAGGAACAGGAGAAGTGACCGTCCGGCCGGGCCCGCTTTGCCACGGGCGGGCCCGGCGCACGTCCTGGAAACGGCGCCGGTACAGACGCAGGCAAGGAAGTAGTGATGGAAGATTGATGACCAAAGTGCTAATTTGGTCACGAGTCATCAGTCATCTGATTGGGAGATCGTGGCCGAACCCGAACGTGTCGACCAGAGCATCCGCGCCGACCGGATTCTCGACACCGCCAAGGACCTGCTGCTGCGCTGGGGATACCGGCGAGTGACGATCGACGAGATCGCCAAGCGCGCCGGTGTCGGCAAGGGCACGGTGTACCTGCACTGGCGCACGCGCGAGCAGCTGTTCTTCGCCGTCGGAGCGCGAGAGGCGGCCGCGATGATCGACGCGGTGGTGGCCGCGATGCGGACCGACCCCACCGAGATCGCGCTCCACCGCTACATGCGCAGGTTCTTCCTGGAGGCGATGCGGCGGCCCGTGCTGCGCGCCATCTTCACCAGGGACGCCGAAACCCTGGACAAGTTCCTCTCCAGCCCCGCCAGGAAACCACTGGAAAGCGCCAAGCTCCTCGCCTCACGCGAATATCTGGCCGCACTCGCCGAAGGCGACCTGCTGCGTGAGGGCCTGCGCCCGGAGGATCTGGACTATTCGCTGCCCACCATCGTGTTCGGCTTCTTCGCCATCGAGCCGCTGCTTCCGGCGACCATCGAGCTCGGTCTCGAGGACAAGGCCGACCATCTGGCGGACACCTTGCGCCGGACCTTCGAGCCCGCAACGCCGCCGCCCGCCGTACGATTCGCCGCTGTCGCGGCGAAGGTGATCGAGATCTTCCAACAGCTCGCCCACGACTATCGGGCCGCGGCCTACAGAGCCACCGGCGACTGACTCCGTGAGCCTCCCCGGCGCCATGGCGACACCGGGCGTAAGGCCCTGACCATCTGACGAACGACGAACTCACAGCCGGCAACAGGAACGGGAGGCGACCCGAGCATGGGGCACGACATCAGCGGCCTGCATCACGTGGGCCACGTGGTGCGGAACATGGAAGAGGCACTTGCGCGGTACCGGCAGCTGGGCTTCACGCTGCCGCCGCCGTCCTACCCCACCATGCCGAAGGCCGCAGGCGAACCACCGGAGCCGTTCGGGGCGGCGAACACCCACGTGTACTTCCCGCGCAACTTCATCGAGGTGGTGACTCTCGTCGGCGACGGCGGAACCGACCGCATCCCGGCCGACGCCCACCTGGTCCCGCTGCGCGTTCCGGACGACAAACTGCCCGGGCTCCTGGCGGCCATCCGCGGAACCGCGGCGAACCTGACCGCGTGCCTGAAGCGTTTCCAGGGGATGCACATCGTGATGTTCGACTCACCCGACATCGATGGTGCCGCCGCACGACTGGAGGCGAACGGCGTCGGCCACGGCGGCGTGCACACCGTGCAACGCCCGGTCGAAACCGTGGGCGGAACGCGGATGGTGCCGGTCCGCTACCTGGAAATCGACAGTCATGAGCCGGGAAGAGCACGAGGTCGCGTGCCGGAGGGCAGGGTCGGGATCGCCGAGAACGGGACGCTCGACGCGCAGCGGCACGTGGATCATCCCAACGGCGCGGTCGAGCTCGTCCAGTGCATGATGTGCGTGGCCGACGCCGAACTGCCCGACATCGAACGACGTTACGAGAACTACCTCGGCCGCCCGGCGCGGAGCGAGGGGTTCGCCCGGACATTCGACCTCGATGATGCAAAGGTCACTCTCGTCCCCGAGTCAGCCCTCGCCGGCCTTCTGCCGGGAGAGCACGCACCAGGCCTGCCCGCGTTCGTCGCGTACGCGGTGTCCGTACGCGACGCCGCCGCCACCGAACGCTTCCTGCGCGCGAGCGGAGTCCCGCTCGCAGAGACGGCCGCGGGGGAGATCTTCGTGCCGGCCGACGCGGCGCTCGGCGTCGCGATCATCTTCCGCCAGGCGGGCTAGGAACCCCATCCCCCGCGGCGGCCACCGCAAACCGTGATCGTCGCGCACCGCCAAGACGGCCTCCGGGCGGGCCCGGCTCCCGTCCGCCCGGCGCCTGTGCGTAACCTGAACTGAGACGGCAGACGCACAGGACACCCGATCCCCGGGCCCGCGGCAATGCGAACCTCCGGCATCCCGCCAGCGGCTCGGGAACACGAGAGGCGGCAACCGTGGCAAGGCCGATCGTCGTAGGTGTCGACGGATCGACACCCTCGGTCCATGCTGCGAGCTGGGCCGGTCAGGAAGCCGCGCTCCGCGGCGCCCCGTTGCGGCTCGTCCACGCCGCCCTGCGGTGGGCCCACGACGTGCCCCTCGCCCCGCAGCCTCTCAGCTGGGGGGCGGGCGCGGAGGCCGCGGCACAGGAGATGCTCCACCAGGCGGCCGTTCACGCCCAGGCGGGCCGGCCGCATCTGGAGGTGGCAACCGAGATCGTCGACGGCGGAGCGCCGGAGGCGCTCGTCATCGCCGCCGAGGGGGCACAACTGCTCGTCGTGGGAAACCGGGGGCGCGGCGGATTCGCCGAACTGCTGCTGGGCTCGGTGAGCCGGTACGTCACCGCCCGGGCGTCCTGCCCGGTGGCCGTCGTCCGGCAGCCACACGCCGGTGAGCGCGGCGAGATCGTCGTGGGCGTCATCGGGCAGCCCGGCGAGGAACCCGTCCTGGACTTCGCCTTTCGCGAGGCCGCGCTGCGGCGTGCCACCCTGCGGGCCGTGCACGCCTGGCGGCACCCCGCCACAAGAGCACCCGGGGACATCCAGCCTCTCGTCTACGACGTCAAGGGTGTCGGCGAAGAGGAAGCGCACCTGCTGGCCGAGGTCCTCGCCGGGTGGCGCGAGAAGTTCCCCGACGTCACGCTCATCGAGCACGTCGTTCACGAACACGCGGCGAAGGCATTGATCGAGGCGTCCGCGGACGCCGACCTCGTCGTCATCGGGGCGCACGGCGGGGCGCGCGCCCCGCTCGGTCTGGGAGCCATCGCCCACGCGGTGCTGCACCACTCCCACGTGCCCGTCATCACCGTCCGCCACTGAACGTCCGGGCGGACCGGACGTACTTGATCCGCACCCTCTACCTACTGGGCCACGGCGACTGCCGGCGTGAGGAGGGTACGCATGCTGCTTCTTGGGTGTGGTCACGCAACATGGGTTAGCAGCCCCGTGCGGACGAGTAGGCGATCTCGCCGTTGAGCCCGCCCTGGTAGCCGGGGCGGGCGTCGGGAGCCGAGGAGGATCCGCACAGGATCGAACGGCAAGGCGGGGAGATCGAGCCGGCCCGCCTGTGGCCGATCCGGCCCCCGGTCGGCGCCGCGGCAAAGCGGCCCAGGTGATCGCAGGTCAGGCTGCGCGGGCATGATCTGACGCCCATGAGTGATTGATTAAGCACAGATCGTTATCTAGGCTCACCGCATGGGCATCCCCACCGAACCTATCGGAAGCATCCCCCGACCCCCCGCTCTGCTGGCCGCGCTGGTCGATCATGCCGCAGGCCGGATCGACGACGCCGCGCTGGCCGCCAGGCAGGCCGACGCGGTCGCCGACACGATCGCGCGGCTGGAGCAGACCGGCTCTCCGGTTCTCGTCGACGGCGAGCAGGCCAAACCGAGCTTCGCCACCTATCCGATCACCGGGCTGGACACCCTCAGCCCCGACGGCGCGGTCATCCCCTTCGCCGACGGGCACACCCGGCAGCTGCCGCGCCTGACATCGGGGCCGTTCCGCTACAGCGTGCACGCCGAGACCTATCTGCGCCAGGCGCAGCGCCGTACCCGCCTGCCGGTCAAACAGGCGGTCATCGCCCCTTCCGCCTTGAGCCTGCTGTATCCGGCCGACGGGATCGCCGGCTACCCCCGCAAGGTCTTCCTGGACGACCTGGCCGCCGAGGCCGAGGCCGACATCCGCGGCTGCCTCAACGCGGGTGCCCATGTGGTGCAGCTGGACTTCACCGAGGGACGGCTGTCGCTGAAGCTCGACCCCACCGGCGGGCTGCTGGAGGACTTCGTCACCCTCAACAACCAGGTGCTGGAGCGCTTCACCCCGGCCGAGCGGGCCCGGATCGGCGTGCACACCTGCCCCGGCGGCGACCAGGACTCCACCCACAGCCTCGACGTCGACTACGCGGGCCTACTTCCGCGGCTCTTCCAGCTGCAGGTGGGCAACTTCTACATCCAGCTGGCCAGTGAGGCCGACCCGGCCCGGGTGCTGGGCATCATCGGCGACAACCTCCGCCCCGGCGTGAAGGTCTTCGTCGGGGTCACCGACCCGGTCGACCCGCGAGTGGAGACACCCGAGCAGGTGCGTGACCGGGTGCTGGCAGCCGCCCGGCACATCCCGGCAGAACAGCTGGGAACCTGCGACGACTGCGGCTTCTCCCCGTTCGCCGACGACACCTCCACCTCGCGCGAGATCGCCTTCGCCAAGATCACCGCCCGCGTGCAGGGCACCGCCCTGGCCTCTGAGGCCCTGGGCGGTTAGGCGAGCATGCCTCGCCTGTCGTGACGGCAGGCGAGGCACGTCCGCTACAGCGGCCTCGGCTGGTGTCCGACGCGGCTGCACGCGCCGCCGAGTCCCACAGCGCGCTCCACGCCACCGACGCGCCGCGCGACCAGGGCACCGCGAACCTGCTCCGCGCGGCCGAGGTCGTGGGAGCCCGCCGCTTCCTCGCCCAGTCGTTCTTCCTCGGGTACGGCTATCGCGACCACGGCACCGAGCCGCTGACCGAGGAACACCCCTTCGCACTGCCCAGCGGCCATCGCGCCTTCGACCGGCGTATGCGGTCGATGCGCGCCAACGAGGAGCAGGCCCTCGGCCCCCCGGCATCGACGGCGTCGCCCTGCGTTACAGGATGTTCTAAGAGGCCACGCGGATTGGTGTGGATGGAGGCTGTCTGCGGGCTGGGCCAGGACTTGCCCACTCGGGCTGCCGGGGTTCTCGAACGTGACGCTGCGTAATTGAATGCGTCATCGCCTGGTGTAGTTCTACCGATCCCGCCTCCGCCGAAGCCGTCCGCGACCGCGAGACAGGGCTGAAGCCCCATTTCGGAACCGTCGACTGGACGGCTCCGCCCAGCTACCGGGCCTTCCTCGCCGAGCACAACACCTTTGCCGGTAAGCGCTGGGACGTCTCATCCAACAGGTACATCGAGTTCGTCGTCGTCGGTGACGATGCCATCGTTGCGCTGAACTCCGATCTCGTGCATATGCCCGAGCAGGTGGACCGCGGCGACGGCCGATGGCTGTCCACCAACCATCTGGTCGGCTTCGCCCTCGCCGACGCAGACAACGAGGCGGTCTGGTGCTTCGATGTCACCCAGCCGGACGCAGACGGCGAATATCCGGTCTACTACCACCACTACGACGATCAGGAAGGGCGCGCACGCTACGTTGAGGGCGGGGACTGGGAGGACCTGGCCAGCTCCACCCCGGACTTCCCCACGTTCGGCGCCTGGCTGGACGCGATGGCCAACGCGTTCACCGCGTCTGAGCCACCGAGCTGGTTCGAGCAGCTGGGCTCTCCGGGCTTCTACCCGGGGCTGTAGGAGGCCGTACGGATAGGGGTGCGGTCATGGGTCGAAGATGATCCGGTCGCTGGTGCGTCGGCGGTGGCAGCCGAGTGGATGGTCCGGGTGGTATTCCGGCCGTGCGGGCAGCAGGACCGCGAATTGGTCCCAGAGCGGTTCGGTGAGCCATGATGGCAGCGCGGGCACAGGTCTCCTCAGTGATCACAGAGTGTCGCAACTCCGTGATCATCTGGACCATGTGCCCTTTCTGTTGCTGGTGTCCCCAACCGTGCCTATCCGTGCGACCTTTAAATGGGGGGGATGACGTACTCACGCCAAGAGATCATGGAGCAGCAGGCCGACATCATCCGGCGCCGCCGGCGCCGCCGGGCGGACCGGCTGACGGCCTACGAGATCCCCTTGCGCGAGGACGACGACCTGCGCAGCGGTTACGACGTCATCGCCCTGTTGCGCGCTGTGCTCAGCACCCCACGCTCGCTCGGCGCCGGTGTCGGCGCCGTGATGGGCATGCCCCTCGTCCGGGTGGACCCCGCCGTCGTCGAGCCCGCCGAAAACACACCGGACGATCTGACGCTGAGAGTGGTGCGCACCCTCGTCCACCCCTTCACCGAAGATCGTCCCAAGCCGCTCCTTCTGGGCTTCCTGTTGCTGGGCTCGGACCGGCTGCGCCTCTACCTGGAAAGCCCGAAGGCCGGGCCCGGGACGACCGCCGTGGACCTAAGCCTGTCGGGTGCGCTCACCGCGCTGCTGACCGCACTGCCCTCTCTTATCGACGAGCAATATCGGACCCGGCCGGCTGGCGACGATCCGCACTGCGCACGCGTGGTCGACCTCACCGACTGGTAGATCAACCTCACGGTATGCGTACGAACGAGAGCCGCCGCTAACCCACTCCGCCGCCACGCGCCGGTTCGCCGACAACGACCCCGCTGAGCATGAGATGATCAAATTCAACTCGCTGCTGGCCAACTGGTCATGTACAAGACCACGCTGGACATGTCGCTGGTGCTCAGCCAACTGCGCGGCGAGGGACAGGCGGTCCATCGCGCCGACGTAGCCATCATGGGGCAGGGCGACAGGCTCCGTGGCGCGAAATCGGCGTGACTTCACCCGTGAGCCCTCACACACCCATTGCTCCGTCGATGCGTTCGCGGAGCAGGTCGGCGTGGCCGTTGTGCCGGGCGTACTCCTCGATCATGTGAATGAGCACCCAGCGCAGCGACACCGTTCCGCGCCATGCGTCCTTGCCGGTGATGTCGAGGTCGGCAGCGGAGGTGACGTAGCTGTCGGCGAAGGCCACCTCCTCCCGCCAGGCCTGCCAGGCGGCGGTGATGACAGCGGGGTCGGCTACGGCGCCGTCGAAGTCCTCGTCGGGGTTATGCTCGGAGGAGAAACGGGCAGGTGCGTCGTGCCCGGCCATCACCCGCCGGAACCAGCGGCGCTCCATGTCGGCCAGGTGGCGGACCAGTCCGAGCAGCGAGAGCGTGGAAGGCTCCACCGACCGCCAGGCCAGTTCGGCGTTCAGGCCCACGCACTTCAGCTCCAGCGTTGCACGGTGCGAGCTGAGAACGTCGAGGAGCATGCTCCGCTCGTCGCCGGTGGCGGAATAACAGAAGCGACGTTCATGCTCGCTGGCGAAGAATTCGGCTCTTCTGCTACGGCCAGAGTTGCTCAAGATCAATAATCCTTTCCTAGTTCACGGCGGTGAGGAGTCGCCTGCCGCGCGGGCCGGGCCGTGACCGGTGGCGTCCGATCAGACGTGCAGGGGAAGGCGCTTGGTGAGGGCGGTCACGCGGTTGCGTGGCCCGAACACGGCGACGGCCACGAAGTCGACGTCCTCTGCGGACGTGGTCTTCAATGTAGCGAGATAGTCGTTGTAGTCACGGGCGCGACGGGCCACCTCGTTGAAGCCCACAGTGATCAGGTCCTGTCGGGCCTGGGCGCGCTCGTGCAATTCCCGCAACTCGTCGGCGGAGGCGGTGAGCACGGGCACCGGGTGGGGGTTCAGGCCCGCGTGGGATCGGCCAGATGCGTCGATGCCGTCACTGCCGAGTGGGTGGCCCAGGCGTGCGCCCAGGCTAAGCCCGACCACCGCCGCCGCGTTCACCGCCAGCGCGGGCTCGAGGTCGTCGCGGACGACGAGGACCAGCTTCGTGGCCAAGGGCATGGTGGATCTTCCGTTCTCGCTCATGCGGATGCGTGTCGCGGGGTGGAGGGAGGGCCGTCGAGGCGGAGCCGGGCCAGTTCCGTCGCGGCCTGGGCGGGTGTCATCTGCCGGTGTTCCGCCGTGTCGAGGAGGTGGGCGACGGTGTGCTCGATGGCCTCGACGCGTTCGCGTGCCTCGTCGGGCGTTTCGTGGTGCAGCTCCAGGGTGAGCGCGTTGATGACTCCACCCGCGCTGACGACGTAGTCGGGCACCCAGACGATGCCGCGCCGATGCAGGAGGTCGGCGACGGCCGCGGTGGCCAGCTGGTTGTTGGCTGGCCCCACTATGGCGGAACAGCGCAAATGCGGCACGACGTCCCCGGTGAGGATGCCGCCGAGCGCGGCCGGGACGAGGATGTCGGCATCCGCGATGAGGGCTTGCTCTGGCGAGGCCCAGGTGGCGCCGAGTTCCTCACTTGCCGCTCGTTTGGCGGGGTTGATGTCGCTGACCAGGAGCTCAGCTCCCTCATCGGCGAGCAGGCGTGCCAGCCGCATGCCGACGCTGCCCAGTCCCACCAGCGACAGGCGCACGCCTGCGAGCACCTGCGTGCCGTGGAGGCGTCGGCTTACCGCGCGCAGTGCCGCCAGCGTGCCGAGCGCGGTGGCCGGCGAGGAGTCGCCACTGCCGCCGTGCTGTGCCGGCCTGCAGAAGACATGAGGGGTGCGCTCACCGATAACCGCCATGTCCTGTGGAGTCGTTCCGACGTCTGGACCGGTCGCATAGGCCCCGTCCAGTGACGCGATGGCGTCGGCCACGTCGTCCAGCACCGCGCGGCGCATGGCCGCGTCCAGTTCGGCCCCCTGAGGCACGGCGACGACGGTCTTGCCGCCGCCGTTCGCCAGCCCGGCCACGGCGCATTTGGCGGTCATGCCGGCCGACAGGCGCAACGCGTCGGCGAGGCCGTCCTGCCAATCGGCGTAGCGCCAGAGCCGGAATCCACCTACCGCCTGGCCGAGCGTGGACGAATGCACGGCGACGATGACAGGCAGGCGCGAGCGCGGTCCAGTGCGGATCAGGACCTGTTCGTGGTCGAGGGCGGACATGTCGTCGAACCTCCGTGTTATACGAGCGATGTTTCCGCGCAAGTATTGGACATCCAGCCGTGTGATGGAGTTCTGGCCGTACGTATGATCGGAATAGCTGGCAGAATCCCGTACATGGACGAACTTGATTCGGAGATCATCCGGCTTCTCCAGACGGATGCGCGGCAGTCCAACCGGGAACTGGCACGCAGACTCGGCGTCGCGCCCTCCACCTGCCTGGAACGCGTCAGGGCGCTGACCCGCCGTGGCGTCATCCGCGGCTACCACGCCGAGATCAACCCGACCGCGCTCAACCGCGGCGTCCAGGCCATGGTCTCGGTACAGGTACGCCCCCTCAGCCGCACCGTCATCGATGCCTTCCAGGCCTCCGCGAGCGCCATGCCGGAAGTGCTCAGCGTGTTCGTGCTGGGCGGCGGTGATGACTTTCTTCTCCACGTCGCCGTCCAGGATCTCGACCACCTGCACGCCTTCCTGCTCGACCGGCTCAGCAAGCGCCGGGAGATCGCGGGCTTCCGCACCTCGGTGATCTTCCAGCAGGTACACGACGCCGCCCCCACCAGGCTCCCCGACGTACCTGACCGCCCACAGCCGCCTGCCAGGAAGCCCTCCACCGCAACGACCTGAAATGTGCTGCTGGACGCCCACACCGCGCTCGGCGGGCCGGACACCGGCTGGGAGCTGCACGAGTTTCGGCATTCGGCACTGCCCCATCTGGGCGAAGGCGGCGCGAGTCTGCTCATGCTGATGGCCGAGTCTCGGCACAAGAAGACCGAGAACGTGCGCCGCTACTTTCATCCTTCTCCGGAGGCGATCGCCGAGGTCACCAGCCTGCTGGGCCCCGGTGACCGCCTCCGGTGAACGGCGGGTCTGGCTCGGTTGGTGCACTGGATGTTCGTCCTCAACGCCCGCCGGGCAAGCACCCGACAGGAGCTAACGAATGCACTCTGCACTGCACGAAGGGACTTCCCCCAGCGTTTGGAGGGAACGGTTGAGCCACGTCTACTGGATCGGCGGCGGCAGCGGGTCCGGAAAATCCACCATCGCCCGATGCATTGCCGACCGGTATGGGATGCGTCTGTACGATACCGACGCGGTCATGCCCGACCACGCTCGCCGCATGCCGGTGGAACAAGCTCCTTACCTGGGCAAGTTCGCTGCCATGGACATGGACGAACGCTGGGTGGCCAGAAGTCCGCGCGAGATGCTCGATACCTTCCACTGGTTCCACGGCGAAGGATTCAACCTGATCATTGAAGACCTTCTCGCCCTCCCCGCTGACCGGCTGGTGGTCGCCGAGGGATTCCGGCTGCTGCCCGGCCTCGTCCAACCCCTGCTCACCGAAGTGGGCCATGCCGTGTGGCTGCTGCCGACTCCCCAGTTCCGCCGGGCGGTGTTCGACAGCCGGGGCGGACCGGCATGGGGATTTCTCGCCAAGACCAGCGACCCGCGGCGGGCGCTGCAGAACCTGCTTCAGCGCGACGCACTGTTCACCGACCGGCTCACCGAGCAGACCCGGCATCTGGGCCTCTACGGGCTCAGGGTGGCTTCCGGAAGCACCGAGGAAGATCTCGCACGGCGAGTCTTCGCGGTGTTCGGCCTTGAGGGATAGGTGGTCATGACGTGGGATTCAGCGGCTGTAGCCCATCGGGCATCTCCGGGAGACGGTACCCCGATGCTCAGGCCGGGATCCAGTTGCCATGGAAGCCGGCCGGGACGCGGACTGGGACATGCACCTCGGCCAGTGGCGGCGCAGCCAGGTCGGCGGCGTCCAGGATGGCCAGATAGCTGCGGTCGGTGGCCCGGTCGTGGGCGAAGGTCATCAGGTAGCCGTCGTTCTCCCCGGCCGCGCCCGCCGCCACGAACACCGCCTCGCCGCAGGTGTGCCCGGCCGGGAAGCGATGCACCGCCCGTACGCCGCCGTCGGCCAGGTCATAGGCGTAGATCTCCGACCGCTCCGGCTCGGCCTCCAGGGTGAAGCTGGTGGTGTAGCCGTAGCGGTGCGGCAGCCCGATCGCGCTGTCGGCGACACGCGGGTACTCGCTGGGCGCGTCGTCGATGGGGGCCTCCGCGACCGTGCCCGCGCGCGGGTCCAGGGTCCAGCGGTGCAACGTGGGCAGGCCGCCGCCGACGTCCTCGGGGCCGCCGCGCCACAGCGACGGCACCCGGGTGCCGGTGACCGTGATCGTGCCGGTGGCGGGGTCCTCGAAGGCATTCATGGTGTGCCAGACGTAGCACGGCGCGATGTCGAACCAGCGTACGGGCGCGTCGTCGCCGGCCGTGCGCGGCAGGACGCCGAACCTGGCCTGATGGGCGTCGTCCCAGTGCCATGGCGGTGCACCGGCGGCGGCCTGGGCCGCGTCGAAGACGACCGGCAGGTCCAGGAAGATCACGTGCTCGCGGGTGACGGCGAAGTCGTGCATCATCGTCGCCCGCGGCACGTCGATCACCCGCGTCTGCACCACTTTCCCCGCAGCGTCGGCGCGGTAGTACGTCAGGTACGGCGGGCGCAGCCGGTAGCCGAAGAACAGCAGCTCACCGGTGATCGGGCAGGTCTTCGGGTGCGCGGTCATCGGCGTCTGCAGCGCCCCGTCAAAGGTGTACGCCCCGATGGTGGCCAGGTCGGGCGTCACCTCGTACGGGAAGCCGCCCTCCTCCAGCGCGAACAGCCTGCCCGCGTGCGCGATCAGGTGCGTGTTGGCTGTGGTCACCCGGTAGTCGATCCGGCCCGTGCCGGGATCGAAGGCGAGGGCGAACCGGGACTCGCCGGGGTGCTCGTACAGCGGCGTGCGGACGTACCGGTTGCGGTACCAGCGCGCCCGGCCGCCGTCCAGCGCGATCGTGTGGATCATGCCGTCGCCCGCGAAGGAGTGCGGCGACCAGCCGGTGCGCGGGTTGGGCCCGTTGCGGAAGAACTGGCCCGACAGCTCAGCGGGGATCTCGCCCGTCACCTTGGCGGGCTCCAGCGTCACCTCCTCCGCGACCGGCGCGTTGTTGCTCGCGAGATGCAGCGGGACGGTCTCGGCCATGGTGGATCTCCTGCCGGTGTGGTCGGGGACGCCGACAACCATGCGCGGGGAAATCCGCGAAGAACAGTCTTGTTTTGCCGAACGCGGTCAGCCGCCCGGCATACGCGCAGGTCAGGGCGGCGCAAGAATCTTCGGCGGCAGGCTCGGACGGAGGTCGTGACGAGACCGGCGCGGGCACCCGGCTCACCGGTCCGGCCCGCTCCAGGCGGGCGATCAGGCGCGACAGCGCGCTGGCATATCGAGCGGACGAACGCCTGGCCCGCTGTTACGAACGACGAGCGCAGGTCGTGGAGGCCTTCTTCGACCTCGCCGACGCCATCATCACCGTCCGTAACCTGGTCCGCCGAGCCTGGCACACTCACCGCTGGGACGCCCGACCCCATCGACGCCGATGACCGTCACCTATCCGCGCGGCCTCTAAGGCCCGGAGACGTCAACCCTGCGGCTGATCGCACTGACCAGGCGACGGCGCCTGCCCGTACCCCGGCCTTCCGGCACGACCGCGCTCATCCACATCCACGATGCCGCCGCGGCGACCGTGGCCGCGCTCGACCGGGGACGCGCCAGGCGAGTGAGGCTCCGCCGTACGCGCGTCGGGCGGGGCCAGGCGGCGGACCCCGGCAGCGGCCAGGCCCGTGGCGGCGGCCAGCGCGATCCACAAGATCCCATGGCCGAGGGAGAACAGGGCGGTCAGGACGGCGGGGGCGAGCGCGCGGCCGATGCCCGTGGACAACTCGAAGCGGGCCAGCGCACGCCCGACGCGCCCCGGCGGGGCGGTCGCGATGACCAGCGCGGGCCCGCTGCCCGTGTAGAGGATCTCCCCGATCGTGTACACGACGGAGACCAGGGCGACGGCCGCCGCACCGGAGCTTCCCGTGGCCAGCGTGGCCAGGCCGTACAGGGCGTAGGAGGAGGCCAGGAGCAGTCCCGACAGCGCGAGCACCGATCTGCGGGGCCGGTCGGCGAGCCGGGTCACCAGCCAGACCTGCAACGCGATGACGAGCACGGTGTTTCCCACGAAGATCCCGCTTGACCAGGCCGGGCTCACGTGGAGCTGCTCGACCAGGACCGCGGGAAGCGCGACCTCCAGCACATCGAAGGTCAGCGCGTACGGCAGGTTCAGCAGATACAGCGCCAGCAGCCCCCGCCCGAGATTCCCGGAGCCCCCGGGCCCCGGGACGGCAAGGTGAGCCGTGGGGCGGGACGCCGGCGTGCGCAACACGAGCAGGGCCGCCACCAGGTAACCGGTCCCGGTGGCCACGGCGAGCGTCTTCAGCGCGGCGGTCCCTCCGGCGAGCGCGAGGGTGGCCAGCAGGGCACCCGCTCCCAGCCCGGCGTTGCGCAGCGCCCGTCCCGCGGCCAGGGCCGTGTCCCGCGCGCGCCCCTCGACCAGCTCGGTCACCAGCGCGGCGTGCGAGGCGGGCCAGACCTGTGCGCCCAGCCCGAGCAGGACGGCCGCCGCCACGAAACCTGCCGGGCTGTCCAGCACCAGCAGCGCGACCACCCCGCCGAACCGGGCCAGCATGCTGGCGACCACCATCGGACGGCCACCGGCCCGGTCGATCAGGCGCCCGGCGTACGGCAGCGCCGCCAGGCCGGCGAGCAGCCCGGCCGAAAGGGCGACGCCCGCGGCGGCCACGCTCATGCCGAGGGCGGCCACGCCGTACAGCAGGAGAAAGGGGCGCAGCAGACCAGCACCGAGGGCGTCCACGAGCAGGGCGGCCGAGTAGCGGCGGCTGCCGCCGACCGCGACGAGCGATTGAAACGTCTTCACGTCGACCACGGTCGTCGGCACCCCGGCGAAGGTCCGCATCAGTTGACGAAATCCATCAACCAAAACGGGCCCGATTGACGGGATCCGTCAACTGATGCCAGCACATGCCACGCGAAAGGGGAAAATACCGGGGTGAGCTTCACGATCGATGGCGTGATGGACGACCGCGTCACCTTCGGGCCGTCACCCCTCGGGGAACTGGCCGCCATGCTGCACGTGCTGGCGGAACCGGCTCATCACCCGGCACTACATTCCTGGGTGGTCACCACCGGCGCCTCCCTGCCGGCCGATCTCGCCGACCGCATCCATGCGGCCGATTTCCTCTGGCAGGTGGGACGCTCCGACTTCCTGGTCCCCTACCTCGTGCGCGAGAGCCTGAGGGAGGACCTGGACGACCTCGACGCCCTGGACGACGATCGTTTCCTCTCTGCCGCGCTCGTCCCGGCCTGCGGCACCCGCCGGGTCGTCGACGACGCCACCCAGATCCGGGAGGCGAGGGACCGGGCCGAGGCACGAGGCCCCCGGCAGGCCGCGTTCGTCGAATGGCTGTTCAGAGATCTCGCAGGTCTGCGCCACTGGCTGCGCAGGCTTCTGGAAGACTGCCACGACGCCTTCTTCGCCGACGCCTGGCGGCGCGTCCAGGTCTCCCTCGCCGCCGACGCCCGGCACAAGGCCGACCTCGCCCGGCGCAGGAGCCTGGCGGAGGCGGTGAGCGCGATATCGCCCGCGCTCAGCCTCCAGGCCGGACGGCTCACCATCGACAAGGTCGCCGACGCCCACCTGTCGTCCGCACACGACGGGATCACGTTCAGCCCGACCTCGTTCGGCTGGCCCCACCTCGTCGTCGTGCACAAGGAGGGCTGGCGGCCCGTGGTGCAATACCCCCTGCCCGCCCACCCGCTGCCCGGCCCGGTCCCGTTCGACACCGTCAGGCGCC
Source organism: Streptosporangium sp. NPDC000396 (assembly GCF_042898655.1). Lineage (NCBI taxonomy): Bacteria > Bacillati > Actinomycetota > Actinomycetes > Streptosporangiales > Streptosporangiaceae > Streptosporangium > Streptosporangium sp. NPDC000396. Next base: position 16,654 of record NZ_JBIAZA010000020.1, read on the forward strand.
GCCTGGAGGCCCTGTCGCATCCGGTCCGCATGCGCCTGTGCCGCTCCCTCGCCCGAGGCCCCCACACCACCGGGGAACTCGCCCTGATCTGGCAGATCACCGCACCCGAAGTGTCCAGGCACCTCGCGGTGCTGCGCCGGGTGGGCCTGCTGTCCACCCGGCGCAGGGGCCGCTACACCGAACACCATCTCGATCTGTCCGCCACCGCCCGGCTGGGAACGGACTACGTCGAGGCGGTCCTCCGCTAGGGCTCGGATCTTCGCCGTGGCGAGGGCTCACGCCACCCGGTCCGGTACGGCCACCGCCTCCTCGGCGACGGCCCGCCCGGTCCCGCGCGGATACAGCGGCACCGCCAGCACCAGCACGACGGCCCCCACGGCCCAGGCGACGGCCGTACCGGCCCCGGCGGCCAGCCAGACGACGGCCAACGAGGAGACCAGCCCGCCGAACTGGAGCAGAAGCGAGTTCACCGACATGAGCGTCGCCCGCTGGGCCGACACGACGCGCCGGTGCATCATCTCCGCCCGCAGCAGCCCGATCACCGAGAGCCCCACGAACAGCACGACATAGGCAGCCGCGGCGGCGACGACACCGGCCACGCCGGACAACGCCACGGAGGCGGCGAGCGCGCCCACCGCCGCCGCGGCGAGCACGGTCGCGGCCGCCGCGGCACGAGCCGACGTGCCGAGCAACCGGGCGGCGGCCGGGGCGAGGACGTGGCCCATCGCGTTGGCGGCGAACCCGAGAGCGGCCACGACCGCATACACCGAGCCGCCGCTCTCCGCCCGCCCGGTCAGCGACGCCAGCCGCCCGGGGGTCAGCAACTCGATCGAGCCGACCACGACGCCGATCGCGAAGGCGACAAGCAGGAGCCTGCTCAAGCCCGGGTCACGAAGCGCCAGCCGCAGGCTCGCGCCGACGGCGGCCGGCACGCCCCGCAGCACCCCGGCGAACGTGGCGCGCGGACGCGGCGGCTCGGGCATGGCGACGAGCGCGGCCACCAGCAGGACACCGGACGCCACCGCCCCCGCCAGCACGGGCACCGCCAGCGGGGTGATCGTCTGCTCCGGTACGGCGAGCGGGACGAAACCGCCCACCAGCATGCCGACGCACAACGCGACCGACCCCATGGCCTCACCACGCGCCAGGCCGGGCTTGAGGTCGGCGTCCGGGCCTTCGGCCGCGTGCAGCGCATCGACGTACCAGGCCTGCGCGGGCCCGCTGGACAGCGCCCGCGCCACGCCGTTGAGGACCATGGCCAGCAGGAACTGCCAGGTCACGGTGGCGAAGGCCAGCATGGTCAGGCTTGCCAGGCCGAACGCCGCGGCGGCCGCGAGCACCACCCGGCGGCCCAGCACGTCGGCGAGCCCGCCGGTGGGCAACTCCAGCGCGATGCACGTGGCCGAATAGGCGGCGGTCACCAGGCCGATCTCGGCGAGGCCGAGTCCCCGCCCGGTCATGAGCAGGATCATCGGAGCCAGCGTCAGACCGGTCGGCAGCCAGCTCAGGAAGCTGATCAGAGCGAAACGGCGTCGCGCCGATCGGGGGGACAAGGGGATCATCAAGGTCCGCCTAATCTCTGCGGTAAGGGCTGCTTGTTCGGCACCGGGTGATGAGGAACCCGCGGCGGTCACCCGGGCTTCGCGGGCCCGCCGGGTTTGGCGGGCCCGTTGTCGGGATGGCAGGGGAAAACGGCGAGATGGACGTTGACCTGCTCCGCCGCGGGGTCGCCCGCGTCACGCTCGGCCAGCTCACGGGCCAGCTCCATCGCCCGGCGGCGGAACTCCACGGCGGAGACCGGCGTGAGCCCCACGGTCTCGTCGCTCATCCCGGCGGCGTCGATCCACTCGGCACCCCAGGCGTCCATCTCCCGCTCGAAGGCCTCATGGTCGCGGGCGAGGATGGCGAGCTGACGGCGGCGCGCCGCCGCGGCCGCCTCCCGCCCCTCCGGCGTGCCGGCCAGCTGGGCGTTGCTCCACGAGGTGTAGCGATGGCGGGCCCGCCAACGGCGCTCGCGAGCGTCGCGCTGCTCGGGATCTTCCTCGATGAACCCGTACCTGGCCAGCTCACGCAGGTGATAGCTGGTCGAGCCGGAGCTCTCGCCGACCTTTTTGGCCAGCTCGGTGGCCGTCGCCGGACCATCGACGCGGAGCAGGCCGAGCAGGCGGCCACGCAGCGGATGGGCCACGGCCTTCAATGTGCGTGGATCTGTGACACGGAAGACCTCACTCATCGTGCTCCCCTCCAGGGTGTGCCCCACAACCTAGCTTCGCAAAGGTAATTTTGCAAAAATTCCTTTTCAATGTGACCGGCCGGTGCGAGACCACCCGTCACCACCCCGAAAAGCTCCGGCAGGCACACGGCACACACGCCCGGCCGATCAGGCGTAAACCTCGTCGACGTTGTCCTTCGGCCCGGGAAACAGCTCACCCGCCGGCCCCCGGGCAAAACCGGTGAGCAGGTTCTTGGTCACCTTCGTCACGAATCTCCTGGTCCGCGCATCCATGCCGTGTGACCCGTTCCCATCGCGGGTTCCGGCCATCAACCCCTCCACCCAGCGCATCGTCCCCGAGGCGAACACCCCCGCACCGCCGGCGGCCGTGTAGTAACCGGCATCGGCGAAACTCGACCGGCCCCCGCAGACCAGCGGCGAGTGCGCGATGATCTCCAACGGCCTCGGCGTCGGCACACCCGGCACGACACGGTCGTACTCCACCCCCACCAGATGCGCGAACGCGTCACCCCGCTTCACCCCGGCACCCTCGAACAGCCAGTGACCCGGCGAGTGCACCACGAACGGCGCATCCACCGGAAAGCCGTCATACAAGACCCCGACCAGCGAGGACTCGGGGTCGGCCGCGGGCGACAGCCGGAAATTCGTGCTCACCAAAGACGGGCGCCTGCCGAACATCGGATCGCTTCCGGCATCACTCTTGTAACAGACGACCAGCCTGTTGACGCCCTTCCGAGTAGGCTCCAGCCGGATTCTCCAGTAACAACTGTTCGCACCAAGAAACGCCACATTCGAACCCGCGTCCCTGGCCCGCCTCACATGCCGGCGCTCCTGCGGCGTCCAATACTCGTCATGCCCGAGAAACACGATCGAGGCGGCCCCGTCCAGCACGGCCGGATCGGCGTGCAGATCCGGCCCGGTCGTATACGCCAGCCGAATGCCGAGCCGCTCGGCCAGCACCACCAGCGCCCGCTCATGAACCATGAACTTCCGCGCACCGTCACCCTCGTAAGGACGATCGAACGTCACCGCCAGCGAACGGGTGTCGTAGGAACCGCTCTCCCCCATGTAAAGGCTGTAGCCGCCCCACCTGTTGTAGGCCTGCCAGGTCGTGATCGCATGCACCAGCAGCGTCTTGCCCGCCGCAGACACCGAACGCACCACAAGCGGCACATAACGCTGAAACCCGGCGTCGGAGTCCAGCCGCAGCAAATAAACCCCCTCCGGCCAACCCCGCGTAGGCACCCAGACCGACACCGCCCAATCAGCGTGCACGGTGCGCGTCGCCGCCACGAACCTGCCCCGACGGTCCTGCCGCACACCCCTGATCGGCCTCGACCGCCACACCCGCCGCGCCTGCGCCCCGCCATACCAGCCAACCCGATAGGCAGTCACCCGGAAAACAGCCCCCGTCGTGGAAACGCGAAGCGCCACCTCCTCACCGGGCACCGCCGAAAACTGATCCGCATACCCCTCGATCGCCTCATCCGGGCCACGCCGGCGAATACGCCAACCCGGGTCCCCGGGCAACAACGACTCAGGAAGCACCGTCGGCCGCGGCGTACGCGGAACCGGCGCAGACCTCCCCGCCACCGCGCCACGCGGCGCGGGCGAACCATCACATCCAGCGGTCACCACCGTCGCGGCCAGCACCCCGAGAAAGCCCCTGCGCCCCAATCGGCTCATCGCACCCCACCCTCACTGCGTCAAGCGACATTGACGCAGGACCCCCAGGCTCACGGGCACGCAACACGCCGTCCGGCCTCCATCATTGTGATCTCTTTCCCCATACCGGTTCCGGCACGATCACAACCGACACGGGCAACCACCCCCGGGCATAGCCCACCCCAGTCGGCGTAGGCGCCGAACCGGCTGATGTGGACGCGCAGCCTGCTACGTGACGGCCATTCTCAGGCCAGACAGCTCGACCAGTGGCCGCGTCATCGTCACGTCGCCGCTCGCGAACAACGACAGGTCGAGCACGTAGGCGTCCGTGACGGCCGGCGTAAGGGCCTGGTCTGAGAGCCATGTCGTCAGCTGGGTGGCCGCGCCCGTCGCGAAGTCGCTCAGGCTGGTGCCCAGGCTCAGCGGCCACAGCGGCACATAGAAGACGGGGAGCAGCTCGACGATCGGATCACCGCCGCCTGTGTTCGACGGTACGGCGAGCTCGAGCGCGTAACGGCACAGAAGCCGGACGTTGTAGGTGCCGGTCAGCGGTTTGCCGCCGCTGGTGAGCAGTGTGGTGAGGCCGGCCTCGAGCCGCTGCTGGAAGCCGCTGCCGCCGCTGGTAAGGTCGATCTCGGCGCTGGTTCGGAGCAGGGGGATCGCGGGGTTCGCGAAGGAGATCCAGGGTGTCTGGTAGACGAACTGCGTCGCCGTCGTCGCACCGCCCACCAGTTCGGCGTTGCGGCGCACCGCCGCCGCGACCGCGCCGGCCTGCCACCGGACCGCGTCGCGTCCGCGCGGTTCGTCCTTGACGTTCTCCGGCACGGCGCTGCCCGGCAGCGCGAAGCGATGGGTGAGCGCGGCGAACGCTGGCACGTTCTGCGGGTAGTAGTAGCGTCGTGACCGGTCGGCCTCGGCGGCATCCGCCGTCAGCCGCCTGGTCTGCGGCTTGCCGTCGGCGCCGGTCCAGGTGACCCAGATCGCCGGCCAGGGGATGTCGGCGGTGGTGCTGCCCGGCTGGAGCGTGAGTTCGACCGTTTCCATGTGCTGGCCGCTGAAGTCGTAGGTTGTATCGAGCAGGAACGTGTAGATCTGTGAGTCGTCGTCGCCGTCGGTCGGCGACGCGTCCATCGCGTCGGCCGCGAACCCACCGGCCAGATCCGTGATCAGTGTGGCGAAGGCCCCGGTCATGTTCGCCAGGCGGTCTCCGGGATCAGCGGTGCCGGGCGTCATCGCGGCGAGCGCGGCGACGTCGTGCTGGAGATTCGGCCATGCGGTGACGAACTGGGCAAGCTTGTCGAACAGCGGGTCGACTACGGTGTCCTGCGTGCTCACCGACGTCGGGCAGTTGAAGGTCACCTGAAGCAGCGTCTCGTCCTGCGCGGCGCTCTGGTGCTGCAGGCTGGCCGACAGATGCCATTGCCTGGCCTCGCCGATCGTCGTCGGCGGATGGTGGGGCGGCGTCCAGGTGGCGCAGGCGTCGAGTGCCTCCATCAGCGGCAACTGTGGGTAGGACCGCAGCGGGATCGGCACGTCGACCTCGCCGACGTGGAGGTCGATCCCCGGCTGGGGCGGTGTGTTGAGCGGGACCCCGAGGCGCAGCCAGTCCGACGTCTGGTAGCCCGGCGCGCCGGGCACGTCGGCGATCTGGAACTCCAGCTCGCCGACCCCACAGTCCAGGTTGAGGAACAGGCTGCGGAAGCTGGCGTCGGCGCTCGTGCCGAACAGGAACGAGGCGAACTGTGTGCCGTTGACGAGCGGGACCTTCGCCGTCGACAGCGAGAAGTCCGGCAGGGGCTGGAGCCCGTGGAGCGGCGTGGAGGTGTTGAAGACACCAGGCTGCTGGACGACGTTCGGGTCGATGGCAAACTGTTCTGGGTCGGTTGCGAGGGCCTGGGCGACCTGCGCGATGGTCTCGGGCCCCTTGATCGTGTAGGTCGCATTCGAGGCGAGCGTGAAGACGGTCCCCGGCACGAACACCGACGCGATGTCCTGGTTGGCGACGGCCAGGCTCGCGGGGTCGTCGTCGAAGAAGGCGGCGAGCGTGGTGAACGAGTCCTGGCCGCGGGGAGTCTTTTGAACCCGCCCGAGCGCTAGCGCGACGCCGGGCTGGAGCAGTCCCGCGCCGGAGACAAGCTGGAGAGTGGGCAGCAGCGCCCCTACGCTCGTTGCGCCGAGCGGCTGCAACAGGCTGGTGAAGGTGTCGCCCGCGCCTATGGTGTAGCGGCTGTCGTCGGCGGTGTTGGCCACGACCGCGCCGGCGCAAAGGATCCCGCGCGCGTCCTCGATCGCCTCGCCGAGCGCGGTGGCGCTGACCGAGAACCAGGCGAGCAACTGCTGTGCGGTGTTGCCACTCGTCGCCGGGTAGCGCTCGACCGACGGTGTGGCGACCAGCCGCGGCGCGATCGGCTCTGGCGGCGAGAAGCAGTGCACCTGGACCTGTGGCGACAGGACGGTGCAGTCGGCGGCGATCGTCGCCGCGGGCACGCCCGAGCCCGTCGCGATGTCGCGCAGCTTTTCGTTCGCCTGGACGTGGTAGCTGCCGACCATCGTCCCTGCTGGGACGAGGCCGGGGACGTCGAGGGCCGCGATGGCGACCGTGCCCGGGTCCGTGGTGAAGAACGCGGCGAGCGTCGCGAAGGTGTCGCTCGTGCCGGTCGTGTAAAGCATCGCGCTCTGGTCGAGTGTCGTATGCGGCGGGAACGTGCCGTGCGGGGCGACGTCCGCGAACTGCGCCTGCGCGGCCTCAGGGCTGACTCCGTAGGCGGCGGCGACGGTCGCGAAGGTGTCGGCGGAGCCCGTGGTGTACGTGGGACCGTAGGGCGAGGTGACCGCGACGGGGAACTGGACGACCGCGTCGGTGGTGTACGCGCTCGACAGCGTGGTGAGCATGCTTTCGTAGAGCGCCTGCTGCGCCGCCGCCAGGCCGGCCGGGTCGGGGGCGGGGTCGAGGAGGATCTCGGCCACGCGGTCGCGCAATGCCGCGGCGATCACGCCTTTGCTCTGGACGAGTGTGGTGAAGGCCGACGGGTTCAGCCGGAACGCCGGCGCGGCGACCACGGGCGACAGGAAGAGGTCGATGGCCTCGAGCGCCGTGCGCATCCAGGTGTCGAGGTGGATCGAGGCGAACGTGCGAGTGACGGGATCGTCGGACAGCGTGCCCGTCTTGGGGTCGTAGAGCTTGATCGACACGGGTCCGCTGGTCAGCTCACGGCCGATCGGGGGCAGCGCGTAGAAGCGCGGCGTCGTGCCCTGGACGGCGACTTGGGCGAAGCCGTCGGAGCCGAAGTCGATCATCCACAGCCGCCGCTGGGCGCCGTCCGGGTCGGGACCCGCCGCCAGCTTGAGGCGCAGCGGGGCCAGCGCGGTCTCGATGGCTGTGGCGAAGCCGGCGAGGTCGCCGTAGTCGGCCAGGTCCGGCACGAGCGCCGAGGTGGCGGAGACGACGTCGGTGAGGCCGCCCGCCGTCGCCGCGGCGTCGGCGAGGTCGGGCTGACGGGCGATCGTCACGGTGACCTCGAGCGGTGTGAACGGCGCGCCGACCTGCGGGTTTTTCAGCGGTGAGGAGACGGCCACGCGGGCGGGAGGCACGATCACGCTCGTGGAGGTGAGCAGCGTTGCCGAGCCGCCGTAAGCGGCCAGCAGGTCGGCGAGTTCCATCGCCGGTACCTGGAGCTGGAGCTTGCGCACCAGCGAGGCGATCGTGTCGTTCGCGGTGGTCGAGATGGTCGCCGTCTGGTCGGTCCCCGTGACGAGGTCCTGCCGCGTGACGACGAGCGTATTACCTGGCGTGATCAGGCCGATCAGCGCCGAGTTGGCCGTTGCCAGGTCGGTCGGGTCGACTCCGAGCGTCTGGGCGAGCGCCGACAGCGAGCGCCCGTTCACCTGCGCGAGCGGGCACTGCAGCAGCGCCCCGGCGGCGACGAGGCCCGCCAGTGTGTTCACCGCGGGGTCGGTCACCAGGGCGGCCGCGTCGGCGGCGCCGACTCGGCCCGCCACCGACGCCAGCGTGTCGCCCGCCCGGGTCGCCGTCTGCTCGCCGGTGGGCGTGTAGGTGAGGGTGACGTCGGCGGCGACGAGGCCCGGCATCGTCGCGTTGTCGGCTCCAAGCTGCGCCGGATCGGTGTCGAAGGCGACCGCGATGTCGTTGAGCGTCGGCATTGGCGCGGTGTCGAACGGAACCTGGTAGCCGGCCTGCTGCGTCGCGCCGAGCTCGGTGGCGCCGGGGATCACCAGCGGCTGGTCCGCGTTCAGATTCGTGGCGGCGTTCGCCGCGCCGAGCTGGTCGACGGTCAGGCCGGCGTCGGCGGCGATCGTCGCGAAGCTGTCGCCCGCCAGCGGCGTGAGCGGGCGGCTGCCGGTCACCAGCGGGGTGCCCGTCGGATACAGCCCGCTCGCGAGCGGGTCGTTGAGCAGGGCGATCTGCTCGAGGTCGAAGATGCTGCCGTAGGTCTCGAGCACGCCGGCGAGGGTGTCGTTCGGCTGGACGACGTAGTCGGGGATCGCGAGCGTCACCTTCTCCAGCAGGACGTTGTTCGCCGCATCGGGCGGGTCGGCGATGGCGACGCCGACGTCGGCGATACTGGCCGCGGTGTCCTTCGCCAGCAGGTCGGCGACGACGGTGGCGAATGTACCGTCGCGGATCGGCACCGTGGTCCCGTTGACTTCGACGGTCTTGGTGGTGTCGAGCACCGCGGCCTGGCCGTTGGCGAGTGCGAGGCCGGCGACGGTGCAGTGCTGCGCCTGCGCGATGCCGGCGAGGGTGTCGCCGGCGGCGGTCGTGTGGCTGCGGGCGCCGCCGGTGTCGCCGGGCGGGACAGGCGCCTGCGCGATGAACACCGCGATGCCCGTCAGGAACAGCGGGACATCGTGGTTGGCCGCGGCCAGCTGGGCGACGGTCGCTCCGAGCTTCGACGCCAGCGTCCCGAAGGTGTCGGTCGCGCCGATCGGCTCGGTCTTGCCTCCGTAGCTGACGGATTTGGTGGTGTCGAGGATGTGCGGCGTGTTGGTGTTGGCGACCGCGACCGCGGGCGCCGTGGTGTTCTCGAGCGTCGCGATCGCATCGAGTGTGTCGCCCGTTCCCGTCCAGTAGCGCCACGCCTGAGTCACCATGATCGCGCCGGACGCGAGCGCGACCGTGTCGTTCATGCCCAGCAGCGCCGCCGTGGAGGCCACGCCGTCGGCCGTCGCGATCGCGTCGAGGGTGTCGCCCGGTACGACGACCTGGGTGAGCGGCAGCGTCAGCGGGCCGTCGACGAGTTGCGCGGCGTCGGCGGCCGCGTTGGCGGTCAGCAGCTGCGCCGGCGTCAGCGTGTAGTCGCCGGCGACGGCGCCGAGTCGCTCACCGCCGGAGGCGACGGTGTGCTCGTACTGCTGCAGGTCCTGGGCCGTGCCAAGGTACAGGTACGTGCCCATGACGAAGCCGCGCAGCGGCGTCTCGAGCGCCGGGCCGGTGAGGTGGGGTGTGCAGGGCGCGTCGAGCGAGGTGGCGGCCGAGAACGTCACGTCGGGCTGCTGCACCTGGTAGTGCACCTGACGGTAGGTCGCCTGGTGCGCCGCCGCGGTGCGGACGGCGACCGGGAACAGGTTCCCCGGCCCGGGGACGTACTTGTCGACGCTGAGGCCGGCGCGCAGGTCGAGCACGGGCGCGCCGGCTGTTCCGCCGATCGCGTAGGCGGCGCTGATGCCCGGCCACGCCGCCAGGGGTCGCACCGGGTCGTAGTAGCCGACCGGCGCGGACGGCAGCGTCGCACCCGCGGTGCCGACCTGGTTGCCGAACACGTCGCGGAACGCCAGCGCGACGTTCACTTCCGCGCCGGGCGCGATCCCCGCGTACGGGTCGTCGGCGCCGGGGGGCAGGCCCGGCGCCATGTCCGCCGGCCGGGGCTGTGCGAGCCGGAAGACCGGCAGTGTCTGGTCGTAGGTCCAGACGCTGCCGTCGCCGGTCGGGCCCACGGGCAGCGCGAGCGGCGAGCGGGCGAAGCCGTCGCCGGTGACGACGTAGTCGAGCATGCTGAACAGGCTCAGCGAGCGCTGCAGTGGATTCGGGTCGGACGGAGCCGAGTCGTTGGCCCGCGTGAGCTGGAAGGCGATGTTGCCCGGCGGCGCCGTCGCCACCGCGGTCTCGTCGCTGCTGTCGGTGGCCTCGGCGAACACGTTCAGCTTGGAGGGGTCGAGGTTGTCGGCCACGACGGCGCCGGTGATGAACGGGTACAGCGTCCGGTCGGGTGTTGCGGCCAGCGCGTCGTCGAGCAGCGCCATGACGTGAAGTTGCGCCTGGTCGCCCGACGCCCATACCGAGTTCGGCAGCCCGCCGCCGCCGGTTTTGGCGTAGGCCAGGTAGAAGCCGCCGGTGCCGACGACGCTGGCCTCCCACAGCAGCTGGAGGAACTGCGCCGGCGCGCCCAGCTCGGCGTAGGCGGCGCTCGCGGGCGGCGGACTGCCGAGTCCGGTGTCCGCATCCGCCGCCTCGGCGCCGCTGTGCGTCTCGGTCGACAGGTTCGTCTTGAGCACCGCCGTCGCGGCGGTGTCGAGCGCGTCGGAGGCCAGGCCGGTACCGCCGGCGGCGGCCGTGTAGGCGAGCGACAGGTTGACGCCCGCGGCCGTGGCGGCCGTCCACAGGCCGAACAGCGCGTCCCGGTCGGTCTGGGCGGCGCCGATCACCGCGTAGGTCCCCTCGAGCCAGCCGCCGTCCGGCGTCGGCACGCGTTCGATCGTGATCGGCAGCCACGTCGCCCACGCGTAGTAGTTCGCCTCGGCCGGGTCGTCGATCACCGGCTGCGACTTCAGCGAGGTCATCAGTGCGTACGGGTGCGTCGACGGCGACGCGGCCACGCTCGACAGCAGGCCGGCCGGGAGCCGCCACAGCGCGAGGCCGCCACCGGCCGGCCGCGGCGGTGGCGACGGCGCGCCGGGCGTGACCGGCGGAACCGGCGGCGCGGCCGCCGCCCACGGCACGGGCGCGGCGACCGAGTGCCGGACCGACTGCGCGCTGACGAGCGGCACGATCTCGGCGGACGAGGTGATCGAGAACGACGTCTCCGGCGACTCGCCGGCGAGCGTCGCCTGGTCGAACTCGACGCTCACGCCGTCCGCGGGGACGCTGATCACCTCGCCGGCCTGCAGCGTGCTCCAGTCGACCGCGGGGTTGAGCGTCGTGATGACGGCGCCGTAGGCCTGCTCGAGCGACTGCAGCGTGTCGGACCCGCTGGTGGTGTACGGGACGACGGGATGGATCCAGCCGGTCCCCGCCGTGTCACCGACGGAGAAGGTGATGGCGTAGTCGCCGCTCAGCGGCTGGGACGGAGCCGGAAACTGCTGGCCGGTCAGTGCGTACAGCGCGGCGTCCACCGGGTTGGCCGGGTCGGGCGGCACGGGCAGCCGCAGGCCGTGGAGGGTGAAGTGGGACGCCATCCCGGCGACGTTCGCGGTGCCGGCGCCGGAGATCTGACCGGTGAGTTCGCCGACGTCCATCTGGCGCCGGTTCGGCAGCGTCACGGACTGGTCCGCGGCCAGGACGCCCGGCACGGCGCCGACGCGCCCGGCGAACTCATCGACGGTCAGCCCGAGCGTGGCGGCGACGTCGGCGAGTTCGGCGCCCGCGGGGACCTGGTAGCTGAGGCTGGGCGGCAGCGTCAGCGTCGCGTTGGGGGTGAGCACCTGCGCGCAGGCGTTGAGCGTGGCGATGTCGGCGACCGTGAGGCCGAAGCGGCCGGCCAGGACGCCGAGCGTGTCGCCCGCGACGATCGTGTGCTGCTGTGGCGGGAGCTGGATCGTCGTGCCGGCCTTCGTCCAGTCGATCGTGGGGTTGAGCGCGGTGATGCCGGTCGCGGCCGCCTCGAGCTGCGGGTCGCTGGAGTTCAGCTGGACCATGGCGAAGTAGCCCGCGACGAGCAGGAGGGTGTCCCCGGCCTTGGCGCTGTAGGTGCTGCTCTGGCCGGTCGGGCTCGGGCCGCTCGGTGTCGCGGTGGCGCCCGGGATCTGGAGCGAGGTCGACGGGCCGAGCGGCTTGCTGAAGTCGATCCCCGGGTTGGCCTGGGAGATCGCGTTGGCGAACCAGCTCTGGTCGGCGTCGTAGGGGGTGGCCGGGCGGTTGCGCACGCAGGCGAACGCCGCCACCAGCTCGAGCCCGTCTCCGGCGGCGACCACGTAGGGGATCGTGCCCACCGCCGTCGCCAGTGTGAGCGTGTCCGCCGCGCCGGCCAGCAGCACGCCGGGAGCCTCGGCGTTGGCCTCGGCGAGCGCGGCGATGGCGCTCGCCGGCTGCCGGTAGTCAGCCACGGCGATCTTGCTGAGTGTGTCGCCGGCCAGCACCGTGTAGGTCAGCCCCGCGATCGGCAGCGCGTTCTGCGACAACGTCGCACCGAGGTTGGCCGCCGCGATGTCGAACAGCGCCGCCGGCACCGGCACGGCCACCGGCGTGCCGCCCGCCAGGTCGGTGAAGTCGACGCCGGGATTGGCCGCCTGGACACTGGCGGTGTCGGTCCACCACGCGCCGGCGATCGAGGCCAGCGTGTCGCCCGGAACGGTCACGTATCCCGCCAGCGCCAGGGGCGGCGGGATCGTGCACGCGGTGCCTGGCGGGATGTCGCTCCAGGGGAAGTCGTCCGCGTTGGCCGCGATGAGCTCGGGCACCGTCACACCGAACAGGGCGGCGATCGAGGCGGCGGTGTCGCCCGCGCGGGCGTGGTAGACGACCGGCGGCGGATGGCCGGCGCCGGGCTTGCCGTCCTCCGGCGGCCCGGCGGCGGCGAGCCAGGCCAGCCCGATCAGGCTGCCGGTGGCCGTCGTCGTCTCCGTCGCCTTCGACAGCTGGTCACGTGCCGCCTGGATCGCGCCGCGGGCGACCATCAGAGCCCAGTCGCCGAACAGGGCCTCGGCCAGCGGCTCGGTGCCGTCAGCCGCCTGGCCGTCGCCGAGCGGGTCCAGCGGGCCGAGGGGGTCCTCGCCGTCGAGGGGGTCGGGCGCGCGGCTGTAGCCGTAGTCGACGGCCAGCTGCGCGAACAGCTCCTGCACGCCCTGCTGCCACTGCGCGTCGACCGGCTGTGCCGTCCAGAAATCGACGGCGGGCTGCCCGTCGGGGCTCATCCGCAGCGGCGGCGGCATCGGGACGACGGCGGCCGGTGTCTCGGTGGTACCGGACGGGGGCGCCGCGATCGCCACGACGAAGTTCTCCACCATGAAGCCGGCCACGTTGCCGTAGGCGAACCCGCCGGCGGCGATGTGGCCGGAGGTCAGGTCCTCGTAGATCAACTGCAGGTCGACCGCCGTCAACCGCCCGGACGCGCTGCCGGTCAGCGTCTGCATGCCCCACAGCACCAGCGACTCGACGAGCGCGTCGAACGAGGTGGCCGTTGTGGTCGTCGTGTCCGGCGGCGGGCTGTCCATCGACGGCACCATCGCCACGGTGACCACCGCCTCGCCGCCCGCCGGTGCGGGTGCGACGGTGAAGACCGGCAGCATCGTCAGCGTCAGGAGCTGCCGGGCGCCCACGACGTTGACCGGTTGCCAGTCGAGCGGCGGCGCGGCGGCGACGGCGATCGCCGCGAGCGCCCGCGGTGCTGCGAACAGGTGGTGTGCGCCCTCCAGCCGCCGCGCCGCCGGCAGCCGTGGCTGCCCGGGCGGCGCGCCGCCACCCAGGGCCAGCTGCCAGGGCGTCGCCTGCCGGGATCCGATCGTGAACGAGGCGTCCAGGTGCATCGAGAACGAGAAGTGGATCCGGATGCCCAGGATCTTGATGCTCGCCTGAACCTGGACGTCGACCGACAGGCCGAGCATGATCGGCGCGTACGCCTCGATCTGCACGGACGCGGTCACCGTCGCCACCACCGAGACGCTGACGGTAATGATCTTGAAGTCGACGGTGCCGTAGAGCTTGCCGACGAGCGCGAGGCTGCCGTCGACCTTGTAGTAGCGGTCGCTCGGTTGTGAGGCGTCGGCCGGGTTGAACCAGGCGACCACGCCCTGCAGGACGCCCTGGGCGGTGATCGAGACGCCCGCCGACAGCGGCCCCTCGTTGATGGTCTTGCCGACTCCGATCGCCAGCGCGACGCCGAACTCGATCACCGGGCTGAACGTCCCGTTCGTGACCGCCGGGACCAGGTTGGCCGCACCGTCGGCGGCACTCAGCCGGCCGGCGTAGAAGCCGCCCACGCCGACGAACGGGAACACCTGGACGCCGAAGCAGACGGTCCAGCCGTTGTTGTAGGGGAACCCGAAGTCGAGGTAGAAGCCGCCGTCGGTGTAGATGTCGATGACGACGATCGGCAACGTGATCGACACCGCGCCGAACTCCAGGTGCCGCATGGCGTCGGGGAGCTTGAGCTCGGTGTGGTAAACGCCGACGTCGTCACTGATCTTGCGGTAGAGGATCTGGAAGTCCAGCCCCGCGAACGGCCCCGCCTTCTGGCCCGCCAGCGAGATTTCCACGCCGTACATCACCGGGTCGTTGAAGATCAGCTTCAGCGACACGGTGTCCATCACCGTGAAGCCGGCGGCGACCAGCCAGCCGGCGCCGGGGTCGAATTTCAGCTGGTCCCAGGGCTTGTCGCCCGTGGTGTTGACGATGATCGCGTGCACGTCGGCCATGACCTGGCCCATCGTCGTGGCGTGCTGGTCGGCGAGCACGAGGTGCTGGCCGACGCCCAGGTCCTGCAGGTCGATCAGAGCCGCTCCCGCGCCGGGCGCGGCCGGCGGCGGGTCCTGCAGAAGGTCCCAGGTGAGCGGCTTGTCCGGCGGATACTCCTGCCCGGCGAACGAGCCGACGATCGCGATGTCGATCGTCGGCGAGCCGCCCTTGTGCAAATAGGTCAGGGTGACCGACGTGACGTCGGCGAGGCCGAGGTTCAGGTTCGGGTCGTACTCCACGCCGATCGTGCGCTTGGTGAGGTTGCCGACGATCGCGAAGTCGTCGAAGTAGATCTTGTTGAGCATGTCCCACGGCGCGGACAGCTGGAAGTGCAGGCTCGAGTCGACGAGGTTCACGAGCCATTCGAGGAGCTCGCCGAACGAGACACCGGTCAGCCGCGCGGTGATCACCGCGTCGCCGTCCGCGAGCGTGGTGTACGTCGCCGTGAGGGTGAGCTGGTTGAAGCCGAGCCTGAAGACGAAACTGTTGCCGTTGGGCTGGAAGCCGTAGACGATCGCGAGCTCGAGCTGGTCGGAGCCGAAGTGGCTCTTCAGGTCGCCCTCGATGTGGCCCGAGTAGACCCACTGGCCGGCGTTGACCTGGTCGGGCGCGCGAGCCAGGGCGAGCGAGGCGTCGACCTCCAGCTGGAGTCCGCCGGCGAGCTTGGGCTTCCAGCTCGCCGCGACCGCGAACTGGTAGGAGCCGTCGAGCGTGTGGTAGGTGAGCGACACGACGTCGATCTCGATGCCGGACGCGAGCCCGGAGTCGATCTGGATCCCGGTGGCCAGCGACACGAGCTCGGTGACGTCGACCGGCTGCTCCAGCGCGCCATTGAGGATCCAGCCGCCGCTCGGCGGCCGCTGCGCGTCCAGCTCGAGATAGACCAGGTCACCGAAGTCGAGCACCGCGCGCAGCTCGCCCGACGGCACCATCGTGCCCGAGCGCCAGTCGAGCGTGAGCGAGGCCATCGCCTGGTCGATCTCGAAGCGATCCTTGACGATGACCCACGGACCCTCCAGCTGGACGATGATCCCGAACAGCAGCATCGCGCCCTTCGAGAGGTCGGCGTCCAGCTTGAGGTGGGCGATCTCGAAGCTGAGATCGGCGATCGCCTTCGGCATCAGCGTCTGCAGGTCGGTGCCGGCCAGCGTGCCGATGTCGGCGAGGCTCGGCAGCCGCACGTCCGAGGCGTTGACCGACAGCTCCCAGTCCGGCGCCGACGCGCTCCGCTCGACCAGCACGGCCACGCCGGCGTCGGCGATGGTGAGCGTGCCGCCGATCGAGCCCGTCAGCGACGTCTGCGCCGCCGGTCGCACGTCCAGGTTGATGAAGATGTCGTCGAGCTCGAGGCGCTGCGGGATGATCGTCCACGCGTCGGCGGCCAGCGAGATCGACGCCTCCTGCAGCGCGAACGCCGCCGGGTCGACCGACACGGCGAACGACCCCAGCACGAACGACCCCACGTTCTCCATGCCCGCGGGAAGCAGCGCGGTCAGGTCGGCGCCGCCGATCAGGGTGGTGAGCGCGCCCAGTCCGGGCAGCTGCACGCCGGGCAGGGAACTGATCCTGATCGGGCCGGCGCTCAGCGGGACGGGCACGGTCACGGAGATGTCGACGGCCGGCTGGCCGTCGACCGGGTCCAACCCGATCATGCCACCGACCGTCCCGCTCACGACGGGCCAGCTCGCCGTGAGCGCCACCGCTATCTGCTCGATCTCGACGACGCCGGGAATGATCGTCCAGGCCTGCGGGCTGCTGACGATGACCTGGAGCGACTGGACGGACCAGCCGCCGGTGCCCTTGCCGAGCACGAGCGCGAAGGTGCCGACGTCGACGTTCACCACGTTCTGCACTTGGTCGGGGACCTGCTCGAGCAGCGACAGGCCTGGTATGAACTCCAGCAGCTGGAACAGGCGCACGCCCTGGTCGGGCACGACGAACAGCCGCCACGACCCGAAGCCGACCGGGATGCCCACGCCGAGTGGCACCGAGTTGCCGCCGATGGACACCAGCGCCCAGACGTCCAGCTCGACGCCGCACGACCAGGTGCCGCTGCCGAAGTTCGCCACGCCGGACACCATGACCTGGCTGCCGGCGAGGCTGATCGGTGCGAGCCCCGACACCGGGAAGCCGACCGTCGGCACGCCGCTCGGCGCGCGGATCGCCATCGACTCGGCGCTCGCCCCGATGGACACCGGCCCCGCCATCTTCAGCGTGCCCGAGACGGCGCTCAGCACGTCGCCGAGCAGCCCGAACGGCCCCTTGCCGTCCATCACCACGCCCACCTCGAGGTTCAGTCCGGCACGCTCGACCGGTCCGTAGGCGTCGCCCGGCCCGTCGACGCTGCGCAGCACGAAGGCCGGCGCGACCGTCGCGTTGTCGAGGGTCATCTGCGCGATGCCGGTCTGGCTGAGCTGGGG
Organism: Streptosporangium sp. NPDC000396; assembly: GCF_042898655.1. Taxonomy (NCBI): domain Bacteria; kingdom Bacillati; phylum Actinomycetota; class Actinomycetes; order Streptosporangiales; family Streptosporangiaceae; genus Streptosporangium; species Streptosporangium sp. NPDC000396. Next base: position 33,599 of record NZ_JBIAZA010000020.1, read on the forward strand.
GAAGCTGGTCGCGAAGCTCCAGTTCGGGCCGCCGGCGATCTGCATCGTCACCTGAATCTCCAGCCCGCTCGCGAGCTTGGAGTCGGCGACCGTCGTGAAGGTCGCGGTGACGGCAGGCGTCTGGATCCCCAGGATCACGCCGGTGGCGTTGCCCTTCACCAGCAGGGCGTCCTGGCCGTCGACCTGGCTGATCTGCGTGGCGCCCTCGAGCGTGGGTGCCGCGCCGAGCTGCGCGGCGATCAGCGCCACGACGGCCGCACCGCTCGCGCCGTCCACGTTGAGCGTGCTCGCGTCGAGTGGCACGCTGCCCTCGCCCTTCGCCTTGTCGAGCGCGGTCTGGACGGCGCACAGCACCGGGTCGAGCGCAACGGCGAGCGCGTTGCCGGGCCGCACGTCAGGCTCCGGCCGGCTCGGTCGGCGGCATCCAGCCGGGACGTGTGGCGGGGAACGCGTGCGGCACAGCGGCCTCGGGCGAGAGGGTCGCGGCGGGCCCGGCGGCCTGCGGCTGCAGGACACGCTCGAGCACCTCGCGGTCGCCCATCTCGCGCCAGAGCACCGTCGCCCACGTCGACCAGAAGCCGGTCTCGTCGGCCAGCATACTGGCGAGGTCGAGCACGGCGGCGTGGTGCTCCCTCGGTGCCGTCCGGAGCTGGGCGGCCGCGGTGCCGGCGGCATCCCAGGCACGCGTGCGCAACGACATCCGCGGATCCACCCAGTCGCGCGTGAGCCGGTCGGCGTCGGGCTCGAACGGAAACTCGCTCCCGAGCGCCGGGATGTGCTCGTTGAGCGCGAAGTAGGCGACCGTCTCCTGCCCGCGCCCGCCGCCCGCGATCACCATCACCCGCCCGCCCGCATCGCCGTCGCCGTCGCCGTCGCCGTCGCCGCGTTCGTAGCGCAGCGGCGAGTCGTCGCCGAGCAGGAAGGTGAGGTCGCGGTACGGCAGCAGCACGGTCTCGAGGTCGGCCTCCGATCGCGTGGCGGCCGCCGCGCAGTTGTGGCAGAGCGGGATCGTCTCCGCCCAATCGGCCGCGGTCAGCCGCCCGTCGATCGGCTCCTGGCGGACGGCGTGCCAGGCGATCGCGGCCTGCGGCAGCCGCCGTTCGCACGCCGCGCAGAAGCGGCCGAGCGCGTCGAGGGCGACGTCGGCCGGACGGGCGCCGACCCACTCGTCCCGCCATTCCAGTCTGGTCAGTGAACGCATGGCAGCTCCCTACGGCACCGCGGTCGTGTTCGTGTTGGGGTAGTAGGCCGCCATGTCGGTGATGAACTGCTGCATGTACGAGATCGTCGGGTCGCTCGGCACAAAGACGCCAGCGCCCCCCATCAGGTGGAGGACGCGTATCCATACCGAGTAGAAGCCGCTCTGCCCCGCGGTCCTCACGATCAGAGGCCAGACGGAGTCGAACGGCTCCGACGTGAGCCGCCCTATGAAGCTGATCGCCTTGAACCAGGTGCACGTCCGGTTGTACATGCGGCAGTCGGCGATCTCACCCGGGCCGATGCCGGTGCGGCCGAAGCCGTAGTAGTTGACCGAGTCCAAGGCCTGCTGGTCGAGCGGCGATGTCTGCACCATCACGGTCTGGTTTTGGTACCAGGTGCCGTTGCAGAAGATGGTGGCGGTGATATGCCGGTTCGCCAGGCTCGACTGCGTGATAGCGCTCCCGATCTTGACCGACTCCCCGAACGGTAGCACGTTCCACTGGTTGTTCCCCCAGAAGGTCAGGTACGGCACGAGGTTGCGGTAGGCGAGCGGGTTGAGGTCGGGCCAGAGGTAGCGCGCGGTGGCGGGGTTGCCGGGGGTCCCGCGGATCGCGACGTTGCGGGCGCAGTCGTCGGCGTACGTGCCCCAGCGGTCGACCTCGTCACGAGTCAGCTTGTCGAGCATGCCGGTCGAGCCGTTGCAGGCCTCGCAGGCCAGCAGGAGGTTGTCCCAGCACAGCGTGAAGTACGGGAACGGCGACATCGGCGTGCAGTGCTGGACCACGAGATGGCCGGGCAAGTACTGCTCGCAGAAGCTGCAGAACTCGCCGAACATGCCTGTGAGCAGCGGACCCGCCTTGTTGCAGCCCTTGGCCCCCTTGGTCAGGCGGCGGTTGATGGTCGCGTACGCATTCAGGAGGGCCGGCAATGTCCAGCCGGGGTTCGCCGGGGGCACCGTTCCGGTGGCGAGATACCACTCCGCCTGCAGCAGGTCCCAGCGCGAAGGGGTATTGGTCTTGAGAGCCCTGATCACCGAGTCCACGCTGAACTTCCAGTTCGGCGGCTGCGACGCGTCCACTTGGAGGCTGACCATCGTGTTGAGCCGGATGGCGTAGGGGGAGTTGTTCGGCACGGCGTCGCGGGTGACCGGTCTCATGACTTGCCTTTCGTCTTGGCGTAGCCGGCGTACCAGCCGAGCGTCGTGCGATCTCGGCCGGTCGGGTCGGCGAAAAGCAGGGCATCGACCTGCCCGCCGGGCGGGAAGCTGAGCGAGAGCACGCTGATCGCGATCTGCTGGAGCGCCAGCACGTAGGCGTCGGCGTCGCGGGTGAATGTCAGATCCCCGATCTTGAGCTTGAGCACGCTCTCGAGCGAGAGCAGCTTGCCGCCGCCGCCCGTCCCGGGCAGCTTGAGGGCGACCCCGACGTTCGGAGCGTCCGGCTTGCCCGGCGCCCATGCCGCAAGCAGGCCGGCCGTGAGTCCCACCTTGGCGGCCAGCGCGCCGGCCGTGCCGAGGCCGAGGTCGGCGACGATGCCGAACCACGGCGCCTGGATCGACCCCTGCGGCAGGTCCGGGACGTCGACTCCGGCGTAGCCGAGGCCGGCCGGGGTGGCCGAGCCGGCGTTGCCGCCCGCCGCGGCCGGCTGCACGTGCAGGAAGCCCGACAGGGTGAGCGGGAAGTCGTTGAACACCCCGCTGGAGCGCGCCGGGCTCTGCGAGCCGTCCAGCGCGAGCTTGGTCGCGTTGAAGGTGTAGACGTCCTTGGTGGGGTCGGCCGGGTCGTAGGCGAGGTCGACCGCGAGGTTGGCGAAGCTCAGGCGTTGCTGGGACAGTGGCAGCGGGTCGGCGGCGGCCGGGCCGAAGGAGAACAGGTCGAACCCGTCCGCGCTCGCCGGCGGCAGGAAGCGCAGCGCGCCGCTCATCACGAACGACGACTCGGCGGGCTTGGACGGGGGGTCGGCCTCCGAAGCCGGAACGACCGTGACGAACTGCGCCGTCGCGATCTCGACGCTCGACAGAACGCCGCTGGTCATGACGAACACGTTGTCCTGATCGGTGGAGAACCGGTAGCCGCTCGTCGTTCCCTGTCGCTGGTAGACGCCGTACAACAGCAGCACGTTGTCGGCGCAGGCGGTCTTGGTGGTGGCGTCGGTGCGGGTCGCCGGCTCGGCGAACAGCTCGTCCACCAGCAGCTGGATCTGGCTGGAGAAGGTCGCCACGGTGGAGTTCTCAAAGCGCACCTTCAGGTTCAGCACGTTGAAGGCGTACGGTCCCTGCGCGCCGGCCGCCGAGGTCGTGCTCTCGTAGAAGATCAACCCGAACAGCGACGACGGCCGCGCCGTCGGCGATCCGCTGCTCGCGTCGACCGGTGTCACGGTCAGGCCGAGGTGGTGCGCCTTGAACTGGCCGGCGTCGATGCCCGCCGCCAGCCCGGACAGCTGGCCGGGCAGGTCGGCCGGCGGGATCGGCGCGTTCAGGAACAGCAGGCCCTGCCAGGTCGGGTCACCGGCCAGCTGCGCGAACGGCTGGAACTCGGTGTCGGTCGAGGCGCGCTCGACCGCCTCGTCGATCGCCGCCAGCAGCGTCTGCTGCGCGGTCTGGACGCCTGACGCCCCGCCGTTGAAGTCGGTGGGCTGCGTCCACGTGCTGGTGTCCGCGGCCAGATCGGCCAGCGACTTGCCGGCGAATTTCATGACCAGCGTCGTGCCCATGGCCGACCAGGCACTCGGCCACACGTCGATCGTCCACTGGTCGGGACCCGCGCCGATCGTCACCGTGCCGGCGACCGTCCCGGAGGTCATGAGGCTGCTCGGGTCGGACGCGACGAGGAACAGCTGGTTGGACTGCAGCGCCGCGGCGAGCTCGGGGCTGACGTCGGGAATCTGGACGGCGTCGCTGCCGGACACGAGCAGGGTCAGGCCGGTGATGCCGTTCGCGTCGACGTCGGCCAGCAGCCCCTGCGGCGTCACGCTCGGACCACCACCGCTGTTACCGGTGCCGTCGACGGCGGCCGCCGGCCGGGCGCGCGCCGCGGCGGTGCTCACGCCGGCGATCGTCGTACGGCGGGTCGGCGCGATCACCTTGTACTCCAGCCGCCGGTAGGGCGACAGGTCGTCGTCCACCACGCCGGCGTACGGCACCATCGGGAACCCGGGCGGCAGCGTCCCGTCCTGCGGCGCGGGTGGCAGCGTCACGCCGGGCAACTCGTCGAAGGCCAGGAAGTTGGGCGTGCCGGTCGTTCGGAACAAGGGTGAGCCGTCGGGCTGGGCATGGTAAACGAGGCCGCCGGAGCCGAACACCGACGCGTACGCCGTCGTGGCCGTGGCGGTCAGGCCCTGCTCGCCGGCCAGGGCCGCCCCGCCCGGGCTGAACCACAGTTCGCCGCCGCCGTCCGGCAGGTCGACGTACTCGAGGCCCGATGTGCCGCACATCAGCCGCTACGTACCGCTGACGGGGTTGCCGCCGCCGTCGACCACCTGCACGCCGAAGCCGCCCCGCGGGACGAAGTAGAACGGGTCGAACGGCGACGGCGGGTCGGACAGCGCGCGGACCGCGGGCACGAGCTTGGCGGCCGGCGTCGCCAGCGGGGTGAGCCGGACGGCCAGCCGGTTCGCGGTCCGGTAGTACGACGCGAGCTCAGGGCCCTTGTCAGCCTTTGAGGGCACCAGCCCGAGGAAGGTGCGGGTGTCGTCGAGGGGCGCGGCGGGGTCGAGCGAGACCGTCACCGGTACCGACGCGCCGCTCGCCGGCTGCGTCGTCGCCAGGACCGGGTAGCGGTAGGAGACCAGGCGGGTCTGGAGCGGTGGGTTGCCCGGTGCCGGTGTGAAGTAGCGCATGCCGACGTCGAGCTGCTCGAACGCCCCGCTCGCCTCGGTCAGCGTCAGCTCCGTGACGGCGCAGCCCGCCTGCGGGCCGCTGAACGGCACGGTCAGCGCGGACGCCGTGACGGGGAACGTGGCCGCACCTGCCTGCGCGGTCAGCGAGACGCTGCCGGCCGGGATGGTGAGGACGATCGCGTCGCCGCCGCTGTCAGTGGCGCCCGTGCAGCCGGCGCCGACCCACAGCGCGAGGTTGCGCAGCAGCAGGCCGCTGCGCCCGGTGGTCGTGTCGCCGTCGAAGCCGATCGTGCTGGCGTCCCACGCGTGGGGGTCGTCGCCGGGGTTGGCGATCCAGGCGAAGCGGACGCTGCCGGGCGGGCGCCAGTCGAGGTACTGGACCAGGCTCGTCGCGAGGGCGGTCGAGAGCCGGCTGTGCGGGGGCAGCACGAGGTAGGTCCCCAGAAACGTCGACCACGTGTCGGACAGGGCGACGGCGCTCGCCGGCACGCCACCGGTGTCGAACGGTGCCCACGCGACAGTGCACGTGGATGGACCACTGTCGACGCTCCACAACGCATCGCCCGGCTGCTGCGTGAAAGTGACACCCATCGGTCTACGTCGGGCTGGGGATCGGGACCCACAGCGAGTCGCCGCCGAGGATCGGCAAGTCGAAGGTGTCGAGCGCGGAGCTCCAGGGCGCCTGCGCGCCGAGCGGGACGTCGGAGTAGGTGTCCACGGTGAGCGGCGCCCAGGAGGAGCCCGCGACGAGGGCGTCGTAGGGACGCGTCATCACGTGCGAGCTGACCTGCGTGGCCGTGCTGCGCGGCAGCGGCATGACGCCGCAGAGCAGGTCGCGCACGGTCGTCCCGACCGGCACGTAGGCGCGCACCCCCTGCAGGAACACCGGCACCTCCGGCACGACGCTCGCGCGACCGCGGAACCATGCGGCCACAGCGCCGGCCGGCAGCGTGGTGCCGGCGACATAGGAGCTGGTAGCGGCCTCGAGCGTGGTGCGGTCGCCGGCACCGATCAGCGTGGCGTTCTGGTTGATCCCCGTGAACCCGGTGTCGTCGCTCGTCGGGAACTGGGACGGGTAGAACAGGCGCCAGTAGGCCAGCTGGTTGGCGGCGCCCTGCAGGTCGATCACTCCCGCGGCGCCGCCGCTCGTCGGAGCCACCGACAGCCCCATCAGGCGGCTGAGATAGGGATCGAAGCCGACCACCTGGCCACCCCCCTGCGACGCGACCCCGCTCAGCTCGACATACGACGTGCCGCTCCCCACGAAGCCGTTGCGCAGGTCGTCGCCCGGGTCGACCGCCTGATGGTCCTCGAAGTCGATCCGCAGGCGCATCCCTGGCGTCAGCTCGACGCAGCGCCGGACGGGGTCGAATCCGTGCCGTAGGTACAGCGACTCGGCGAACGTCTGCGGGATCGACTGGGCGATCCAGCCGCGGATCGCCTGCAGCCGCCCGGGAAGGAGACCGGCCATGTCCAGGTCGACCAGCAGCTGATCGAAGTTGCCGCAGACCGCGGTCCGGAACAGCCCGTTCGAGTCGAACTGGCTCGCGTCGAAGTTCCAGATCGCCGCCATCGCGGCCGTGATCGTGTAGGACAACCCGCTGCTCGCCGACGCGAGGGTGAAGATACCGGCGACGATCGGTAGCGCCGGCGTGGAGGAAAAGACCTGGTCCAGGCCGACTACCACGTCGTAGGTCGCCGGCTGGGCACCGGTGGCGTAATAGATGTACGGCTGTCCACCCGCCACCGGGCCTGAGAACATGTAGCCGGTCGCCACCGCGACCCCTTCCAAATGGGCTGGCTCGGCGGATCAGATTCGCTGGTCCGAGCCGGGGCCGACCTGGATGGTCTGGCCGTTCTTGCCGAGATAGGGCACGCTGTCGCTCGGCGACATCACCATCACCGCCGAGTTGTAGAGGTAGACGATCAAGTCCATGTTCGCCGGATAGCGGCCGAAGTCGACATTGATCGTGACACTGACCTTACCGCCCCCGCCGCCCGCCACGTTGTACTCGAGCGTGTTCGTGGTGCCGAACTGCCCCTGCTGGGGCTCTGCGGTGTCGTAACGCTGATACGGGCCGTTGCTGCTTTTGTTCGGGCTGTAGGGCGCCGATCCGAGCCCGGCGACCTTGTCCCCGTTGAAGTTGTTCACGTCGATAACGACATCCTGCTCGGACAGGTTGTAGAAGTAGGCATTGCCAGTAGCCATTTATGAGACTTCCTTCAAGGTAGCCGAGGCATCGAACGCGCCCTAGTGCCGCCACGGAACACGCTCCGCCGCATATGAAACGGTGCCGCGCCATTCAGGCTATGCCGCGAGACCGTGTCTGTCGGCCAGGAGACCGTGTCTGTCGGCCAAGAAACCGTGATCTTTGTGCTGTGAATCTTAAACAGGTTTTACTATTGGTCGCCGACACCGGATGCGGTGTGACCGGCGATCTCGCGGAGACTCGGTAGGCCGAGGTCGATGGTGGTTGCCCGACGGGCACGGTCGTCGAACTGGGCGAGCCTGCCGCTGGCGGCGGGGGCCTCGCCGAGCCGTCCTTCACCGCAGTCGAGGCCTCTGAAATGGGTTAATGCGCAAAAGAGGGCATCTGGCACAACTGTGCTCACGCTGGCAACCGGTTCCATAGGCTCGCCCGCAGTTCCCCAAGGCCACCTTCCGACGTTCGAGATGGCCGGGAAACTCCTCCCATTCCTCACTCTTTGCAGCCCACGGTCGTGTTGATTTTCATGTGTCCCAGAATCAATTGGGCAATATGGGGCGGCATCCCGTTCACAACAGCTTCATCAGTAAGAATTCTGCGGAAATCATGAGGCCGGTACACCTCACCACTGTCTGGCAGCGTGTACCGGCCCGGGACTCGTCGGGTAGCCGGAGCGCATTGCCGCGCCCCGGCCCCTTCTTAATACCGCTTAATATCGCTGCGGAGCGGGACGCGACGGTTCAGCGAGGTCTGACGCCAGTGACCACACCTCGTGCCGCGCTCCATCAACGACATCGGGCATTTGTGATCTTCCGGTCCAGCCGGGCCTTCGCTGAGAGGGATGGCGCATGGCGGTGGCATTCATCGACGGCTATCCCGCCGATGTGGCCGCGACACGGGACGGGCAAGTCTGGGTGGTCGGCCATCGCCGGGTGGACTGCGATACTCCTCTCTCTTCCGACAGCTCCAGCGGTGCGATATGGCGCTACGACGGCCAGGCATGGGGGCCGGTGCCTGGGCCCGCCTGCGCCTTGGGACTGGCGCAGGTTCTCACTACGTGGGAGGGCGCCGTGTGGGTGTTTGGCGAGCCTCGAAAGTCATGGTGCGTGGCCAGGTGGAACGGCACCGGATGGACGGAGGAGAACCGCCTGAAGACGGAGGACCGCCTGAAGAAAGTCATGGCAGCGTTCGGCGCGGACGGGCTCTGGCTCAGGAAGAGATCCGGCCTTGTCCGCTGGTCGGGCGGTTCTACCCGCAGGTACGAGCTTGGAATGACACCGCTGCTGGTCAGCGTCCGGGGATCGGACGAGGCCTGGGCGGCCGGATTCCGGCGGAGCGAGGACAAGGAGCCAGACGAGTACACCGCTGCGGAGAACGTGCCGCACTTCGCCCGCTGGGACGGACGAGCCTGGCACCCGATTCCCTCGCCCAAGCTCGACCTGCCCCAGGACGCACGGCAATCGTGGGTGGACCTCACGGACCAGTTCGTCGCCGGCCCCAACGACCTCTGGGCGGTGGGCAGAGTCGGCTCCGATATCCCGGAGCCCGACTGCACGGTGGTGGACGATGACACCTGCGAACAAGCGCGGCTGCTGATCCTCCACTGGGACGGTGCCACCTGGTCGCAGCAGTTCGGCAAGCCGGTGGCGCGGGACATCGGTAACCGCATGGTCCCTGACGGGAGCGGCGGATTCTGGCTCCCAGAGGCGGACGGTAACAAGCTTACGCACCTGTCGCAGGGACGCCTGACCCCCGTACAGCTACCCGGCGACTTCACCCACCTCGTGGCCGTCACCACGCAGCCCGACTCCACCCGGACCTGGTTACTGGGTTGGGATGGAGAGTCAGAGAGGCCGCCCAACTGGGTGCTCTGGTCTACCGGATGAAGTATGGCTGTCGCCGAACTCCCATGCCGTTTCGGCGTCTCCTCTCATGAGGCTTATCCGTCGCCGCCAGCCGTCGCGGATCCCGGCATGGGACTGTCAGATCGAGCGTTCACATCCACCGAACATCTCAGTCGTCGTGGGCGATGAGCATGAGCTGCCGCCACAGCAGCACCACGAACACCGCGGAACCAGCGAAGGCGAACCAGAAGGGCGCCGCGACACCGAGGCGGGTGGCCAGGACACCGCCGATCAACGAGCCGACCACCAGACCGGCGTAGACGCAGACGGTGTTGACGCTGCCCACCCGGCCCTGCAGTTCGCGCGGGACCGCGCGCTGGCGGACGGTGACCGAGGTCGTGCTCCATATGAACGCGTGCGCGCCGAAGACCAGGAAGATGCCCCCGGCGACCCACGGCGAATGGGTCAGGGCCAAGCCCAGGTGAGTGAACGTTTCGATGACGAGTCCGATCCGCATCAGGGCGCCGAGGCTCACCCTGCGGGTGATGGCCCCGTACAGGCCGGTGCCGATCAAGCCGCCGATCCCGCCGATGGTGGTCATCAGACCGAAGCCCAGGGCGCCGAGGCCGAGCTGCTCCTGGGTGTAGAGGACGAGAACCGACCAGGCCGCGCCGAACGTGAAGTTGAAGATCAGGATTGTGAGCGCCAGCGTGCGGACCGCCGCGTGCTGGATGGTCCAGCTGAACCCGGCGATCAGTTCCCGTACGGTGTCAGGCATGAGATCGTCGGCCTGCCGGCCGTGCGGCGGCAACGTGATCCGGGAGACCAGCACGATCCCCGCCAGCACCAGGAGCAGCTGGCTCGCGAACGGCCAGGTCAAGCCCAGGCCGAACAGTGCCGCGCCGATCGGCGGCCCGGCGAGCTGATTGAGCGTGATGAACCCCGTGCCCAAACGGGCGTTGGCGATGACGAGATCGTCCTTGCTGACCATCATGGGAGTCAGCGTGGCCGTCGCGTTGTCGGCGAAAACCTCGGCAATGGACCGGAGCGTGAGCGCCACCAGCGCCGTCGCCACGGTCACGGTGCCGGTCACCATGAGCGCGACGAGCGCCGCCAGCACCACGGCCCGCACCGCGTTCGCGACGACCACGATCCTGCGCCGGTCGTACCGATCCGACAGCACGCCCGCATACAGGCTGAACAGCAGCGGAGGCGCCCAGCCCACCAGGGCCGACAGCGAAATCATCAGCGGGTCGCGCGTCAACGTCGCGATCAGCAGCGGGCCCGCCGCGGCCGCGACCCCATCACCGAGATTCGTCAGCCAGCTCGAGGCCAGCAACCACCGGAATCCTGTCCCCAGCCGGGCCGGCAGGACCCGCTCCACCACTGTGATCACGAGCGCAAGACCATACGTTTTGAAAGCATCTACGGCAACGTGTTTTCGCGTCCACGCGCTATGTGGTGAGGAGGGTCACGGCGACCGCGCTCACTGGCGACACCGTGAGCCGGCTCTTTGCCTCGGGAACTTGAGCGGCACCCGAACGGCCACTGGCGACTCCGGCTTCTAGCCGCCGGATCCCCACCAGCGGCGAGCCGCCGGTTCCGGCACCTCGGACCGGCGGCTCGCCGCGTTCTTTATGCTCGGAGACATGACCGTTCAGCGGATGGACAACGTCGCCATCGTCGTCGACGACCTGGACGCGGCTGTCGAGTTCTTCACCGAGCTCGGCATGGAGCTGGAAGGCAAGGGGCAGGTCGAAGGCCTTTGGGCGGACCGCACCGTCGGACTCGACGGCGTCCGCAGCGACATCGCGATGATGCGTACCCCGGACGGCCACAGCAAGCTGGAGCTGACCAAGTACCACACCCCCGCGGCGTCCGGCGCCGAACCGGAGAACCCGCCGCCCAACACGCTGGGCCTGCATCGCGTCATGTTCGCCGTCGACGACATCGACGACACCATCGTTCGCCTGCGCGCCCACGGCGCCGAACTCCTCGGCGAGGTGGCGCAGTACGAGAGCATCTTTCGGCTCTGCTACCTCCGCGGTCCCGCGGGCATCATCGTCGCCCTGGCCGAACAGATCGGCTGATTGTCTTTTTTGTCTCAGCAGAGCGCCTTTACAATGTAGATCAACACGATGTCCCTGCGACAGTGAGCGGAAATCCTGATCCCAGGAGACACGACGGGATGACGATCACCTTCACCGCACCGATCCGCCGAAGTCCGCAGCGTGATCGGCGGCCCACACCGACAGCGGCGTGGCGGGTCTCCCGGTGATGTCGCGCACCACAGAGGTGGCGGCCGGGGGCGGGGCCGCCGCCATCTTGGCGTAGCCGGCGAGCAACTCCTCGACGAAGCCGTCGGGGAAGCCGGGGTCGGCCAGCAGCCGGGCGCGTTCCTCCGCCGGCGACAGGTCCTGCCAGCGCAGCGTGCGGCCGATCGCCTCGCCGATCACCCGCACCTGCTCGGCCTGGGTCAGCGTCTCGGGCCCGGTGAGGGTGTAGCGGCGTCCGGCGTGCCCGGCTCCGGTCAAGGCGTGTACAGCCACCGCCGCGATGTCGTCCTCGTGAATCGGCACCGTCGCCAGTGAGCCGAAGGCCCCGCGCACGATGTCCCCCGCCTTGATCTGCTCACGCCACCACAGCGTATTGGCCATGAAGGTGCTGGGGCTCAGCACCGTCCACTCCATGCCCGACTGCTCGATCAGGCGCTCGACGGTGGCATGCCAGCGGGCGACCGGGTTGGGCTGCTCCTCTGGTGCGAGCCCGGGACGAGCGTCGCCGCCGGTCATGAAGACGACACGGCGGACGCCGCGTTTGAGCGCCTCCACGATGGGGCCCGCCGGTTCCGCCGAGTGGAACGGCCACATCAGGAACGCCGCCTCAACATCGTCGAGGGCGCCCGGCGCCTCCAGGTCCGGCACGATCACTTCGATGCCGTGCGGCAGTTTCGCGGTCTCAGGGGTGCGGCTCGTGGCTCGTACGGCGGCGCCGTCCCGGGTCAGCCGCTCGGCCACCCTTCTGCCGACGTTTCCGGTAGCGCCGAAGACAAGGTATGTGCTCATGCACCAACGATCGCGCCGACTCGGCGGGCCACGCAGCTCATGAGTCACGAGACGGCAATAAATCGCATGTAAAACGAATATATGGCGATAAATAGCATCTTTGATGCGGTAGATCACGCTCTCGTGCACGCGCTCCAGCTCGACGGCCGCGCCTCCTTCCGCACGGTGGCCGAGGTGCTCGGCGTCTCCGAGCACACGATCGCCCGCCGCTATCGGAAGCTGCGCTCGCATGGCTTGCTACGAGTGGTCGGCCTGCTCAACGGCCCGCACTTCGGGTACACCTCGTGGTCTGTGCGCCTGGTGTGCGCGCCGGATGCGGCCGGCGCGGTGGCCGAGGCGCTCGCCCGCCGCGACGACACCGTCTGGGTCCGTCTGCTGTCCGGCGGCACGGAGATCGCCTGCGGCGTCCAGACCGGCGGCGATCAGGACGGCGAGGCCTTGCTGCTGAAAAAACTGCCGCGAACCCCGCGCCTCGTCGCCATGTCCGCCCACGCGACCCTGCACATGTTCGCCGGATGGCGCAGCAGGGTCACCGTGCTCTCCGACGAACAGGCAGAGCGGCTCCGGCCGGCCCCGGCGTACGCGACGGAGGTCTTGCTGAGCGGGCAGGATCACGCCCTGCTGCGTGTGCTGGCCCAGGACGGGCGGGCCGGATACGCCGAGCTGGCGGCGGCCAGCGGATGGTCGCAAACCACCGTGCGGCGCCGCCTCGACCAGCTGCGATCCAGCAGCGCCCTCAGGTTCGACGTCGAGATCCCTCCGCAGGCCCTCGGCTACCACGCCGAGGCATGGCTGTGGATGAAGGTGAAACCCTCGGCCCTGGCCTCGGTCGGTGCCGCGCTGGCCACTCACCCCGAGGCCGATGTGGTGGCGGCCACCACCGGCCCGACCAACCTCATGGCCGGGGTGACCTGCCGCGACACCCAAGATCTCTACCGCTACATCACCGAGCGGGTCGCGCCGCTCGACGGCGTGCGCGAAGTGACTCCTCCGCTCCCTGAAGAGAGCGGCTTCTCGCTTCCCTCGGCAGAAGTAGGCGACGGCCAAGCCCTGACCGTTTCAAACAAAGGAACCGTAACAGGGAAGCGATTCCCCTGCCGGTAAACCCGGCAGTCCCCCCACTAGACCTGATGGAGACCGCGCCCATGATCCGTACGGTCAAACGGGTGGGCGCCCTCCTGTCCTGATGCTCACCCCGCGTGCGGCCAACCCCGCGCCATCGAACAAGAGCACGTTGGCGCTCATGGTCGTTGCGGCCCGCCGTGGCTTCGGAGTATTGGGCCGTCAGAGGGCGCGGCGCAGGGGCGGACGCTGAGCCCAGGTGGCCCAGCGCCAGAGCCACTCAAGGGGCCCCTGGCGGTATCGGCGCAGCCAGAGGGTGGACCACAGCCACTGGGTGGCGAGGATGACAGCGGCGATCAGGACCACCGTCGTCGAGGACCAGCTGTCCGGCGGGCCGTCGAGGACGCGGCCGACCCCCAGGACGAGGACCGTGGCGGTCAGGTAGTTGGTCAGCGCCATCCTGCCCAGCGGCGAGAAGACGGCCTGCAGCACCGGTCGGAGCGGCGTCCTGAGCAGGGTCAGCAGGGCGCACACGTACACTCCCGCGAGCAGCAGCCCGGCCACGGCGAAGGGGAGGTCGGCCTCCGGGTTTCCCTGGTCGCCGGCCTGCAGCCACAGGACGGGCGCCGCCCCCGCCGCGAGGACCAGGCCCAGTACGGCCGGCACCCGGGTGGAGCGCTCGATCCGGCCGATCACCCCGTACCGGGTCAGCGCCGAGCCCAGCAGGAACAGCCCGGGGACCAGCGTGAAAGGGCCGCCGGCGGCGATCAGCGACGCCGGGATGAGCACGGCGGAGAGGCCGGCCACGGCCCACCGCGGCAGCCAGGTCGAGGGCAGCAGCACCAGCAGGCCGACGATGGCGTAGACGGTCAGGATGTCACCCTGCCACAGCAGCACGTGGTGCACCAGGCCGATCCCGAGCAGCACCAGGAGCCGGCGCAGCAGGATGAGCCGCGGGTGGGCGGCGCGGCCCGTGGCGGAGTTCAACAGCAGGGAGAAGCCGACACCGAACAGCAGGGAGAAGATCGGGAAGAAGCGCTGCTCGACGAGCAGTCCCATCCACTCCTCCCCCACTGCCGGCGGACGCTGCACGACGACTTTGCCGACGTTGGCTATCGGCTGGATGTTGGCCAGCAGGATCCCGCACAGTGCGAACCCGCGCACCACGTCGAGGGCGGAGATGCGCGCCCGTCCAGGGGTGGTCGTCGCAGGACCTCCCGGGCCGTCCTCTGGGAACGGGCGGCGGGGACGCGGGTCCCCTTGGAACAGATCGAGCCGATGGCCCGGACCCGCGGGATGCCCGGACGGCAGTGGACCGGAGCCCGGCGGTCGCCGTATCGGCTGGTCAGGCTCTCGGGCTCCGGCATGAGAGGGAAGTTCTCCATATGGCATGGGGCTTCATCCTGCGGGCCCGGCCCGGCGGCGGCATCGGTCGAAAGCAGGGATCGCGGGGTCGTGACAGTACTTTCGGCCGGTTCAGCGCGCGGGTGAGGATCTCCTAGCCTGAACGGCGTGAATGTTTGGGATCGGCGGGCGAGGCCGGCCGGGATCGCGGCCGACCTCGGGCTCGGCGCCGTGTTCGCGGCGGTGCTCGCCTTCTGGGCGTCCCGGATCGCCGGCAGCTGGGGCGGCGGTTACTGGCAGTTCGGCTGCGCCGCCGGGGCGGCGGTGTGCGTGATCGCTCTGGTGCGCCGGCTGGACCGGTCACGGGCGGCGGTCGCGGGTCTGGCCGTCGCGGTGGCCGCCATCCTGGCGGCCCGGTTCGCCCACCTGCCGGCCGAACCCGGCCCCGCCATGGTCCTGGGCCTGTCGGTGCTCGTCGGCTCCGCGGTCAGAACGCTCCCGGTCTCCTCGGCCTGCGCCATCGCGGCCGGAGGGTTCGCGGTGGTCGCCTGCAGCCTGCTTTCCGCCCATGCGTCCTCCTTCGGAGTCCCGGCTGTGACGATGCTGAACGGCGCGGGATGGCTGGCCGCCCTCGTGGCCGGGCTGTGCCCGCGGCTGCTGGCCGCCCGCCGCCGGGCCGCCGCCGAGAAGGTTCGCCGTGACGAGCGCCTGAACCTGGCCAGGGAACTGCACGATGTCGTCGCCCATCACGTCACCAGCATCGTGCTCCAGGCTCAGGCCGCCCGGCTCGTCACCCGCAGGCATCCGGAGAAGACGGACGCCTCCCTCGCGGACATCGAGGCCGCCGGCTCCGACGCGCTGGCCGCGACGCGACGCGTCGTCGGCCTGCTGCGCGACGTCGATGACGCGGCTCCCGCCACGCTCGGACCCGAACGGCTCAGCGACCTGGTCAGGCGCTTCGACGGTCGCGGCCCCGCGGTGCACTTGCGACTGCCCGAGGGCGAAGGTCAAGGTGAATCGGTGTGGCCGCCCGAGGTGACCAGCACCGTCTACCGGGTCGTCCAGGAGTCGCTGACCAACGTCTCCCGTCACGCCCCGCACGCCCGCTCGGTCACGGTCAGCGTCACCCAGGATCGGGAGGTCGTCACCGTCGAGGTCGTCGACGACGCCCCGTCGGCCTCGGCCCGCCACCATCGCCGCGGCGGGTACGGCCTGACCGGGATGCGCGAACGCCTCGACGCCCTGGGCGGCACGCTGCGCGCCGGTCCGCGCCCCGGGGCCGGCTGGTCCGTGCTGGCCACCCTGCCTCTCCCCGCGCGGAAGCGCCGATGACCATCAGGGTCCTGCTGGCCGACGACCAGGCGATGATCCGTGGCTGCCTGCGGATCATCCTTGAGGACCAGCCCGACATCAGCGTGGTCGCCGAGGCCTCGGACGGCGCCGAGGCGGTCGCGCTGGCTCGGCGGCTGCGCCCGGACGTGTGCCTGGTGGACATTCAGATGCCCCGCCTCGACGGCATCGAGGTCACCCGTGCCCTGGCCGGCCCCGGTGTCCCCGACCCGCTCCGGGTGATCATGGTCACCACCTTCGACCTCGACGAATACGTCTACGGCGCGCTGCACGGCGGGGCGGTCGGCTTCGTCCTGAAGGACGCCGGCCCCGCCCTTCTCGTCGAGGCCGTCCGGGCCGCGCACGCCGGGGACGCCCTGATCTCGCCGTCGGTCACCCTGCGGCTGCTGCGCCACCTTGCGTCCGCCGGAGCACCGGCCGCCCGCGGACCCGCCCAGCCGCTGTCCGCACGGGAGACCGAGGTCGTCCGGGCAATCGCCAGAGGCCGTACCAACCAGGAGATCGCCGCCGAGTTGTTCATCTCCCTGAGCACCGTCAAGGGTCACATCTCCGGTGTCCAGGCCAAGCTCGGCGTACGTAACCGGGTCGAGATCGCCGCCTGGGCCTGGGAGAACCGCATGATGGGCACCGCGTAGCGCCGCCGGGCGCCCCCGGTCCGCCCGGCCTGATCGGCGAGGAGCTCTCACCCGCCGGTGAAGCCGATCACGGTGAAGCCGATCATCGCGTGGCCGCCGTCACCGAACGGCCTGCCACAGGTTGATCACAGGTCGCCCGGCTGCTCGACATCCAGCTGGAATCCAGGAGGTCGAGGTAGTCGTTGAGCCGCTGTCCGCCGGCGAGCATCTCCCGGCCGCGACGCCCGAGCCGGGCCTTCCGTGCGAGTGCTTCCGGTGAGCCGCCGACCCGCTCGGGGTAAGGCGAGAGAACCATGACAGATAGGGTTATCTAACCTAGAGAAACTAACCCTATAGGGGGTATAAATATCGAGTAACCCGTAGATAACCCCAACAGACGACAGGTGGCGCCATGCCGAAGATCAACGTTTACCTGCCCGACGAACTGGCGGAAGCCGTCAAGGACGCCGGTGTGCCGGTGTCCGCGATCTGCCAGCGAGCGCTGGAGCAGGCGGTGCGCCGGATCACCGCCATCCGGCAGACCGCCCTGGGCGAGCTGGAGGCCAGCGATCTGGATGAGCGATTGCCGCTCTTCACCGCCCGTGCCCGCGCCGTCATCAAGCTGGCGATCGACCAGGCGCGTGCCGACACCTCACCGAACGTCGGGACCGGGCACCTGCTCGCCGGCATGGTGACCGAGGGCGACAACCTGGCGCTGCACGTGCTGCGGGCGGTCGAGATCGATCCCGCCCAGATCCGGCGTGATCTGGAGCGGCGGGCGGACCCCGAAGAGGGCGGCTCCAGCGACGATTCATCGGTGCACTTCAGCGGCCCCGCCGCCGGCGCGCTCGAACTGGCGGTGGCCGAGGCGACCGCGCTGGGGCACAACTACGTGGGCTGTGAGCACCTGCTGCTCGGGCTTGTCAACGAACTCGACGGCACCGCCGGTCAGGTGCTGCGCGCGCTGGGGGCCGAGCCCCGGCTGACGCGCCGGGCCGTGGCGGCGGCCCTGGCCGGCTACGTGCACCTGCGCGCGCAGACCTCTGCCACCGCGGCCGCCGATCCCGCGCAGGCGCTGGCCGCGGCGGTGCGCCAGCAACTCCAGCCGCTCATCGCACGCATCGAACGACTGGAGCACCACCTCGGCCCCGCCTCCCACCACCAGTGAACTCGACCCGAAGGGACACCATGGCCTCACACGTGCTGCTACTCGCGACCAAGGACACCATCGCCTACACGCGACGTGACGACCGGCTCGCGATCGCCTCCGGCACCGACCTGCTGGACGGCGTGCCGGCGGATCAGCTCGCCGCGGACGTGACGGTGGAAGACGTCACCGCGGAGCCGAGCTGGGACATGTCCCCGGCGACCATGCTGGCCCTGGCCCGGCGCGTGCGCTCGGCCGTTCTCGACGACGGTTTCGACGGGGTGGTGGTCACCCACGGAACCGATACCCTCGAGGAGACCGCCTTCCTGGCCGACCTGCTCGCCGGGCCGGCGGCGTCACGAGGCGGAATCGTGTTCACCGGTGCCATGCGGCGCTTGGACGAGCTGTCCGCCGACGGCCCTCGCAACCTGGCCGCCTCCATCGCCGCCGCGGCCGATCCGCGCCTTCGCCAGGCGGGCGCCGTCGTGTGCGTCAACGACGAGTTGCACGCCGCCCGCTGGGTCACCAAGGTCGACGCCACCGGCGTCGCGGCGTTCTCCTCCGCACCGTTCCCTCCCCTGGGGCGGGTCGTGGCCGGGCGCGTGGAGACGCTGGGCACGGCACCGCCCCGCCCACCCGCGCCGCAGGGCGAACCCGAGTCCGACGTCGCGCTGATCAAGACATATCCCGGTATCGACGCCGCGCTGCTCACCGCCGCAGTGGACGCCGGCGCACGGGGGGTCGTGTTGGAGGGCACCGGCATGGCCAACGTGCCGGTGAGCCTGTTCACCGCGATCAGCGAGCTCACCGAGTGGGGCATTCCGGTGGTCGTCGCGTCCCGGTGCCGCACCCGCGATGTCGCGCTGGAGGACATGCGGTCCGGCACCTACGGCCTGGCCGCCGGTGTCGGCGCCATCGGCGCACGCGGTCTTGCCGCCGCCAAGGCCCGTATCGCCCTGATGGTCGCTCTCGGCACCGGCAGCGCCGAAGGCGTCCGGGCGTGGTTCGACGGGCTGTGACCCGGCGGCATGCTCCGCGGCTTCCTGAACGCACTCGCCGCTCACCTGCAGCCAGGCGGCGGACTCGGCCTTCACCCGGGCCCGGCGCCCGGGCGGTCCGGGCGGTCCGGGCGGTGTCAGGCGCAGTGTCAGGCGCTCAGGGGGCGATCTCCATCTGCGCCATCATCCCGAGCGAGGAGTGCTCCAGGAAATGGCAGTGGTAGACGTACCGTCCGATGTAGTCGGCAAAGGTCGCCTTCACCCGAACGGACGTGCCCGGCGGAACGGGGACGGTGTCCTTGCGTCCCGCGTCGTCCAGCGACGGAGGCTGACCGTCGCGGTCCAGCACCTGGAACTGCACGAGGTGCATGTGGAAGTTGTGGTGGAATCCGAACTGGCCGTCCCCGTTGGTGATGTTCCAGATCTCCGTGGCGCCCAACTTGATCTGCTGGTCGGCCCGGGCCGGATCGTAGGTCTTGCCGTCGACCAGGCCCACGGGAGGGAACCCGGAGATGTCGAAGCTCAGCCGTATGTTGCGGGTGACCGTCGCGGCGGGGAGAACGGGGAGCGCCCGGAGCTGATCGGGGACCCGGCTGAAGTCCACCGCCCGTCTCACCACGTCGAACCGGAGCACCGGCGTGGTCCCGTCGGAGAGGACCACCTGTGTGCCGACCGGGTAGCGCGAGAAGTCCACCACCACCTCCACCCGCTCGGCGGAGCTGAGCCGGATCTCGGTCCGGGGAACCGGCGCCGGCAGCAGGCCTCCGTCGGAGGCGATCTGCGTCATCTCGGCGCCGCCGAGGTTCAGGTTGAAGGTCCGTTCGGTGGCGCCGTTGAGCAGCCGGAGGCGATATTTGCGCGCGGCGACCGGGAAGTACGGCTGAGGCTTTCCGTTGGCGAGGATGACGTTGCGCTCGGCCGGATTGCCGCCGAAGACCATCTTGCCATCCGCGTCGAACAGGGCGTCACGGATGATGATCGGGATGTCGTACGCTCCCCCCGGCAGCCGGAGGCTCTTCTCGCTGTCGTCGTCGATCAGATAGAAGCCGTGCAGGCCGCGGTAGACGTTCTCCGCCTCCGTGTGGTGGCTGTGGTCGTGATACCAGAGCGTCGCGCCCTGTTGCCTGTTCGGGTAGTTGTACCACCGCGACTGTCCGGTCTGGATGACATCCATCGGATGACCGTCGTGGTCCGCTTCGACGTGACCGCCGTGCAGGTGCACGTTCGCCGGGCGGTCGAGGGCGTTCTTGTATCTGATCATCACCCGGCGCCCGGTCCTGGCCCGGATGGTGGGACCGACGAACTGGCCGCCGTAGGTATACACCGGAGTCCTTACCCCGGGGAGGATCTCGATGTCGGCCGGCCGTATGTCGAGCCGGTACACGTCGACGTCGTTGGTCGACACCATCGGCTTCAACACCGGTGGCACGGGCATCTGCATGGAGAACGGCGCAACGGTCAGCGCCGCTCCGACCCGTGCCGGTTGGACACCGTGAACGTGTGGGTAGAAGCCTCGCGCGGACGAGTAAGCGGCACGGTCGTTGAAAAGCAGCCCCTTGGTGCCCACCGCGCCGCCGAGCGTCAGAGCGCCCACGGCGAGCATGTTCCGCCTGCTCAGCATCCGTTCTCCCATCGCTGCGCCGCATTGGCCGGAATTCGGTGACGCCAGGACAGGTGGACAACGTCCACTTCAAGGCCATAAGGCCTCTTATTGAGGTTTAGTTGAATCCATCCCGTTAACTGCGTGACCGCCAGACAGATCGTCGCATCAGCGTTTCCTAATGCCTTCTTCCATATTGCTCATTTGAGTCTCTTGTCATGGTTCGTCGACTTGCCCGCTTTTTGTGATAAAAGCCGAGGCCAACGGGGTCCGGCCCGCGCACCACGCCATCCGCGAGACGGCCGCCACCGGAGGAAACCGGAAGGGTGCCACACCCCCACAACCCGCCTCCGCGTACAACGCCTTGCAATCAGTCCCGGATCGCCGGAGTGGAGGCTGTAGCCAGCCCACGGCCATCCAGACGGAAAGGCGCCCCGATGGAGCAAACATTCGCCTCCCTGCCGACAGAAGAGGACCTGGTCCCCACCACCGATCTCAAGAAATGGGCGCTGAACGCACGCATGTTCCTGCAGGACGCGATCAAGGCCGACCAGCCCGTCGGGTCCTTCGCTGACGCCCTGGAGGCGCTGCGGAGCAGGATGGCCTCCCTGGAGACCTCCCTGCTCAACGGCACCGCCGAGAGCGAGGCGCGCAAGGCGTTCATCACCTGGGTGCGGGAGAAGAGCACCCAGGGCGCCTGGGTCTACTACGCGACCAAGAAGGTCGAGGCCGACCGGCTCAAGGCCGCCGAAGCCGCCCTCAAGACGCACGCCGCACGGATCGACCGCGCCAGAAGCGAGGCGATCAAGACACGCAACACCTCCGCCGCCATGGGCTCCGCCTACGGCACCGTGATCGCGGGACTATCCGACTCGTCCTCCGACGACTACTGGATCGGCACCAGCGGCGCCTACACGCGTTCCGCCCAGCAGCACCCGGTGATGCAGGAACTGCTCGCCGGTGTCGGGCAGGGGGAGGCGTGGCCGGTGAACGCATGCGCCGAGGTCGACGCCATGAACCAGTACCTCATCGCGCGCGGCTTCACCCGGAAGGCCCAGATCCCGGCCGGCACGCTGTACTTCCACGCCGAGACCTGGAACTACGACGAAGGCAAGTGGCAGGCCCGCAAGACCTGTGGCAACTGCTCGGGCTGGATCAAGAAGATCGACGGACGCCGCTGCTGAGCCGAGCCCGCCCCCGCCGACGCCTCCGGCTTCGTCCGCTCGGCGTCGGCCCGGGCGGGCCCGCCGTACCTGCGCACGGGCGCCGGGTGGAAAGCGCGGCGATCAACCCGGGCCGGGACCGCCGGACTGCGCACCACGCGGTTTCGCGCGGACATGCATGCGTTCGCCCTGCGCTCCGAACAGGCTGAGGATCTCCACCGGCGCCTCTCCGGTGCTGCCGAACCAGTGCGGCAGCCGCGTGTCGAACTCCGCGGCCTCCCCCGCCTTGAGCACGATGTCGTGTTCGGCGAGCACCAGTCGCAGCTTCCCGCTGAGCACGTACAGCCACTCGTAGCCCTCGTGCATACGCAGATCGGGTTCGCGGCGGTCGGTGCCGAGGACCATCTTGAACGCCTGCAACCCGCTGGGGTGCTGGGTCAGCGGCACGATCGTCGAGTCCCCGCGCTTGATCGGCTTCAACCGCACCCGCGGGTCACCCACCGAAGGCGCGCCGACGAGCTCGTCGAGCGGCACCTGGTAGGCGCGCGCCAGCGGCAGCAACAACTCCAGGGTGACTCTGCGCTCACCGGACTCGAGGCGGGACAGGGTGCTGGTCGAGATACCGGTGGTCTCCGCGAGCTGGGTCAGGGTGGTGCCGCGCTTCTTGCGCAGCGCGCGCAGCCGCGGGCCCACGGAGGCCAGGATCGCGGTGTCGTCGTTTGCCATGTCGGCAAATTTACTTTGCCGACCCAGCCGGTCGGATGCACCGTAGGCGGCGAGCGAAGGGAGACCCATGATGGAAGACGCATACGACGTGGTCGTGGTGGGCGGCGGCGCCGCCGGGCTCAGCGGCGCCCTGACGCTGGCTCGGGCGCGGCGGACGGTGCTGGTGGTCGACGCCGGGCAGCCGCGCAACGCACCCGCCGGGCACGTGCACAACTACCTGACCCGGGAGGGCACGCCACCCGCCGAGCTGGTGGCGGCCGGACGGGATGAGGTGACCCGGTACGGTGGCCGGATCGTCACCGGACGGGTCGAGGCCACCGCCAAGGACGGTGACGGCTTCCTGGTGACGCTGGACGGCGCGCGCTCCGTACGGGCGCGGCGGCTGCTTGTGACCACCGGGCTCGTCGACGAGCTGCCCGACGTGCCGGGGTTGGCCCAGCGCTGGGGCCGGGACGTACTGCACTGCCCCTACTGCCACGGGTGGGAGGTCCGCGACCGGCGCATCGGCGTCCTGGCGAACGGGCCGCCGGCCTGGCATCAGGCGGAGCTGTGGCGGCAGTGGAGCCGGAACGTGCTGCTCCTGCTGCACCACACCCCGGCACCTGACGCGGAACGGGCCGAGCGGCTGGCGGCACGCGGCATCACCGTCGTGGACGGCCCGGTCGCGGCGCTGGAGACGGACGGCGACACGCTCACCGGCGTACGGCTGGCCTCGGGCGAGATCGTCGCGCTCGACGGATTGGCCGTCGCGCCGCGGTTGTCCGCCCGCGCGGAGGTGCTGGAGTCGCTCGGGCTGAAGCCGGTCGACGTGGAGTTCGGCGGCCAGGTCGTCGGCAGCCAGGTTCCCGCCGACCCCACCGGAGCCACCGGCGTGCCCGGCGTGTGGGTGGCGGGCAACGTGGCCGACATACAGGCGCAAGTGATCGCGGCTGCCGCCGCGGGCCTGAAGGCCGGCGCCGCGATCAACGCCGACCTCGTCGCCGAGGACACCCGCGACGCCGTCGACGCGTACCGGCACCAGGTGCGCACCATGTTCGAGCGGGATGCCTGGGAGGAGCGCTATCGCGCCCGCCCGGCGCTGTGGAGCGGACGCCCCAACCCGCAGCTCGTCGCCGAAGCCGCCGAACTCGCCCCCGGCCAGGTGCTCGACGTGGGCAGCGGTGAAGGCGCCGACGCGATCTGGCTCGCCGAACGCGGGTGGCGCGTCACCGCGGCCGACATCTCCACCACCGCGCTGGAGCGGGCCGCCGCGCACGCCACGGCCGCGGGCGCGCAGGTCGCCGGCCGCATCACATGGACGCACGCCGATCTACGCGACCAGCCTCCCGCCGAGGGCGCGTACGACCTGGTGTCGGCGCAGTACATGCACCTGCCCGGCGACGCGAGGCGGGAGCTGTTCGCGCGGCTGGCTGCCGCGGTGGCCCCCGGCGGAACCCTGCTGATCGTCGGACATCACCCGTCCGACCTGCGGACCACCATCGGCCGGAGACTCTTCCCGGACGCGATGTTCACCGGCGAGGAAGTCGCCGCCGCCCTCGACCCCACCGAGTGGCGGGTGCTGGTGGCCGAGACCCGCCCGCGCGCCGCGGTGGACCCTGACGGGCGTGCCATCACCATCCACGACGCCGTCCTGGTCGCACGCCGCCGCTCGCTCGGCGCGCAGGCACCGGCCGACGCCTGACATCACCACCTCCACCAGACCAGGTACGGCCCGCGCCGCCACACAACGGAGTTCATGTTGAAGCCGCTTATCGCAGAAAGAGACGAACCAGCAGCCGGACATGCGGAATCGACGCCTTCGGCTCGATGGGCGCTCACCGGCCTTTCGCTGTCCATGTTGCTGTCCTCACTCGGCACCAGCATCGCCAATGTCGGCCTGCCGACGTTGGCGCAGGCGTTCACCGCCTCCTTCCAGGAAGTCCAGTGGATCGTCCTCGCCTATCTCCTCACCATCACCACCCTGATCGTCAGCGTCGGACGGCTTGGTGACATCACCGGCCGCCGGCGGCTGCTACTGGCTGGAATCCTCCTGTTCACGGCGGCCTCGGTCGCGTGCGGAGTCGCGCCCACGCTCTGGGCGCTGATCGCCGCCCGGGCGGCGCAGGGGCTTGGAGCGGCCGTCATGATGGCCCTCACCATGGCGTTTGTCGGTGAGGCGGTTCCGAAGGCGAAGACCGGTAGCGCCATGGGACTGCTCGGAACGATGTCCGCGATCGGCACCGCTCTCGGCCCGTCGCTCGGCGGCGCTCTGATCTCCGGGCTCGGCTGGCGGGCGATCTTCCTCGTCAACGTGCCGCTGGGTGTCCTGACGTTCCTTCTCGCGCGCCGCCACCTGCCCGTTGACCACCGGAGGTCGGAGACCGGCCGGACCGGCTTCGACAACGTGGGCACGCTGCTGCTCGCGCTGACGCTCGCGGCCTACGCTCTCGCCATGACGATCGGGCGCGGCAGTTTCGGCCCGCTCAACACGGCTCTGCTGCTGGCCGCCGCTCTCGGAGCCGGCCTCTTCGTCCTCGTCGAGGCGAAAACAGCATCACCTTTGATCCGACTGGCGATGTTCCGCAATCCGGTGCTGAGTGCGAGCCTCGCCATGAGCGCGCTCGTCTCGACGGTGATGATGGCGACGCTGGTGGTCGGGCCGTTCTATCTGTCTCGCGCGCTCGGGCTCCACCCGGCTCTCGTCGGGCTCGTCATGTCAGCCGGTCCGCTTGTCTCCGCGCTGACCGGTGTGCCGGCCGGTCGCGTCGTGGACCGTCTCGGCGCACAACGCATGACCGTCGCCGGGCTCATCGGGACAGCGACCGGCTCCTTCTTCCTGTCCGCGATGCCGGTGACGCTCGGCGTCTCCGGCTACATCGTCCCCCTCGTCGTCACCACCGCCGGCTACGCGCTGTTCCAGGCTGCCAACAACACCGCCGTCATGGCAGATGTCCGCCCGGACCAGCGGGGCGTCGTTTCAGGCGTGCTCAACCTGTCGCGCAACCTCGGGCTCATCACCGGCGCATCCGTCATGGGCGCCGTGTTCGCGCTCGCATCGGCGACGACCGACATCACAACGGCGGGCCCCGAGGCCGTCGCCGCCGGCATGCGGACCACGTTCGCGGTCGCGGCGATTCTGATCGTCGTCGCGCTCGCCATCGCGGTTGGAAGCCGTGCTCTCGCCCGCCGCTCCCTGAAGGCGTGACAGCACACGCACCGCGTCATCCCCCGGCCCTGCCTCGCCGCCGTCGAGCAGGTCGTTCACCTCGTGCTCGGTGAGCCCCGTCTCGCCCCTGGCCCTCATGATGCCGGTTCCAACACCGTCCGCGACCGTACCAGCGGGCCCAGCGTCTGCTTGACGTCTTCCTCTCGCAGCGTCGGCATGGGACGCGAGCGTAGTGGTTCTGCGCGGGCATGCGTCACGCGATCCCGGATCGGTGTGCACGCGAGACGGGGTGGCCCCTCGGGCGTGTCCCGTGATCACGTGGCGGGGTGTCAGAGCCGTATCTGGATGGAGGCGACGTCGGACGTCCCCGCGTTCCAGAAAATTCGGTTGACCTCGTCAATATGGTCACTGATGTGCTTCCTGTGGCTGACACCGAAGAGCAATACAACGCGATCGATGACGCGCAACTGCTGGCAGGGGTGCTGGCGCTATGTGAACACCTTGGGCTGACGGGCGAAGTCGTGGCCTTCGACGAGGGCTCCCTACCGGTCTACGCCGTCGGCGACGACCTGGTCATCAAGCTCTACCCGCCGCTTCGCAAGGAGGAGCCGCCCATCGAGCGGGACGTGCTGCGTGCGCTGGAGGGCCACCTGTCGATCCCCACGCCGGGGGTCAAGGATGCCGGTGAGTTCCACGGGTGGGGCTACATCCTGATGGACAGGCTGCACGGCGAGGACCTCAAGCGGGCCTGGCCGAAGATTCCGCGGCGTGAGCGGGAGCGCCTTGCCGTACAGCTCGGGAAGGCGCTTGCGGAGTTGCACGCCATCACCCCGCCAGATGTGCTCGGCCCGCCTGACTGGACCGCCTTCTGCGCCGAGCGTGCCGCAGCCACGGCCGAGCAGAACCGGGCTGGCGGTTTGGACCAGACGTGGCTGGATCAGATCCCGGGATTCCTGGACTCGGTCGACCTCGAACCGGGCGAGCCCGTTCTATTGCACACCGAGTTCATGGACGTGCACGTGTTGGTTCGGGAGGAAGCGGGCGCCTGGAGGCTGTTCGGGTTGTTCGACTTCGAGCCCGCGATGCGTGGCGCTCGCGAGTACGACCTGGTCGCCGTGGGGGTCTTCCTTACAGGTGGCGACCGGTTGCTGATGCGTGCCTTCCTGGACGGTTATGGCTACCCCGAGGAGCGACGGGCGGCGCTACCCCGCAAGGTGATGGCTTACGCCCTGCTGCACGTGTACTCGCACCTGCCGTGGTATTTCCGGGAGATCCCTGCTTCGGGCGCCACTACCTTTGACGAGCTGGCCGACCGCTGGTTCGGGGTTGAGGAGAGCCGCGATGAGGCGTGTTGCGTGATCAGTGAAATCGACTGATCTACACCAAACCGCCACCGAAGATCGCGGGGCATGCCCCAGATCGCAATGATCACCTTAGAGCCGATATCGCATTAAATCGGGCATTTACTGCGACAGGGCCCCGGTCTACTTCGAGATGACTTCGGGGTATTTTGTCGCTCCCGGTTACTACAGTCCCTGCTGCAACACGTACGGTCGACTGTGAGGATGCGTGAAGGATTTCACTGGTGTGTTCGAAACGCATCTGACGGTGCTGCCAAGCCGGCTGGGCGGTGGCGACGAGGCGATACGCCGGTGGGCGGAGCGCAATGAGATGAAGTACACGAGGATTCTGCTGGAGCGGGGAAGCACTCCCGATCAGCCCATGCTCACCTATCGCGGCCGGGGCGTGCTGACCACGCAGCGATCGCAGGCACGAGTGTGGGTGAAGCGGCTGCATGGCGAGGGATTCGGCGTTGCACGGGTGAAGATCGAAGCGTCGCCGTGGAACGCGGACGTGCCGCAGACCGCCGAGGAGGCCGCCGCGCTCCCGCCGGAGTGTTATTTCGAGCACCACGTGAAGCTCGTCCTTGCCGGTGACGCCCAGGTTGCCGCGGTACGGAAGCTCAGCGGGCGCCATGCGGCGCACGTGTCATGGAACGCTCGTCGCGTCGTGGACGCAGGCCGTCATGAGCGCTTCGTCACCCAGCGCTGCCGGGGAGTCGACCGGCCCGAGGCCCGCCGAAGGCTTGAAGCCCTGTTGGGCGACCTTGCGCAGGCAGGGTACGCGGCCGTGGAGGTCGAGGAAGAGTTCGTGGTGCACGATGACAACCCGGGCATGGACGCCGGCTGGATCGGCGGACAGGACGCCGACGCATGACCGAGGACCATCCGGGGCCTGGCCGTCCGGGTGAGGAGCCGCTGCCCGACCTGCCGGGGCGGCCCAACCGGAGAAGCCGTGCGAAAGAGCCTGACTTCGGTGATCCGGAGAGCGCGGTCCGCTGGCGAACGGCCCGCCGTGCGGTCCTCGACCATGTGCTGAGCCTCATCGCGGATGCTCCGTGGAGCGAGAACCTGATGTTACGCGGAAGCATGGTCATGACCGCGTGGGCGGGCAGCGAAGCACGCGAGCCGGCCGACCTCGACTTCGTGGTTCTGTCCGAGCCGGCGGTCCCCGTCGATTCCCTGGATCCATACCCTTACGTGGATCGGATCGATGTCATCCAGCAGTGGCCGGAAGCCGCCGCCGGCGCGGCCCGGTACGAAATCTGGAAAGACGGAGAAGAAGAATTCGAAACGCGCGGACTGCGGGCGATCGTCCCCCCGGAGGGATTCCGCTGGGACAGGGATCCAGGTCCGGCGGACCCCTTCCCCTCATATGACGACCTGCTTGACCTGGTCCGTCGGCAGCCGGAGGCGGCACCGGGAGTGGTGCTCCGCGCGGACAGTGCCCGCAGGGACCTCACCTGGGCATATGCCTACAGCGGGTACGGCGCCGGTGGGCTCCGGATCATCATCCCGTGGCAGGCGGAGGGGCTGCCCTCCGGTGAAGCGCAGCTTGATTTCGCCCTGGATGAGAAGCTTCCCCAGCCCCCGGTATGGACCATGATGTCCAGAGGGGACGGTGGTGCACCGCCGATTGTCCGAACGGCGAGCCGGGAGCTGTCTCTGGCCTGGAAACTTCTGTGGCTGCACGCCGACGGCGCAGCCGGCGGCAGATCGCAGTGCAAGGATCTGTACGACGCGGTCCTTCTGGCTGAGGACGATCGCACGAGGCTCTCGCCGCAGCTTCTACGGAAGGTTCTTCACCACTCCCCCACGAGCGCTGGAACGAGTGGTTTCCACCTGAACTCGGTGCGATTCGGGGAAGCGGACTGGGCGGCGTTTCGCGCAGAACACCCCGGGGTGCGGGGAACCGCGCAGGATTGGTTTCATCGACTCGTCACCGCTCTGACGCCAGTCAGCCAGTCTGCCTGCCTTGATGGGCGACCACGTGAGCGCGTGGAAAGCCCGGCTTCGGACGACGCGGTCAACCGGGATCGTCACTGCTGATGCATGGCTGCAACTCGCCGGTGCGGTCTTAGTACCGGCAACCCGGCGGGCGGCCGATGTACCGGTCGGTCTCACCGATCAGTCGGAGCTCCGGCCGGCACCTGGCCGGAGCTACCGTGGAAACGGGCATTCCCCGGAAGAGGCCTACGCCGCGGTGGTGGCCGACATCCTCATGTGAGGACTGCGCCGGGGGCTGATGTCTGATGCTCAAGGGCCCGGCGGGCCTGTGAGCCGTGCACTCAGAAGCCGCCAGTCGAAGGAGGCCGCGATGACGACTCCCCGTCGACTCCCCGGCGACGCCGAGCGCGCCATGGAGGAAATCGCCGCCGCGGTCGGGAGCGTGCCCGAGGCCGAGCTCGACGTGGTTGTCGAGGAGCTGCTCGCGGCGCGCCGGATCGCCTGCTACGCACCGGGCCGGGAGGGCCTGGTCCTGCGCGGCCTCGTCATGCGGCTTTTCCACGCGGGGCTCGATGCGCACTACGTCGGCGAGATGACCTGCCCAGCCGTGGGGAAGGGCGACCTCGTCGTTCTCTCCTGCGGCCCCGGCCGCCTCTCCACGGTCGAGGCACTGGCCGGCACAGCGGTGCAGACGGGCGCCCGCCTGCTCTACCTGACCGCACAGCCTCAGAACTCGCCGGCCGACCACGCGGATCGCATCGTCCACATCAGGGCTCAGACCATGGCCGACGATCACGCCTCGACGGCCGTGCTGCCCATGGGCAGCGCCTATGAGATCGCTCTTCTCGTTCTCGTCGACCTGATCACGAATCGAGTTCGAGCACACCGGTCGGAATCGGCGGAGATTTTGAGGTCACGCCACACGAATCTTGAGTGAACCCGGGCTGCTCTCTTCGGAAAGCCGCCCAGGCGCACGTCGAAGAGTGTCGCCGCGGCGCCGGCAGCCACGAGGACGTCGCGGGGCTCGGCTTCGGATCCACGAGTCAGGTCATCCTGCACGACCGGGGAGGCGGGAAGATCCGTGGGATTCCAGTGCTGACTGCGGGAGCGGGGCCGGCACCGGCCGTACTCGCCGCTCTGCGGCGAACCGAGTGACGACGACACCGATGCCCGCCGCGGCGGCCCCCCATACGATCACCAGAGCCCAGACCGCTGCCGGGCGCACGGTCAGGCCGAATCCGGGCGGCAGAAAGATCATCTGAACGATCGCCCCGACCGGCACCGTCAGCTTCGCGAGAAGGCCGATCGTTCCGGGGCGCCCGGCCCTCGCGCCCACGACGCCGAGAACCGGCCCGAGGACCAGGCTCGCGAGCCACCAGTAGAGCGTCTCCTCCCGGTATGAGACCAACGGCTCCTCCCGGAGGAGGGAGTCCATGCAGTAGTACGCCGCCGTGGCCGCCGCCAATGCCACGGCGCCGGCGACCGCCCCCCGGGCGAGGGCGCCGGCCAGCCATCCCGCGGCCACCGCCAGTGCCGCCCAGGCCCACCCCGCGTCCAGCAACAGGCTTGCCACTCCTGCGACCTCGGTGACCCAGGCCCACCCCGCGTTCACCAACCGGCCTCCGGCCTCTCCGTACGGGGAGGACACGTCGTTGACGAAGGAGGTGACCGCGCCGAATCCCGCGCCGAGCGCAAGCGCGGCGACCACACTGCGAATGATCCTCACGGCGCGAGAATACGCGTGCTCGTGACCCCGGCCGCGTGCTCGTGACCCCGGCCGACGGTGCGTTGACGCCGGCTCGCGACCGCCACGGCGGCAGGACCCCGGGACCCCCGCGGCAAACGCGGAGCTTGCATAGCGTTTTCGTGGGGTGGGGCGACAACGCGGCGGGGCGCCGTCTGGCCGACCGCAGTAGGTGGAAAGATCCACAAAACAGACCCTAGGCCGGTGGCGGCAGGAGGCCGTGGACGAGCGCGCGTATGCCCTTGTCGTAGGTGTCGCGGGCGGTCAGCTCCTCCCAGCGCTCTCCCAGCGCCGCCAGCCGGGGCAGCGTGGCCGGGTCGAGCTCGGCGAAGATGCGGCTGCGGTACGTCGGCCTGTTCTCCTCGCGCCGGCGTGCCGCGGTCGCCCGCGCGCTGATCTCGCCCGCCGTGTAGTGCCAGATGATCCGGTACGCGTCCACGGCCTCCTCCGGCGTCAGCCCCGCGCGCAGGAGACCGTCGATGATCGTCTCCGGGTACCAGAGCGCGCGTACGGACAGCAGGTCGTCCGCCCTGAGCACCTCCACGATCCACGGGCAGCCGACCAGCGCCTCCCGCATGGCGGTGGCGGCGGCCACGACGCGCTCGACGGGGTCGTCCTCGTGCGGCTCGGGCATCTCGACCCCGGCCGCGTACTCGTCGAGCAGCAGCTGCAGCAGCTCGTTCTTGTCTCGCACGTGGTGGTAGAGCGCCATCGCCGTGGTGCCGACCTCGCGGGCCAGCCTGCGCATGGTCAGTCCCTGGGTTCCCTCCGTGTCGATGATCCGGTGGGCGGCGGACACGATGTCCGCCCTGGAGATCTTGGGGGGTCGCCCCGTGCGAGCCGGCATCCTGCCATGTTACTTTCTATACGTGTATAAAAAGTATCCATGGATCGCCGTCGGCGTGCTCGCCTACGCCGTCGCGGTCGGAACTCTGCAGATGACGGCGGTGGTGCCGATGCTGCCCGTGCTGCAGCGCGAGCTCCACGCGCCGCTCACCTCCGTCTCCTGGACGCTCACCGCCGCTCTCCTCTCCGGCGCGGTCGCCATCCCCCTGCTGTCGCGCCTCGGCGACCTGTACGGCAGGCGGCCGGTCGCACTGTCCGCGCTCGCCCTCCTGGTCGTGGGGTCGCTGATCGCCGCCGTGGCCACCACGCTCCCGCTGCTCATCGTCGGGCGCGTGCTGCAGGGCGTCGCCGCTCCCCTGCTGCCGCTGGCCATGGGCCTCGCGCGGGAGATCGTGTCCCGCGAGCGGCTCCCCACGGCCATCGGCGTGCTGAGCGCGATGATCGGGGTCGGGAGCGGCGGCGGGATGATCCTCGCGGGGCTGGTCGGAGGCACCTACCAAGGACTGTTCTGGATCCTGGCGGGGCTCGGCGCGGCGGGCTTCGCCCTCGTGGCGTCCTTCGTCCGCGAACCCCGCCGGGACCGTGTGGACGACGGGCGCCCGGATCTCGTGGGCGCGGCGTTGGTCACCGTCTGGCTGGTCTGCCTGCTGCTCGCCATCAACAAGGGCGCGGCCTGGGGCTGGGCCTCGCCGCTCACCCTGGGGTTGCTGGCCGGGGCGGCCGTCGTGGCCTGCGTGTGGGTGCTGACCGCGCGCCGTGCCACGCACCCGCTGATCGAGATCCCGATGCTGCTGCACCGCGGGACGGTCGGCGCGACGGTGGCGTCGCTGTTGCTGGGGTTCGCCCTGTTCGCGACGATCACCACGATCTCGGCCGTGGCGCAGGGCGCACTGGGCGCGTCGGTGCTCCAGGTGGGCCTGTACCTGCTGCCGACCACGAGCCTGATGCTGGTGGTCTCACTGTTCGCGGGCCCCCTGATGCGCCGCTTCCCCGCGGCGTCCCTGGTCGGCACCGGCTCCCTGCTCGTGGCCGCCGCCGCCCTCTGGCTGATCGCCTCGCACGACACGCCCTCCGACCTGTACATAGCCGCGACGATCCTGGGCGTCGGCGTCGGGCTCGGCTACGCCGCCCTCGGCACCATGGCCGTCGAACACGTCGAGCCCGCCAAGACGGCGGCCGCCGGCGGCGTGAACGCCCTGGTCCGAGTCGTCGGCAGCAGCCTGGCCGGCACGATCGCCGGAGCCCTGCTCTCGGACGGCGACGCCGGATGGAGTTTCGGCGTGGCGGCCATCGCAGCCCTCGTTTCCGCACTTTTCGGATTCATCCACCACGTCCTGGCGCGAGTTCCAGGCGTACTGACGAAGGAGCCGGCATGACCGCACATGACGACAGGCTTGTGGCGTGGGGTGACGAGCTGGTGAAGCTGCACGACGGCTTCCGCCGCGACCTCGCGGAGCTGCGCCGTACCGCGCGCCTCGGGCCCGGCCTGCGCGAGCACTGCCTGACGTTCTGCGAGGCCCTGCACGCGCACCATGTGGGCGAGGACGACGTCCTCTTCCCCCACCTGGACGGTCTCCACCCCGAGCTGGCCGAGGTCCTGGCACGGCTCAGGAACGAGCACCAGGCCGTGGCGCGCATCCTGGCCCGGATACGGGCGCTGACCGAGACCGGGGATCAGGCGGCGATCGGGGCCGAGCTGGACCGGCTCGCCGGAGAGCTGGAGGCCCATCTGGACTACGAGGAGGAACAGCTCGTCCCGCTGCTCAACCAGATGATCGACATACCGGAAAACCTCTGATCCCTACCGGTCGGCCGGGTCACACGCGGCCGCCCCGCCGCGGCGTGCGCTTCGGCGGGGTTTCCCCTGTCGCCACCCGCTGATCGGATCGCGGGATGATCGGACCCGGCGGAGACCGCCCCGGCGAGGGCATCCGGTCTCGGCGCCCGCAACCGCCTACCTGGGCTTCAGCACGCCGCCCAGCAGGAACCGCAGGGCGCCGAACGCCTCGTCGAGGTCCACGCCGTCCGGCGTGAGCCGCCACTGCTGGTGGATGCCCACCATGGCGCCCATGACGGCGACCGCGACCGCGCGCGGTGTGACCCCCTCGGGCAGCGGCAGACCCTCCGCCCAGGTCTGGACGCGTTCCCGCATGGCCGTCTGGATCGCGACATACCGATCATGGACCGGCGAGTCCGGCTCCAGCGCCTCCACCAGCAGCGTGACGAAGAGCTTCGAGATCGGCAGCCGCAGGAACGCCACCACCTCCGCCAGCAGACGGTCCAGCCCCTCCGCGTCCGGCGGCGGCTGCTCGGCCTGCGACTGGAGCAGCGTCTGCACGGAGTGTTCCAGTACGGCCAGCAGCAGGCCCTCCTTGCTGCCGAAGTGCCAGGGAATGGAACCCCTGCTGATCTTCGACCGCTCGGCCACGTCGGCGAACGTGGTCTGCCGGTATCCCTTCTCGGCGAACAGCTCCGCCGCCGCGGCCAGGATCAGATCTCGGCTCTCCTGGCTCGTCTGCTCTCGTCTTCTTGCCATCCGGATCTCCTATGCTCTCCGACATCTTATATGTTAGCCAACACAGAACTTCTTTTTGGAGGTTTCATGCGCTGGGTTACCTACATGTCGGACGGCGGAGACCGGGTCGGCGTCCTCGACGGCGAGCGAATCCACGGGCTGCCGCCGGGCACCTCGCTGATCGACCTGCTGGCCGATCTCCGCGAAGCCGGCGCGCGGGCGCTGGCCGCGCCGTACGAGGTGATCCCCCTCGCCGGGACCAGGTTGCGCGCCCCCGTCCCCGTGCCACCGTCGATTCGCGACTGCCTGTGCTATCTCGACCACATGCGGAACTGCCTCAAGGTCGCGGGGGGCTCGGGAGAGCTGCCGGGCATCTGGTACGACATCCCCGCCTTCTACTTCGGCGCGCCCTCCACCGTCGTCGGGCCGTACGACGACGTGCCGATCGCCCCGGGCAGCGCGTGGTTCGACTTCGAACTGGAGATCGCCGCGGTCATCGGCGAGGGAGGGCGCGACCTGAGCCCGGAGGAGGCCGAGCGGCGCATCGCCGGCTACACCATCTACTGCGACTGGAGCGCCCGCGACCTGCAACTCCTGGAGGGCCAGCTCAAGATCGGGCAGGCCAAGGGCAAGGACGGCGCGACCACGCTCGGCCCCTGGCTGGTCACCCCCGACGAGCTGGAGCCGTACCGCCGCGACGGCAGGCTCGCCCTCCGCGCGGAGGCGAAGGTCAACGGCGACGTGATCGGAAGCGGCGGGACCGACACCATGGACTGGACGTTCGGCGAGGTCATCTCCTATGCCTCGCGCGGTGTCGAGCTACGGCCGGGCGACGTGTTCGGGTCGGGCACCGTGCCCGGGTGCTGCCTGATCGAACACTTCGGCTTCCCCGCCCCCGCGGCCTTCCCCGGCTGGCTCAAGGACGGCGACGTGGTCACCCTGAGCGTGGACGGGCTCGGCGAGGTACGGCAGGCCGTCCGCGCCACCGACCCGCCGCTGCCGCTCCCCTCCCGTCCCCGGCCCGCCGCCGAACGTGGGAGGCCGCGGGTCAACCGGGCCAGGGCGGCCGTGCCGTACACGAGGGGGCTGCACCAGGTCGGCGACGGCGTCTGGGCGTGGCTGCTGCCCGACGGCGGGTACGGCCTGAGCAACGCCGGGCTCGTCGCGGGCCAGGGCGCGTCGCTGCTCGTCGACACCCTCTACGACCTGCCGCTCACCGCCGAGATGCTGTCCGCCATGCGCGAGATCACCGACCGGAACCCGCTGACGCACGCCGTGCTCACCCATGCCAACGGCGACCACACGCACGGCGGGCAGCTGCTGGCGGAGTCGGTCCGCGTCATCGCCGCCAAGGGCACCGCGGAGGAGATGCACACCGAGGTTCCGCCCGACATGACCGTGGCACTCCAGGTGGTCGATCTCGGGCCGGTGCTGACGCCGTACCTGCGTGATCGTTTCCGTACGTTCGACTTCAGCGGCATCCGCCTGCGGCACCCCGACCAGACCTACGAAGGCCGGCTCACGCTGGACGTCGGCGGGCGCGAGATCCACGTGCTCGACCTGGGCCCGGCGCACACCGGGGCCGACTCCGTGGTGCACGTTCCCGACGCCGGCGTGCTGTTCGCCGGCGACCTGCTGTTCATCGGCTGCACCCCGATCGTGTGGGGCGGCCCGATCGCCAACTGGATCGCCGCCTGCGACACCATGATCGGCCTGGATCCCGCGCTGGTGGTGCCGGGGCACGGGCCCGTGACCGACATCGACGGCATCCGCGCCGTGCGCGGCTACCTCGGCCATGTCACCGAGCAGGCCGACGCGGCGTACGCCAAGGGCCTGGACGCCAAGGAGGCGGCGTTCGGGATCGACCTGGGCGAGTACGGCACCTGGCTGGACGCCGAGCGCGTCGTGGTCAACGTCCACCAGCGGTATCGGGAACTCGATCCGGGACTGCCCGCGCTGGACCCGGTCACCTTGTTCGCGCTGATGGCCGAGTGGCAGGCCGTACGCGGCGGCTGACCTCCCGCTCCCCGGGCGTCCGCTCTTTCACTGGTTTCCAAGTCATCGACCTCGCGGCCGCAAGCCGGCTCCTGCTCAGATACAAGAGGCGGCCGCCAGCCTTGGTTGTGGATCAACACCCGGAAGGGCGTGAGCTGCCGGCGCACACGCTCTCCGGGACACACCGAACGATGGCAGAAAGGAACCCGAAAGACGTGAACATGTACAAGAGGGCCCTACCCGCTGGGATTGCGGCTGCCGCTTGGGCCGTTCTGACCATGGCACCGGCGGCGTCCGCCGCCACGGTCAACACGGTCGAAGTCCAACTCCAGACCACCTCGACCGTGAAAGAGTCGGACGGCGCCTGGTTCACCTGCCCTGCCAACCAGGTGATGACCGGCCGCAAGCACTCCGGGGACGAGAACGGCTACACGACGTACTACTGCAGCCGGATTCTCATCAACGGCGAGCAGGTCACGGTGGAACCCCGCAGTTGGGTTTCCGCGGGGAGGGAGAGCAGTTCGCTCTACGAAACCAATGAGAACGAGGTCATCATTGGCAGGCGGCACAAGGGGGACGAGAACGGCTACACGAGCTACCAGCCCGGTGCGCTGTTCTGGCAGGGAAGGCAGCTGCGAGTCATCTCCCGGATCTGGAGCTCGAGCATGAAGGAGAGCAACCATTTCGCGTCGGTGAGTCCCTACCACGTCATGACCGGCCGGTCGCATTCCGGGGATGAGAACGGCTACACGAAGTACCAGTACGCCGCGGTCACGACCGACAGCTGAGGTCGCGCACGCTCACTCGCACGACACCGCCCTCCGCGGGGGCTCTCCCAGTGGCAGAGCCCCCGCGGGGGGCGGTTCCCGCGCGCGCCCTCCGGGGCATGGCGATATGGGCCTGATTTCTGGGTCAGAAAACCCTGGATCAATTAGCGGAGCCGTCGCGAGAACGCGGACTTGCTTATTAAAAGGCATTAGCGATGATCCGCCGATAAACTCACCGCCCATGACTGATCTAGGTGAGCAGGAGCGTCCGGAACCTCCACTCGCGGCCGACGAGACCGCCACCCTTCTGGGGTTTCTGGAGTACCAGCGCGCGACCCTGGCGTGGAAGTGCACGGGACTGGACCCGGAGGGTCTGACAGCGACGGTCGGATCCTCGCAGATGACCCTGGGCGGGCTGCTCAAACACCTGGCCTACATCGAGGCCGACTGGTTCTCCCGATGGTTGCACGGGCGAGACCGGCAACCCCCGTGGGACACGGTGGACTGGAAGGCCGACCCCGACTGGGAGTGGCACTCGGCCGCCGAGGACTCGCCTGAGCAGCTCCTGACGCTCTGGCAGAACGCCGTGGCCCACTCACGCTCCATGGTCGCAGACGCGCTGGCCAACGGCGGTCTGGAGCAGCCGGCCCGCCGTACCTGGCCCGACGGCCGGGCGCCGAGCCTGCGATGGATCCTGTGCCACATGATCGAGGAGTACGCGCGGCACAACGGCCATGCCGACCTTCTCCGGGAATCGGTGGACGGGCTCACCGGAGAGTAGCCTCGCCACAACGAGATCACCGCCGGCCGGGGCGCACGGGATGTGTCAGTAGAAATACCTAACTTTGGTACGTAGATTTACCGACGCGCGGCCGGTCCGGCGCTGCCGTACGGTTCCAGCGCGCCGGCTTCCCTGACCTTGCCGACCAGGCGTGTCACCGGCGGACCAGGTATGTCACCACCGGCCGGCGAAGCGCTCCACCGCCGGACCGGCGGGCCCGTGCCGGACCGGACCGGTGAGCGGGATCATGGGAATGTCCGGCGCAGGCTCTAGCATCCGCGGCATGAACAACACCGTGCCCTCGCCTCCCGGGCATCGCGTCATCAGCGCCGCAGAGGCGGAGAAGCGGTTCGGCCCCCGTTGACACATGAGCAAGAGGAATCGTCGATGGACGAGCATGACCCGATCAGCCGGTTCTACGGGCTGCCGATCACCCCGGAGACGGCCGCGGCGTCGGTGGAGCAACTGACCGACCCGTTTGCCGACGATCTCGTCAAGGCGCATCTCGGGAGCAACTATTCGTACTTCGGGGCGATCGACAAGACGCTCGCGGGTTTCTTCGTCCTTGATGACGAGGGCGACAACTACACGCTGCTGGACGTCCGCGGGGACGGGCGGGTGTGGTGGCAGGACCACGAGACCCGCGAGCTCTACCTCCACTTCGACTCGCTGGACGACTGGCGCGCCTTCAAGGAGGAAGTGGACAAGGGCTGCGACGAGAACGAGCTTCGCGACGCCTTCCGGACCAAGGAACGACCGGCGGCCCGGCCCGGCGAGGCGCCCGGCACGCCTGCGCTGGCCACGAGGTACCAGTGGCTGGTCTGGCTGCTCTCGCAACCGCTGCGCAACCACCAGGGCCGGGTGATCCAGGACGACGACGAGCTGACACGGAGCGCGATCGGGCGTTTCCGCGCCATCTGGCCGACAGATGAGGCCGCGGAGAAGAGCCTGCTGGCGGAGTTGCCGCTGCTGGCCGGGGACCCGCATCTGGCGATCTACTGGCTGCTGCACACGTCGCTGCTGGCGATGGAGCCGCAGCGGGCACGGGTGCTCGCGGCGATCGGGCAGGCGCCGTGCCGTACGCCGCTGGTCGACGCGTTCGCGGCGGCTTTCGGGTCGCTGCCGCTGGACGGGGATGTGACGATCGTGCCGGGATTCAGGACGCGCCGCTCGCTCGCGCTCCTGTACACCGGCGACGACGCGCCCGAGGCGGAACAGGCGCGCACCGCGCTGGTCTCCATGGAGATCGAGCCCCGGGCGAAGTCGCTGATGAAGTTCGTGCTCGTCCGTGACGGCCTGGAGGGGGGCACGTTGACGGACGCCGAGGTCGCCGCGGCGGCGACACGGATGGATGCGGCGCCCGGCTCCGCGGCGCTGCGCGCCCTGCTCGACCAGCGCGCCGGGATGGAGGCCAGCCCCCATGCCGACGAGTTCGCGCGGACGGCGACCACCACCGGCGAGACCTGGCCGTGGGTGCTGGCGACGTTGTGGCAGGTCCATTCGCTGGTTCGCGACCTGGACGCACTGGAGACGGTGATCGGTTTCCTGCTGGACAAGGATCCGTACCATCGGCGCGTCCTCGCCATACTCCAGCACGCTCAGGAACTGGCCGGGCGCGAGTTCCTGATGCCCGCCGACGAACTGGAGCGGGCGTGGGCGCTGGCGGAGGCGTCCGCACCGATCCTGCAAGAACTGGCGACGCCGGACGACCACTCGGCGATCATCTCGAGGATCGCCGACCCGGCGTTGGCGCGGGCGGTCGCGCGCCGCGTCCTGCACCGTGCGGACGTGGACGAATACGCGGCCGAGGTGAGCTCGTGGGCGATCCGCGCCGTCCTCGCGGGTGACGACCCCGACCGGGGGGAACTCGCCGCCCGGGGTTTCGAGGCTCTGCCGTTCCAGTCCCACCAGCAGGTGCTCGCCGACATCGCCGGTGAGATCACCTCCCCCGGCCACCCTCTCGTCCGCGTCATGCTGCGGGTGCTGGAGCACGCCGCCGAACCCGACGACGCCGACTCCATGGCGACCTACACGGCCAAGCAGATGAAGAAGGAGGTCCTCACGGCGCTCGCACCGTTCGCGCACGAGCCGGAGATCTTCGACGAGCTGATGCGCCTGGCAGAGCTGCCCGCCGGCCATACGACCATCGATTCGCTGTGGAGCCAGCTGTTCAACCCGTTCAGCGAGGAGACCTACGTCCTGCCCCGGCTCTCGGACGAGCAGGCGGTGCGGGTGGCCAGGGCGATGATCGCCACCCAGCTCACGCATCCGGTCATCCTCGCCCGCAACACCGCCGGGCATCAGCTTTACCGCTTCGCCCACGCGGGCGCCGAGGACTTCCTGATCGAGGCGCTCAACGAGTACGGCAGGCGCTTCGCCGATTCCGTGGAGAAGGGCGGGAAGGTCTTCGACCGCGGCGAGACCGAGGACGACCTCCTCAAGGACCTGGTGGCGAACCTCTACTCCGCGGTCGGCAACATGGGGACGCCCCGGTCACGGACCGCGCTGATCGAGCGGCTCTTCACCGAGCGGCGCGAGTTCTGGCGGATGGGCAACGCGATCGGCGGCGTCTTCTCCGCCGAGGTCCACCGCGAGGCGCTGGCCATGGTGCGCGAGCGGCGGGACGGAATGGGCGCGGGCTGCTACGCGTACGCCCTGGCCGACTTCGTGAAGCAGGGGCCGCCGAAGGTGGACCTGCTCCAGGAGCTGGCCGGCTGGCCGGTGCCGGTGGAGGAGCTTTCCCGCCGCTTCTTCAAGTACGCCCTCATGGTCGGGATCGAGGCGGCCCTGACCGCAAAGGCGTACGACCTGGTCCGCGCCGCACACGCCCTCGCCTCCTCCATCGCGGAACCGCCCTTGCAGCCCGACGAGCACGCGCGCGCCAGGCGGTGGGACAACCCGCTGGAGACGGAGGAGCTGGCCGGGCAGCTGGAGGCGGTCCTGTCCGGAGCCGCGGACGACAAGCGCCGCCGCCTCGTCGAGAAAGGCGTGGCCGCCCGCCTCCAGGGCACGCCACGGCTGAAGATCTCCGACAAGAAACTCGGCATCCTGGCCGGTACGACCGTCCGGCGACGGCTGCTGCATGACAGGACGACCGGGGAGATCTGGTTCCTCGACGTCGACGGCGTGGCGCGCGCCTTCGACGGATACGAGATCACCGGCCTCCCTTTCGAGCCCCGGGCGATCGGTTACGGCCGAATGCGGGCGTTCCTCGATGGCGTGACCGAACTGTCCGAGCGCGCGCTGTTCTGGGACCGCCGGGCACACGAATTCGTCGAGGTCATCCGCTATGGCGACCGGCTGACCTACGTGTGGGGCCAGAACAACTGCTCGCTCGACGGTCTCGGCCTCTCCTTCCCCGGCGTCGACGCGGCAGCCAACGCGTTCGCCCGCGTGAAGAGCAGCGTCGCCGCGGCCGGCATGACCGAGACGAGCCCCTGGTACGTGCCGGGCAAGGGCGCGATCCTGCGCACCTTCCGCACGCCGGACCCCGACGGCCCGAACAACTCAAGCGACTATCGCCGCGTGTTCGACCGGAGGATCAACGGCGGCCCTCGTTTCGCCACCGAGGCGGAGGCGGTCGCCGCACAGGAACGGTGGGAGCTGGAGGCGCAACGGGACCACGACGCGGGCCTGACCTGCCTGGAGTGGCAGGACGACCGACTCCGGCCCGAGGACATGACCGTGCGGGAATGGATCAGGGACCGGATCCGGGACGACCCCAGCGACGCGGCCTGGCACGCCCGGGCGCTCACCGAGATCGTCGATTACCTGAGGAGCCACGGCTACGGTGACCTGATCGGCTCGATCGAGGTCGAGGTGGGCTCGGGCGTCTCCGACGACGAGATCGCCGCCTACGAGGCCGAGCGCCGGCACCCGATCCCCGAGGTGTTGCGCGCCTTCTGGCGCGAGATCGGCCACGCCCGCTGGTCCGTGGGCGGGGTGGGAACGCGGGTCCTGTCGCCGTCGCAGGTGCTGTCCCGCCGGCCGGCCGCGCGGCAGCTGGGAGAGGACTTCCTTCGAAGGCTGGCTCCTGCCGAGGCCGACGCCGCCCGGCCGCTGATGAGCGCGCTGGACGTGCTGGTCGAGACGCTCGACGGCTCTGGCATCTTCACCGTGCTCGCCGACCGGGAGGCCGAGGATGGCCGGGTCTTCACCCATGCCGACTATGATCCACGCAGTTTCTGGTGGGAGAAATCCCTGTCGTGGATGCTGGCGACGCGCTTCCTCGACCTCTTCGCCGACGCGATCGAGGAGGCCGCACCCGTGGTGGCGCAGCTCAACCACGGCCAGCGGTTGAACCCGGACGCGCAGCGCCGCTACTTCGAGCTGAGGGAGCAAGGCAAGACCCCCAGGTTCTGGGAGCTCCTGTACGACGAGACACTCGGCCTGGTCTCCACCCGCTCCGGAAAGGTCGGCGCGGCCGGTGCCGTACGCAACCGGCGGTACGACGACCCGGCCCGCGCGGCTCACAAGGCGGCCAAGCTCGTCGCCGCCAAGGAGAAGGACGGCTACCGCGAAGCCGTACCCGGCAAAACCCGGGCCGACACCCCCTGACCGGACCCGCGAGGACCCGGCTCCGCCGAGAGCCGGGCCTCCGGCCTGCCGGAAACTTCTTGATCATCATCATGGCAGCGGTTCGAGACGTTCTTCGGCCGCGACGGCGCGCACTTCCCGTTCCTGCTCAAGGGGTTGGCGGCACCCGACGACCTCGCCGTCGACCAGGCGCTGGGCGATATGTGGGATGAGGTGCTGCACCAGCACACCGTCTCGGAGATCGCCGGGCCCACCCTGAGGTTCATGATCGCGCTGGTGGCCGGCATGGCCCAGGAGGACGTTCCGGAGGCGCTGCTGGAATTCATCCTCCGCGTCGCGACCCGCGATGGCAGCCTGGGCGCGACGAAACAGCTCCGGCACCTCTACGAAACGGTTCCCGCCGATCAGGAGAAGCCGACCGAACACTTCCTCAAGCACGGCGTCGAGGGCGCCTACCACGAGATCTACACCCATCTCGCCGCCGCGGTGCCGACCTGGGCGAAACTGGCCGCCGGCGGTTCGGGCGGGTCCCGCAAGACCCGGCAGTGTGGGATCCACCTGCTCGCGGCGGCGCCGGGCGAGAGCGCCGGTACGGCGCTGCGGGCCTGCCTGACGGCGGAGATGCGGCGAGATGGGGAGCCGGATCGCAGGGTGCTGGCCGACCTTCTCCGGCCGCCGTCCGACCGGAAGGAGACCTTAAGCGTTTCGTAAGGGGGCTCCGCCAAGCTGAAGGCACAGGAAAACAGCAGGCCGGACGGCCCCGCCACTCCCCCTGAGAGGAAACACCTCATGCGCACGTTCAAGCTCCAGGTCCAGACCAGCGTCGACGGCTACATGGCCGGCCCGAATGGCGAGATGGACTGGATGACGTTCCCGTGGACCGACGACATCAACGCCTACATCGCCGCGCTCACCGCACCGGTCGACACCATCGTGCTGGGCCGCAAGCTCGCCGAGGGGTTCATCCCGACGTGGGCCGCCGGGCCCGAGGGCGAGACCCAGGAAGCCATCGACTGGATGAACAAGACGCCCAAGGTCGTGATCTCCAACACCCTCACCGAATCCCCCTGGGAGAACACCGTCGTCGCCGACGACCTCGCCGAAACGGTGAACAGGCTCAAGGGCCAGCCGGGTGGAGACATGATCGCCTACGGAGGCGGCACGCTCGTCTCGAACCTCATCGCCAAGGGCCTGCTCGACGAACTCCACCTGTTCGTCAACCCGACCGCGATCGGCGCCGGCATGCCCGTGTTCCCCACCCTCGACGCCCACCAGCGGCTTCGCCTCGTCGCCGCGCGCCCGTTCGACTGCGGGATCACCGCGTTGCACTTCGAACCGAAGCGCTCCTGAGCTGGTCACGAGCGGGCGCGTGGTTGGACGGCGAACTTCCACGGCCAGGAAGTCGGGGCAAGCGGGCGAACGCCGTGCTGAGAGCCCGAGGATGACTGCGGTCTGCTGCCACATTCGTGATCTTTCGCCTCGATACTGGTCCCGCGCACAAGGCACGGACAGCCAGGGAGGAACCAGGTGAAGGCCACAGGCCGTACGGCCGAGATCATGATCGCCGAAGCCCGCAAGGCGTTCTGGGTGATGGTCGGGTTCCTGGCTGTCCTCTGGATGATGCAAATCGCCAACTGGGCATCGAGTTATGCACTGAGCTACCGGCACGGCATACAGGCGTGGAACCCCGCAAGCCTGCCCGACATCGTGTCGGCGCCGTTCCTGCACTGGAGCTGGGAGCACATCGAGGCCAACTCGGGGCCGCTGTTCGTCTTCGGCTTCCTGTCCGCCTATCGGGGTGTCGCCAAGTTCCTCGGCGTGACGGGACTCATCATCCTGGTGAGCGGCCTCGGCGCCTGGTTCACGTCCGACCCGCAGAGCACGGGCGCAGGCGCGAGCGGCGTTGTCTTCGGCTACTTCGGCTACGTGCTGGTGCGCGGCGCATTCGACCGGCATCTGATCGACATCGTGGTAGGCGTGGTCATGGCCCTGTCCTTCGCCTATCAGTTCACCGGGCTGCTGCCCCAGGAGGGCATCGGCTGGCAGGCCCATCTGTTCGGCTTCCTCG
The DNA here is from genome assembly GCF_042898655.1 of Streptosporangium sp. NPDC000396. NCBI lineage: Bacteria > Bacillati > Actinomycetota > Actinomycetes > Streptosporangiales > Streptosporangiaceae > Streptosporangium > Streptosporangium sp. NPDC000396. Next base: position 77,440 of record NZ_JBIAZA010000020.1, read on the forward strand.
CCGGTTTGCTGGGCGGCTGGCTGTTCCGCGACCGCGACCGTGACCGTCCCCGGCCGACCCCGGCCTCCCCTCACCAGAACCCCCGGGCCGCGCTGCTGAAGGAACTGGACGATCTCGGGCTCTGACGGTCCGGATACCTCGCTGCGCGGTGCCGACGGGCCGGTTCTCACCGGCCCGAGGACAATCGTTCGGCCCGGGAGCCGCCTTCCCGGTCACATCGCCTGGTTTTCGCGGGTCTACTGTTACGACACTCCGCAAGGAAGGAACGTGACACGGTGGACGACCGCGAATGGCTGACAGAGCGCTTCGAGGAACATCGGACTCAGCTGCGAGCGGTGGCCTACCGGATGCTCGGCTCGGTGAGCGAGGCCGATGACGCCGTGCAGGACGCCTGGCTGCGAGTCAGCCGCGCCGACACCGGCGACGTGGAGAACCTCGGTGCGTGGCTGACCACCGTGGTGGCGCGCGTGTGCCTGAACATGCTGCGCTCGCGCCAGCATCGGCGCGACGAACCTTTCGAGGTGCACATGCCCGATCCGATCATCAGCCCCGACTCCGGGGTCGACCCCGAGCACGAGGCGGTGCTGGCCGACTCGGTCGGGCTGGCGCTGCTGGTGGTGCTCGAGACGCTGTCGCCGGCCGAGCGGCTCGCGTTCGTGCTGCACGACATGTTCGCCGTGCCGTTCGAGGAGATCGCCTCGATGATCGAACGCTCCCCGGCAGCGGCGAGGCAGCTCGCCAGCCGCGCCCGCCGCCGGGTGCGGGACCAGGCCCCGCTTCCCGACCCCGATCTCACCCGCCAGCGTGCCGTCGTCAACGCGTTCTTCGCCGCCGCCCGCGACGGCGACTTCGACGCGCTCGTCACCGTGCTCGACCCCGGCGTCGTCCTGCGGTCCGACGGCGGCGCCGCACGCGCCCGCCACACGGTCGTGATCACCGGCGCACACACCGTGGCCGGGCAGGCGCTCACCTTCAGACGGTTCTCCCCGTTCGTGCAGCCGGCGCTGATCAACGGCGCCGCCGGAGTCGTCGCCATCGCGAACGGGCAGCCGCTGTCCGTCATGGCCTTCACCGTCGCAGACGGGAAGGTCCTGGCCATCGACGTGCTGTCCGATCCCGAACGGCTCCGCCGGCTCGACCTGCCAGTCTTCGACGGCTGATCATCCCTGACAAGGCGTCACGGCCTGGGCACAGTGGTTCCTGGCCGGCCGGGTGCGTGGTTGGCGGACCTGGTTTATCGATCGGACCAGCGGACCGGGTGGCCGGAAGGGTCCGTGGTGAGCCAGGATCCGTCTCCCAGCGGCTCAAGATCGTAGAGGTGCTCGGCGTTTCCCGTGAACTCGGCTCCGACCTGGCCTGAGCGCAGGTTGACGCGGTAGTGGCGGAACCACTCCTCCTCGTCTTCGGTCTCGCCGCCGACGGTCACGATGGCTGTCTCCGCGGTGAGGTAGCCACCGCTCCATTCCACATAGGCTTCGTCCGGGTCGCAACCGAAGGCCTCGACCGGGAGTTCGAGCGTCACCTTGCCGTCGGGGTAGGTGTGGAATGCGACATCGGCCTGTTCATGGTGAACGGTCATGAACTGGCTCCCATCGGGTGCCAGTCCAATGAGGCACCGATCGGACCAGGGGTAGCGGGTGAGTTCCAACCTGTCTCCGGTCAGCGTGGCCCGGTAGATGATCGATCCGTCCTGTCCTTCACCGACGTCCAGAAGGATCTGCTCGCCTGCCGGGTGCCGAAGCTGGCGGCCCGCATGTCCGGCAGTCTCCAGATCCGCCTGAGCGATGACCGCTCCGGTCCCGGCGTCCAGGGCGACCCACTGGTCCGGCCTGTCCCGACCCGCCATGGCATCGGGCCGATAGACCCACACCACGCGGCCGTCCAACGACACCACACAGCCTGGTCTGTGCCCGTACTGCTGGTCCGACAGCGGCTCGAACGCCGACCGCCAGACCTCGGCGCCATCGTTCGTCACGCAGACGACCGCGTTCAGGGTCGTGTAGACGGCACGCTGAAGCTCCGGGGAAACCGCGTGCCCGACGACCTCGTCATCCGAAGACGGCCGGAATACCTCGGTCGGTGAAAGCACACCCAAAGGGTCAGAAACCAAGTCATAGGCGCAGATCTGTCCGTCAACGAGCCGCGTGAAGATCCGAAAGGGGCGAAGGGGATGAACCATGTCCGGGAGGTTAGCGCCCCGGCGCTGCTTCTGCCTGGCGCGGTGGGTGCGAGCGGCTCACCGGCCGACCGTCATGCACGTGGCGGATCCGGCGTCTCAGACCGCGATGACGACCTTCCCGGGAGCGTGTCCTTCTTCCAGGTATCCGATGGCCGCCGGGATCTCCTCGAAGGGGTAACACCGGTCGATGATCGGAGTGATCTTGCCGTCCTCGATGAGCTCGGTCAGCGTCATCAGGTTCTGTTTGTTCTCCGTGCAGCGGACCACGTCCGCCATGACCACTCTCTGGGGCACGAGCGGCGCCATGGCGAGCGTCGCGAATATGCGACCGGCGGGCTGTAGCCATCGGCCGGACGGCCCGCCGACGGCGACGTAGGTCCCTTTAGGTGTCAACACCCGCCGGCACGCCGATCCCGGACGGCTTCCCGCGACATCCAGCAGGAGATCGTAGCGCCGTCCGTTCCGCGTGAAGTCTTCCTTGGTGTAGTCGATGACCTCGTCTGCGCCGATCGACCGGACCAGGTCCACGTTCCGTGTGCTGCAGACGCCGGTGACCTCCGCCCCGAACGCCTTGGCGAGCTGCACGGCGAACGTGCCCACGCCTCCCGAAGCCCCGTTGACGAGAACTTCCTGTCCCGGCTGGATTCGTCCCTGGTCGCGCAGGCCCAGCAGGGCGGTGCCGGCCGCCATCGGTACGGCCGCCGCCTGCTCGAACGACAGGTTCTTCGGCTTCGGCGCCAGTTCGTCTTCCCTGACGCATACGTACTCGGCGAAGCCGCCCTGCTTGGGCATGGCGAACACCTCATCACCGGGGCGGAACTCCGTCACGTCCTTGCCGACCGCCTCGACCTGCCCCGCCACGTCGGCGCCCAAGATGTTGATCTTCGGCTTGCGCAGCCCGGGGCCGCCGGCCATCAGGCGCGCGAGGTACGGCTCCCCTCTCATGAAGTGCCAGTCATAGGGCTGGACGGAGGTGGCGCGCACCCGGATCAGCACCTCGTCGTCGCCGGGCACGGGCTTGTCGATATCGGTCAGATCCAAAACGTCGGGCGAGCCGTACGAGCGTAGAACAAACGCCTTCATCACGTTCTCCTCATCCACCGCGGGCGCGGGTGTCAGCCGTGGCGCAGGCCCATCGGGACCGCCACGCTCACAGATCGACGTCGTGGTCGGCATTGATGGATCGAAGGCATCCTCCGGATGGCAGTGAGCATGTCTCGAGCCACGATGAGTCATCGTAGGAAACCCACGCAAAGGGCTCATCAGCCGAAAGTACGCCTGATTGATGGATGATCGGCCAGCTCAGATCGGGCCGTTCTGCCGATGAGCCGCCCTCACCCCAATCGGCACGATCGGGCCATGACCGACGAGAGCACGACGGGATGCCCCCCGTTCCCGCAGTCACCGCGAAGCGGCCGGCTGACGGGCGAACAGAACAAGGCAGGGACTTTCGCCACCGCCTCCATCGTGAAGGCGGGGTGGCTCGTGCCCGCCGCGTTGATCATGCTCAGCACCGTTCCCCTGGTCGCCGGCGCCGTCCGTCTGGCCGAACTGACCGGAGGTGCGACGATCACGCCGGAGAACGCACGGTTCTTCGCGGCGCCCCTGCCCGTGACCCTGCACATCGCCAGTGCCGTCCTGTACAGCATTCTGGGAGCCTTCCAGTTCGCCCCCGGGTTCCGCCGCCGGAGGCCCGGCTGGCACCGCGCCGCCGGGCGGCTTCTGATCCCCTGCGGACTCGCCGCAGCGCTTACGGGCCTGTGGATGACCCTGTTCTATCCTCGCCCCGAGGGTGATGGCGATCTCCTCGCCGGATTCCGGCTCGTGTTCGGCACGGCCATGGCCCTGTCCATTGTGCTCGGTCTCGCCGCGATCCGGCGGCGACGCATCGCCCGGCACCGCGCCTGGATGATCCGCGGTTACGCGATCGGCCAAGGCGCAGGCACGCAGGTGCTGACCCACCTGCCCTGGGTCCTGATCTTCGGCGCACCCGGCGAGTTCACCAGGGCGCTGCTCATGGCCGCCGGCTGGGTGATCAACCTCGCCGTGGCCGAATGGATCATCCGCAAGCGGCCGGCCCGTCCAACCCGCGCCTCCGCCTGACCCTGCTGGTGGCTCCGCCGTATCCGGGGCTCAGTTCCTGACCCGGTTGGTCTCATAGGCCCACATGGCGATCTCGACACGGTTGCGGGCGCCGAGCTTGGCCATCAGGCTGGCGATGTGGGACTTGACGGTGCTGAGAGAGATGTGCAGCTCGTCGGCGATTTCGCTGTTGGTTCGCCCACGTGCCACGGTGGCCAGGATCTGCTCCTCCCGGTCCGTGAGCGCCTCGATGGGCTGCACCAGAGGTGAGGCGGGCCCGGTGCGGGCGAAGGCCCCGAGCAGTCGCGCGGTGACGCTCGGGGCGATGAGTGCGTCGCCGTTGGCGGCGGCGTGGACGGCCTGGGAGAGCAGGTCGGCGCCGGCGTTCTTGAGCAGGAAACCCCGGGCACCGGCCCTCAGCGCGGCGTAGACGTACTCGTCGAGGTCGAAAGTGGTGATGACGACGACGGCGAGGGGGTCGTCGACGGCCGGTCCGGCGAGGGAGCGGGTGGCTTCGATGCCGTCGAGACCGGGCATGCGAATGTCGAACAGGCACACGTCGGGGCGCAGGCGCCGTGCGAGCTCGACGGCCCGCCGTCCGTCGGCGGCCTCACCGATGACCTCGATGCCCGGCTGGGCATTGAGGATCATCGCGAGCCCGGTGCGGACGATCTCCTGGTCGTCGGCGACGATCACTCTGATGCTCATGTCGCCGCCCCGGTTCGAGGTAGCACAGCGGTCACGGTCCATCCTCGATCGGGGTTCGGTCCGGCTTCGCAGGTGCCGCCGAGCAGGTCGGCGCGTTCGGTCATGCCGATGAGCCCGTATCCCGGCGACGCGGCCGGGCGTATGAGGCTGCTGTCGCCGTCGTCGCTCACGCGCAGGCGCACCGAGGTGTCGTCGGCGGCGACGTGGACCTCGATGCGGGTGGCGTGACGCGCGTGTCGCCGCGCGTTGGTGACCGACTCCTGAGCGATGCGGTAGATCGCGGCCCCAACCGATGGGGGGAGGCCGTCGAGGTCACCCGAGATCTCCACATCGACGGACGGGCCGGAACGGCCCCGGCTCGCGAGCCGTTCGAGATCGGTGATGTGCCGGCCGGGAGTGAGCTCCGCCGGTTCGTTCCGGCGGAGGACGCGGACCATGGCGTTCATCTCGGCGAGGGCGCGCGCCGCCTCGGCCTCGATCACGCGGAGTGCCTCGTTCGCGGCGTCCGGTCGCGACGCCGATGTGGCGAGGCCCGCCTGTGCGCGGATCGCCATTGCCGAGACGTGATGGGCGACGGTGTCGTGCAGGTCGCGGGCCAGCTGTTCGCGTTCGAGCAGCTTGACCTGATCGAGCTCGCGCATCCTCGCCCTGGCCCGGTATCGGAACGCTCCACCCAGGGCGACGGCCGAAAACATGACGGCGAATGCGCCGACCGCGTCGGCGAGGACGAGGCGGCCGGAGAGCGTCGAGAGGCAGACCGTGACGAGCATGATCGCCAACCCGATCACGGCCTCGCGTCCGGACCCCCACCGGAACAACGAGTACAGCAAGAGCAGCAGATACACCATCGTGTGTGTCTCTGGGGAGTCGCCGCCCGTCAGCAATGGGGCCAGGTTCGTGGTGCCGAAGACGATCGCGACCATCAACAGCGGTCTGGTCCGGCGCCACAGCAACGTGGGCATCAGCCCGACAGTGATGATCACCGAGATGGCCCGCCACGGAAGATCCGGCCGCAGAACTCCTTCGAGCACCGCGATCGGCACGAGCACTCCCACGAGCGCCCAGTCCCGCCACCCCCGCCGCGGCGGGCTGGGAGGGCGGGGCTCGTCCCAGACAGAGCGAAGAAGGCCATGCACCGGACAATGGTATGAGAGCCCGCGCCGCCCCGGATCACCCCAAAGTACGAGACGCGCATTCGGCCGGCACGCTCACGCTCGCCTCCGTCGGACGGTCTTCGAGACGGTCACGACGCGAGTGCTGTGTCGATCTTGGTCTTCAGGTTCTCGTAGCTGGGTTCCTCGTCCAGCATGACGCCGTTGAGGAAGATCGTAGGCGTGCCCGGAATGCCGAGAGCCTCTCCGTCGCGCTGATCCTTCCTCACGCGCTCAGCGGTCTCGGGTGCCTTGAGATCCTTCTGGAAGGCGGTCATGTCGAGGCCCGTCTGCCTGGCCAGGCCGAGGAAGAACTCCTCCATGGAGCCTGCGGCCCCGCCCCATTGGCTCTGGGTCTCGAACAGCTTGGTGTACATGGCCTCGAACTTGTTCTGCCTGCCGGCCGCCTCGGCGACCCGTGCCGCGAGCTCGCCGTTGCGGTGATCGGGAAGAGGGAAGTGGCGAACCACGAAATTGATCTTCCCGTTGTACTCGGTGCGGATACGCTCCATGTCAGGGAAGATCGCGCCACAGGTCTCACATTCGAAGTCCAGGAACTCCACCAGCGTGACCTTGTTGTCGGCCGCCGTGGACAGCTTGTGACTGTCCGCGCGCACCAGGTACTCCACGGGGACGGACGTGAGCTGCTCTGCCCCCGGCTTCGTGGGGCTCCCCCTGGATCCGCCGAACAGCACGACCGCCGCGATCACCGCGGCCATACCGGCAACTATGACCAGGGCTATCTTCAGATTCGTCGTCATGGTCACCCTCAGGAGATGTCTTCGCGCAACCTCTCCTTTTCCATCTTCTGCCAGGCGCAGAAGATAGAAGGTCAAGACGACGGCCGGACCTTGGCAACACGCGTTTCATCCACCGCGCCGCCCGGATCGGCCACTCGGGGGCGGCGGAGCCAGGGACGGGCGATCAGGCCCAGGCCTGCCAGGAAAAGCAGCGCGACGACGATCCACTCGTTGGAGCCGCCGGGACCGTACACATGCCCCCGGCGGCCGGTGTCGAAGGCCGGGGAGGTCTGACCCGGAGCGAACATCTCACGATCGCTTCCGTAGAACGCGATCCCGGGCCGGATCCCGGCGGCCGAGCGGAACTCGCCCAGCCAGGAGCACTGCTCATGACCGGGGTGCTGGATGCATTCGACCCGCTGGGCGGTGAACACCCCCCGAATCCCGTCTCCTCGCAGCGCCGCGAGGGCGGGGCCCGCGTTCTGTACGGCGAGCACCACCAGCAGCAGACCACCGATCATGATCACTAGATCGAAGGCTCCCGGCTTCCGACGGCGTACGGCCAGGCGTTCCCTCGGTTCCATGCCCCGCCCTCCGGCTAATGAAGTCCTCCCCCACAATTGGTTTACACCGAACCGCCCGCAATGACGACCCCTCAGGCAAACCAAGCACAATAGGAGAAAATTACCCGCCGGCCGCGGTCAGCCGCAGCGCGGAAACATGCCGGTTCGAGAGGGTGAGCCGGCGCCGGACTGCCCATCACCACCCCTGAGAACCGACCATCACCACCCGGGAGAAGGGCGAAGACACCGCGGGCCCGGCGGTCCTGACCGCGCCGTTGAAGACGGCCCGGCCCGATGTCGGACAGCGTCGCCGGTCACGGTCACCGGGGACCGGTGAGACGGACGTCGCCTTTCGCGGACAGGACGAAAACCTGCCAGTTGTAATAGGCGTAGAAGCTGCGGGAATCGCGTTTGATCTGGCGGGCGTGTGCCAGAACGGCGTCCACGTACCGGGTGTCGTGGTTGTAGGCGAACAGCGCGCGCCGGTAGTCGCGGGGCGCCCCCGACGCTTTGAGATAGTTGGCCGCACCAAGCACCGCGTCACGCGCGTTGTGAACATCCCCACCCAGTCCGTACTGCCGCCACGTGCCCGGCATGAACTGCATGGGCCCCTGCGCGCCGGTGGAACTCGCGGACCTGACCCGGCCGAACTTGGTCTCCACAAGCATGATCGCCGCGAGCACCTCCCACTCGACGCCGAACCGCTTCTCGGCGCGCACCATATGGTCACGCAGCCGCATGGCAGGCAGCGGCTCCGCCAGGAGCATCCCCTTGCGCCGCGCCGCGCTGATCGGGCGGGCCATGGACAGCAGCTTCCCGACGGCGGTGACATTGTCGCGCGCCTCAGCGGCCAGTTGTTTGGGCAACCGCCGGATGGTCTCCTGAGCCAGCGCCGTACTGCGGGCCATCGCCCGGTAGATGCGCTGCTGGTGGAGAGCCAGCAGCACCACGTCCTGTGGCGGCCGCTCCTGCGCCCCCTTGATCCAGCCGTCGATCGCCTCGTTCAGCGCGGTGGTCGTCTCCTTCAGGGCACCGGCCAGCTTTACGGGGTCGGTGGAGACGGGGACATCGGGCCCGGGTGCGTTCACGGCCTCCGCCGGGGAGGAGGCCCGAGGGGCGGCGCTCTGGGTGGTGCCCAGGGTGGTGCTCTGAGCGGGCCGTCCCAATGTCGCCGATCCGTCAGCCACACCGCCGCATCCCGAGAGGACGACTACGAGGGGCACCGCGGCGATGGCGTGGACCAGTCTCATAACGGCCTACCGTATCGCGCGAACCGCTTCACAAGCGGGTGGCACAGCGCCGTTCATCACTTCTTGACGGCCCGCAGGATGACGAACTTCGGATCGCTCGCGACGACCTCACAGTTGCCGAAGATCCTGCGCAGCTTCACGTGATACCCGAGGTGACGATTGCCGATGACCCACAGTTCGCCTCCGGAGCGGAGCGCGCGGCGCGATCCGGTGAACATGCGCCAAGCCGTCGCGTCGGTCGTCGCCCGGTGTGTGTGGAACGGCGGATTGTTCAACACCAGGTCCACCGTCCCGGCCGGCACGCCCGACAGGCCGTCACCCACCAGGAACTCCGCCGTGGTGTTCGCGGCGACGTTCATCCGAAACGTGGCTTCCGCCGAAGCGACTGCCTGGTAGGACTCATCGATGAACAGCATCTCGGCTTCGGGGTTGGCCAGCGCCGCCGCCATTCCGACCACCCCGTTGCCGCAGCCCAGGTCGACGATGCGCTCGGGGCCGCGGCTTTCCGGAAGGTTCCGCAGGAAGAACCTGGTACCGATGTCGAGGCGGTCGGCGCAGAAGATGCCCGCGTGGTTGGTGACGGTCAGGCCCGAGACCATTCCGACGTCGCCGGGCAGCGCGTAGCTTCGCGGCCACGGACTGGCGACCCGGGCGAGCAGGGGATCCGGTGCGCAGAAGATGAGCCGTGCCTTCTTCTCCGCCAGCGAGGTCCGGGTTGGCCCGATGATCTGTTCGAACAGTTTCAGCGTCGAGGTGTGGATCTCGGTGACCATCCCCGTGCCGACGACGACAGTTCCCGCGTGAACGGAGGGCGCGAGGCGGCGCAGCTGGTCCTCCAGCAGCGCGAGACTCTTGGGCACCCGGATCAGCAGCACGTCGATTCGGCCCGGTGGCATGTCCCTGGCCGACAGGAGCCGCACCGCCTCCGCGTCCACCCCGTTGCGCTTCAGGTTCGCCCGGGTCGCTTCCTGGGTGAGGAAGGAGTCGGTGATCTGCGCCGGACGGTGATCGGCGATCGCGGTGACCAGGGCACCCCACCGGTCGCCCACCACGACCACGGTGCCAGACAGGTCTGCCGGCTCGCCGTCGATCCCGTCGAGATGCCGCAGCAGGTATTCGTCAGCGGCATCCCAGGCACGAAGCGTGTCGCGGGGATCCTCGGGAAAACGGGTGAGGTCGAACTCACCTCGTGACGTCGTCAAACGGTTCATCGTCCCTCAGGCTAGCCGAGCGCCACAGCCCGCCGGGTAACCCGGGGGCTGCGCCCGTACACGTGACCCTCATAAGAGCCCCTGACAGACGGTCGAGACAGAGCCACCCGGCATTTCCGTCCCGTGATCGGCGGGCGTTCCGCGCCATCCGGCTCAACGCCCCACACCGCGACCGCGGCACGACGCCGGGCACGCCCAAGTGGGTGACGAACATGGTCACCGCTGGTCGTCCGTGAGACGTACGGCGCGAATCAGACAGCAGGAGGCCGGGTCGCCTTCGGCTTCTGAGCCGAGACGATCGACCGTGGTGACGGTGAGGCCGTGCTCAGCCAGCAGCCGGCCCCAGACAGCGGGAGTCAGCACCCACCGATACACGATGCCGGTTTCTCCGCCGGGCATCTGGAGCCGTTGCGGCGTCGGCTCGACGGTGTCGGATGGTCCTTCGCCGAGGTGGTTGGTGTGCAGGACCGAGGCGGCCAGCAGGCCACCCGGCCGCAATGCCGCGGCCAGGCCGGGCAGCAGCCGGGACGGTGAGGTGGGGGTGCCGGAGTTCCCCGGCGCAGATGGCGGTCGCCGTATCTGCTCCACGCGTGCGCATTCGCCGCTTGGTGGTCGGTCATGACGTTTCCTTCGCCGGCAAAGGGTTACCGCGGTCTTGCTGGAGGAGCCAGAGATCACGGAAGAGACCGGTCCGGGTCGTCAGCTGGGAAAACGTTCCCTCGGCAGTCACGCGCCCGTTTTCCATGACCACGATCCGGTCCGCGACGATCGTGTTGGCGAGGTTGTGGGTGACCAGGACGATCGCCCGGTCGCGCGCGAGCCGGCGCAGTCCGGTGAAGATGCGGTGTTCGGCGCGGGCGTCCAGGTCGGAGGTGGGCTCGTCCATCACCAGCAGGCCGGCGTTCCGGTGGATCGCCCGGGCGCACGCGATGCGCTGCCATTGGCCGGAGGACAGGGCCTGGCCGCCCCACCATTCGCGGGCCAGCAGCGTGCCCAGGCCGCTGCGCAACACGTTGATCACCGCGTCGGCACCGCTGGCGGCTGCCGCGCGCCGCACGGCCTCATCCCTGTCGGGCTGGGGCTGGCCGAGGTGGATGTTCTCCCGGGCGGTCATCGGCCAGCGGGCGAATTCCTGCGGGACGACCGCGCACTGCTTCCACAGGGCGTGGGGGTCCAGGTCGCGGGTGCTGACGCCGTCCCAGGTGACCACGCCGGAGGTGGGCAGGTTGAGCCCGGACAGCAGTTTCATGAGCGTGGTCTTGCCGGAGCCGTTCTCCCCCACCACGGCGACGATCTCGCCTTGCCGGACCTCGAAGTCCACCTCGTGCAGGGTGTCGGCTTCGGCTTCGGGGTAGCGGTAGGTGACCTGGTGCAGGGCGACATGCCGGGGGCGATCCGGCACGATCGCGCCTCGATCCAGGCGTTGCCCGCCCGCTTCTGCGATGAACGCCTCCCAGTCATCCAGGTAACGGCCGGTGCGCATCAGCTCTGAGCCGTATCCGACGATGCCGTGCAGCCCGCCGGCGGCCGAGCGCAGCGCGAAAACCAAGGTGCCGGCGGCTGCGGCGCTGATGTTTCCGGTGCCGAGCAGCACCATCACCCCACCCCACATCAGGGCCGAGGCCATGCCGCTGATGCCCGCTCCTACGAGGCTGATCTTGGCGCGTTGCCAGGCGGCCTGATCGTTGACCCGGTCCACCCGTACTCCGCTGGCCCGGTATTTGTCCAGCAGGTAGGGGGCCAGGGTGTCGGTGCGGATCTGGTCGGCTTGCTCTTTGTGGGTCAGGTGCCAGCGCAGCATGCTCAGCACCCGTCGCTCATGAAACGTCTTCAAGATCGCCAGATAGGCGACCCGCTCGCCCGCGATGGACGCCAGCGCCTGCGGGATGGCGATCAGCAGGAGCAATGGCAGCAGAATCGGAGCCAATGTGGCGATGACCACGGCAGCGGCGGTCAGCGTGGCCAGGGAGGAGACCAGGTTCTGCGATTGGCCGATCATGTCGCGGCTGACTTCGACTCCCCGGTCGGCCTTGTCACAGCGATCGTTGAATCCGGGATGGTCGTAGGCGGCCATCTCCGCGTTCGTCGCCGCCTCCAGCATGCGGTACTCCGCCTCCCGGGAGATCCGCGGACCCAGCCGGTGCGACAGGCCCCGGATCGCGATGCCCAGAACCGCGCGCAGACCGGCCGCCCCGGCCAGAGTCGCCACCGAGGGCAGGGCCGCACGCAGTTGTGCGGGGTCGTGGGCGGATTGGATCAGCGCACTGAGCGCCGCGGTCGTGGCGAACAGGCCAAGCGCCTCCAGCAGGCCGGAGGCCACTTGGCAGGCCAGCAGGGCGATCACCGCGCGCCGGTCCACGGCCCAGCCCAGGGCGAAGGAACGGCGAACCAATTGCGGCAGGCGACTGCCCAGTTGGCGCACGGTGAGGTGATCCACCCATTCGACGGTGTCGCCACCGCCGAAGCTGAACGTCAGCTCCTCGCTGTGCTGTTCCTGCTCGGGGGCGGTGTCGGTGATGGCCGTCTCGTCAGCCACGTCTGCGGCTCCTGTTCCAGGAACGGGAGGAGGCCTGCCTTCGGGTCGAACGCGTGCCGGCCACGTCGGCGAAGGCCTCCTCATCGGATGAGGGGAGAAAGGGGTGAGATCGGTGCGTTTCGTCCTGCGAGGTGCGTGGTTCGGCGGCGTGTTGGTGCGGAGTGCCGTTACCGGTTCCGCAGGTTTCCATGGACGCATCACCTCCCGTGACGGTGACCATCTGTCTTCGAACAGACGCTGTGCGTAACGGTCTCAGATGCCACCGACATTTACGCCGCCTCATGTGATCGGCTTTCCTCGGTGTGATCACCGGGGACCTCACCATGACGGGCGCGGCCGGCACGCCATCGGTCGGCTGAAGGCGTCGCGGCGGACTGGCACCGGCGCGAACTTTCCAGATGCCCCAGGCGGCGCCGTCCGAGACGGCCCATCCGTGTGAAACGAGTGGCGCGGGAGGAAGGCGAGCGGCCCCGTTCTCGTGGTCAGCCTGCCTTCAAAGGCTTGCCCATGGAAGGTGGCTCCGCTCCTCCACTTCGTCGAACGAAGAAGTGCAGGACCACCATGGGCGACCGGTCTTCCGCGGCATCCGCTCCGCATGCCGTACGGTCACTTCTGCCCCTCGCAGACAGAGAGAAGCCGGCCTGAGGGTCAGTGGATTACGGCCGTTGCCCGGTCGACCCCATCTCTGGGCGACGTTTGCCCAGCTCGGTTCACCTGCCGCCGATGAAGTACCTGGCAGGAATGAACAGCTCGTGCCCGGTGTCGAAAAGCACCCGCACCCCGGCGGTCGTCCACTCGGTCGTTGTCACAGACCGGGCGGTCGTTTCGATGTCCACCCAGTGGCCGTAGGAAAGGCCGGGATCCCGGCCGGCGTAGATCTGGTGCGACTCCCCGAGAAGGGTGCTCTTACGGACCAAGGCCAGCAGATACTTCGAATCGTCGTCGTACGCCACGGTGGCCGGCTGGTTGCTGCGGTAGACCACCTCGCGCAGCGGCCAGTGCGCCGCGACGGACAGTGCCATGCCCAGCACGATGCCAAGGACCAGCAGCCCGAGGCCCTTCAGCCGCCCGGATCGGTTTGGGCGAGTCAACGGCGGTCCCACGACAAAGGGCGAAGTCATCAACGGTCTCCGTAATAGTCGACTACATAGTTCGTCGCTCCCGCACGGTAGAAGGTTCGCGAGCGCCAACAGCAGTCCGCCGGTTTCTCAACCCCGTTCAAGGCAGCTCGCATGGCCCACGCTCGGCCAGACCGGCCAGACCGGCGTTGGCCTCGGTGCGGATCATGGAAAGGCGGCGCCTCTTCTCGCCCGGACCTCAGCTGTCACCGTTTGCGCCGGGCGACGTCGTGCTCAGGCGGCCCAGGCCGCCCGGGTAGACCGCGCCGAGCTTGACCAGAACGCCGGTCAAAGCGTGATCCGCCGCTACATCATCTGGCGAAACCGACACGCTCACGACGAACCGCTACACCGCATCACCGCCAAGGCAAACGTGGCCTGATACGGCGCTAGCTGCCCATGCCTGTCGATCCGTTCGAACCTGATGCGACGCGGCCACTGGCGAGCAGAGCGTGGTAGCGCAGCACCAGCTGTCCGTCCGCGCCGGCGTACTCCGCCACGAGGCGGTCGTAGGCGACTTTGATCCGTTCGATAATCGCCGGGTCCTGCCGTCCGATGGTCTGGCCGATCAGTCCGACTCCCGATGCCGCACCGCCCCACCACTCCTCGGGCCCCGCGACATGGTCCCAGGCGAGCGGCTCGCAGGAGACCCTGTCGAGTCCGACGTCCTTGAAGAGGGCGGCGAAACCCTCGGCGGTACGCGGGAAATCGTCGGCCGGGTCGAGCCAGGGCAGGTCGGCGGGCCGCTCGACGCCGGCCTCGTCGACGGCTCGGTCCAGCAGTTCGTGCCCGACACCGACCGGCGAGCACCAGATCGTCGCGGCGACTCGTCCACCCGGCCGGGTCGCGTCGCGCAGTGCAGCCACTGTCGCGGCCGGGCGGCCGGTGTGGTTGACGACGAAGTTCGCCACCACGGCGTCGAAGGTGCCTGGGCCGAAAGGCAGGTTGGGAAGCACGGCGACGTGCACGTCGGCTTCGGGCGCGGCGCGGCGGGCCAGGGCGACCATGCCGGGCTCGGCGTCGACGGCGGTGACCCGGGCGCCGCGTGCGCAGGCCGCCACCGCGACGGTGCCACTGCCCGTGCCGACGTCGAGCAGGCGGGTGCCGGGGCCGGCTCCGGCGGCGTCGAGCAGGGCCGGGGCCGTGTGGGCGCAGAGCTTGGCGAAGCCGTCGCGGAAGGCCTCGGCCCGGCCGGCCCAGATCCGCCGCTCGGCCTCATCGAATTCGGACACGGCTGCCGGCATTCCTTCCTGCTCCCCCGGCCGGGTGCGGCTCCCGGCGCACGATCCGCATCAGCCGGCGCCCCTCGTCATCGTCGATCTCACGGGCCCTCAGGCGTTCGCTCACCCGCACAGTCTGGCCGATCAGTGCCCGGCCGAGCGAACCCGACCAGGCGAACGTTCCCTGATACGGCACCAGCCCACCCGAGCGAGCCACTGCCATCCCGTCACCGACACAACGGCATGGGGCGGTGTTGGGATCACTCGGTAAGGGGTTTGTCGAGTGAGTCGACGAAGGTCGAACGCAGGAGGTCGGCCAGGCGTGCGCCGTACTCCTGTGGGCTCCACCCCTTGTCGGTGACCAGTCGTTCGAGCAGGTCCCAGGACATCAGGCCCCACAGCATGTCGGCGGCGGCCGGCACGGACCAGCGAGGGGCGAGGCTGCCCTCATCGGCCAGCCAGGTCATCAATCGGCTACAGCCGTGGTGCCAGTTGCGCATGGTGGTCTGGCGCATCGCGGCGGCGTCCGGGTCGGTGCGGGCCGCCCGCTCCACGGCCTGCGACACGGCCATGATCCGTGGGTGCACCCTGGCGATGTGGTGGGCCCATTCCTCCAGTGCGCTCACCGCGTCGGGGCTGTTCCAGACCCGGTCCAGCGAGGATCCGATGTCTTCGGTGACGCCGAGGTGCGCATACAGCTTGGTCAGCAGCTCGCCGCGGGAGGTGAAGTGCAGATAGAGGGCCCGGGGTGAGACCCCCGCGCTGATCGCGACGGCGGCCATGGTCGTGGCCTCGAAGCCCTCCTCTTCGATCAGTTTGCGGGCGGCGTTGAGCAGGGCCTCGCGTGTGCGGCGGCTGCGTGCGTTCTGGGGCTCGTCGATGGCCGCCATCGGCCCACACCTTCCAAGTGCATAGCTTGTGCAATTCCCTCTTGCATCGAACTTCATGCTACCTGTAATTTCTAAACTGCACACGATGTGAAGTTCGAGAGAGGTTTCACATGTCAGCCAATGTCGCCGTCATCTACTACAGCTCTACAGGGACGCTGCACGCCCTTGCCCAAGCAGTGGTCGAAGGCGCCTGGAAGACCGCTGCCTCAGTACGGCTCCGCAAGATCGCAGAGACGGCACCAGCCGAGGCCATCGCCGGCAACCCCGCCTGGCAGGCACACCTCGACCAAACCGCCGACGTGCCCGAGGCCACGCTCGACGACCTGGAGTGGGCCGACGCCGTCGTGTTCGGCACTCCCACCAGGTACGGCACCCCTGCCGCCCAGCTCAAGCAGTTCATCGACAGC
Organism: Streptosporangium sp. NPDC000396; assembly: GCF_042898655.1. Taxonomy (NCBI): domain Bacteria; kingdom Bacillati; phylum Actinomycetota; class Actinomycetes; order Streptosporangiales; family Streptosporangiaceae; genus Streptosporangium; species Streptosporangium sp. NPDC000396. The sequence continues at coordinate 93,495 of NZ_JBIAZA010000020.1, forward strand.
ACCGGGCCCTTGTGGCACCAGGGCAGGCTTGCGGGCAAGGTCTACGGCGCGTTCACCGCCGGATCGACCGCGCACGGCGGACAGGAAAGCACCCTGCTGGCACTTGGCAACGTCTTCTACCACTGGGGCGGAATCATCGTCCCGCCCGGATACACCGACCCCATCCAGTTCCAGCACGGCAACCCCTACGGCACGTCCTTCATCGCCGGCATGGGTGACAGACCGGGCCAGGTCGAGCTCGAAGCCGCCCGCCACCAGGGCCGCCGGACGGCGGAAACCGCTGCGCGGCTGGTCAGGAGCGCGGCATGAGGCGCCGTCTGCTGGCCGTGGGCGGCGCCGTACTCGCCGCCACGGTGATCGGCGTGATCGCCCCCGCCGCCGGCGTGGACCTGCGTGTGGACATGCGCAACGGGCAGCCGCCCATGACGATCGGCCTGCCCCTCACCATTGGGTTCTCGCTGACGTTCGCCCTGCTCGGCTGGGCATCGTTGGCATTGCTGGAGCGCTTCACCGTCCGCGCCAGGACCACCTGGACGATCCTGGCGGTGGCGGTGCTGCTGCTGTCCTTCCTGCCGCTCCTGGCCGCCGAGGCTACCGCGGGCACGAAGGCGATGCTCGCGCTCATGCACGTGACGGTCGCCGCCGTGCTTATCCCGATGCTGCGCGGTGACAGGTCCAGCGGGAAGCGCTCCGTGGACGTCTGAACCAGTCCGGGCGCGGGCCCAGCCTGCCGGGGCCGCCTTGGCGGCCCCTTCCTGAAGATCTGAGAGTGAGCCGGCACCACATCTTGACCCGCTCCTGCGAGCGGCGAGGCCTGGCGCGGTGTCGAGGAAAGAACAAAAAGTGGTCAGCCGGCGGCGGAGGAAGGCGTACAGGCGCTCACCGAAGCGCTCGTAGAGCCTGGTGAGCGCCTCGGCGTCGCCCCGCGCGGCCCCGATCAGGAGGGCGGCGTCCGCCTCGTCCGTGACACCCTCCGGCGTCAGACGTGGGTGACGATGAGGGTCACGCCCATCTCGTTGCCGCATGAGACGAAGACGGGGCCGACCCCGTTGCGCACCCATTCGGCCAGTTTCGCCGTGGCTTTGAAGCCTTCGGGGTTGTCATCCAGGATGCGGACGTCCGTCAGGGCGGACCTGCCGCCGTAATCGCTGGTTTTGTTGTTACTGTTGGTGACGTGGTGACGTGGTGACGTGGTGACGCGGTGACGGGATTGAACGCACCCGGCGTGCCGGGGAACGGCTCTGTGATCCGCTGTCGGCATCGCAACGCGGTATGGCCTGGCCATGCCGGGCAGTGAGTCACGCTGCCTTACGCGGCCTGAATCGTCGAAGCCATCGATGGTGAGGAGCTGCAAGCTCGGCCCGTTCACGGCCGAGAAGTTGACCAAGCGTAGGCACTACCGTCGGCCTGCGCTCCGCGGCAGGCCGGTGTCGTGCGGTTCACTTTCTCCGGCTCCCGGTTCGTCCTCCGCCGCCGGCTATCGCATCGCCCAAGCCTCGTGGCTTCGGCGGCGGCTCGAGCGGCGCAACCTCCCCACCCGAGTGCCGCCTCAGGAGTCCTTGACCGTCACACCCAGCGTTCGGGCGAAGGCCGGGGCCAGTCCCAGCAACTGCGTGCTGTTGATCGTCGCGCCCTTCAGCGCGGCATGACCATCGGCGATGTCCAGGTCGGTGGCACCGCGCAGATCGACCTTGCTCAGCTGCGCCCCCTCCAGCCGCACCCGTTCCAGGGTCGATCCGGGAAAGGAGACGCTGTTCAGCGTGGCACCGGCCAGATCGACCTCACGCAGCAGGCAGTCGACGAACGCCACCTCCTGCAGCGTCGCGCTGCGGGCGTTGACGCCTTCGAGCTTGCAGCCGAAGAAGGTCACGCGGCGCAGCGTGGCAGCGTTCAGCAGCACACCGGCGAACGCACCGTTGATCACCTCGGCATCCAGCCAGGTGCTCTCGCCCAGCTCCGATCCCACCCAGCGTACGGCGTGCATCCACACATCGCTGAAGCGGGCCCGCGGGCAGCCGCCGCCGGTGAAGACCACCGAGGAGAACACGCACTCGATGAAGCGTGCGTTCCCGGCGTCTTGCTGCTCGAACTCCTGCCCTTGAAAGGCGACGGTGTCGTATTCGCCCTGAGGCGCCAGGCGCCCGTCGAACGGGTCCAGGTGAGCGGCGTAGGGAAGGTCGGCGCGCTCGCGCGGTACAGACATGACGAGCCTCACAAAGGTCACGGACGTTACGACGGCGTTGTGCTTACCGAGGACGGGATCGCGGCGATTCGGGTGCCGCCGGAGGAGGAAGTGCAGGCGGCACGGGCGCTCGCGGAGGTGAACGCGCGAGCAGCTCGCCCAGCGGGGTGTGCCTGACCGCCCCAGCCGGTTGGGCGTCTGCGGCGGTGCCGCCCTCGTGGTTCAAGAACGCGATGGTCATGCTCCCCGTGGCCGGTCAGGTGTTGATCTGCAGGACCCACACTGACACGTGGTCGGCGCCATGAGTGCAGACAACGCGGAAGGTGTCGGTGCGCAGCTCGACCGCACCGGGGATGCCGCCGTAAGGACGGGCCCCCAGTGGTTCGGGTTCCTCGGTCAGGTCGAGCAGCGTGTCGAGGATCGCGATGCGCAGGCTGGGCGCCGTGTGCCGGAGGGCCTCGCGGACGGCGTCGGCGAGATTGAGCGCCCGCTTCAAGAATGGTCGCCGGGGGCGGGAAGACCGAAGTCGCCGTACAGGTCGGTCGCGCTTTCGTAGCGGTGCATGCGCACCTCGCCCCGCTCGTGGGCGGCGATCGCCTCGCGCACCTTGCCGATCTCCCGCTCCTTGCGAAGCTGTAGCAGCTCCTCGTAGTCCTCTTCGGAGATGAGAACGGCGCGCTCGGTGGCGGAACGGCGGATATGGGTGACCTCGCCCCGGTGAGCGGCGCGGGCCACCAGCGGCCCAAGGTTGCTGCGGGCCTCGACGATGCCCAGGGTCTTGTTGGTCATGCTTCCACGATACGTGCAAGGTGTACATCCTGCACATGATGCGCGAGGTGAGCACCCTTGAGGTTGTTAACGGAACCGGGCTCCTTCCAGTAAGCGCAGGTTCCAATAAGGGTGGGCAGAGGTGCTCCAGGGGTGCCGCCAGTGCCTGCCCCCGCATACGCCCGAACCGGTCCCGGGCTTCAAGGTGGCGTGAAGATGGCCACCACGTGATCATTCGGAATGTGCGAAGACGCCTGAAGATCGCGTGGTGGCCGGCACCGGCTACGGCGTGCTCATGTCTTCGGGCAGGATCTGGTTCAGGGCTGGGTTCCTTCGTCGATCCAGCGGGCGAAAAGGTCCAGGTGTTCGGCGGGCCAGGCGCCGTCGCAGGGCATGGTGCCCTGGCGAAGGCGCAGGAGGATGGCGTCGGCGTGTGTCGTGACGTCGGCGTGCGACCACAGGTCGAAGGCGAAGCTCATGGATCTGCGGTCCATCTCGCGGAACAGCGGCTTGATGTGGTCAGCGAAGCTGACCGGCTCGTCTGCCTGCGGCAGCCGTACCTCGGGCTTTTCGGCGGCAGGAGCCAGGGCGGAGACGCGGGAGCCGGGCCTGGCATTGCACACCCACCACCATTGCGGCACCGGCATGTGCGGCGGCGGCGTCGCGCCGGGCTGGGAGTTCTCCACCGCGATACGGGAACCCCATTCGACATAGGCGACGAACGCGGCGCGGAACTCGGCGTCGGTGGGTAGGCCGGCGTCGTCGGCGGCTTTGGCGATGAGCTGGGCCCAGCGGGCGCGCCACTCTTCGGTCAGCGCTTTCCCGGCGTGTTCGGCGACCATGTGGTCGTAGCCACCGTACTGCTCCGTGTAGAGCTTGGGCCCGCCGAAGGTCTCGGCGAGCCAGGCGGCGACGCGCTCGGGGTGATCGGGAGACATCCGCGCGAACAGCGGCCCGAGCAGCTCATCCCGGGGAACATACTTCTGGTAGAAGATCGACGTCATTCGTCGCAGTGCCGGCAGGCCACCGGCCCACTCGAACAGGTTGGGGTCCTCGGACAGCGGCGGGTCGGCGAAGTTCACGTAGTAATGCATGCCACTGCAGATCGGCTTGTTGCGCGAGTGGCCGCACCGGCACAGGCTGTAGTGCTCCCGGGTGTCGTCACCGTCGAGCGGGATGCCACCGGTGACCCGGTACGGGCCGTCCTTGGACACCTCGATCGCCGGTTCGCGCTCCAGATCGGACCCCCTTCTGCCCTCGATCTCGTAACCGAGAGCACCGGACGGGCAGGCGCGCACGGCCCTGACGACCTCGTCCACGTGGTCGCCGTCGGGCGCCACGAACGGCTCCTCACCCAGCCGGAACACACTGGAGAGCCGGTCGGTGCAAAATCCCGAATGGGCGCATATCCCGCGGTTGTCCACCACGGTGACCTGCGTGCCTTCGTAGGCGTCGCGCCGTTCGGGCGTTCGGGCGGGGTCCTTTTCGCCGCTGAACCCGGCACGAGCATGGCTGCCGTCACACAGGGGCTTGGTGGCGGATTGGCCACACCGGCACAGGGCCATCTGGGGGAACGTCTGAATCGGCTCGCCCAGCCAGTTTGTGATCTTCACAGGGTTGGTGACCAGGTAGGGGCCGTCGACCGCCACGTCGATCCGCGTTCCCAGCGCACCCTGGATGCCCTTGAGTTCCTCGATCCTGGCAGCCAACTCGTCGGCGTCCTCGGCGAACAGGCAGGCCAGGTGCTGCAATGCCGCGGTCGCCTCGATCAGACCCTCCGGTGCGCCCGGCTGGGCCCGCAGCCGGGTCGCATCCTTGGCCAACTCCCACACACGATCCGCGACCGGGCCGGTCTCAGTGACATCCGCCTCGGGTTCGCCGACCAGTGCGGCCAAAGGCCGGATCACCGTCTCGCTCAGCGGATGACCAGGCGCCAGGTCACCGTCGAGCAACCGGGCCCGCGCCAGCAGGTCAGCCATTGCTGTCGTCATCGTACTCCTTCACAACTAATTACATAATTACAGAAATGTACCGTGACCTGATCTACGTGTCCGGAGAATCGTCAGACTCGGTCGGCCGCCGCCCACGACCTCCTTTACGCGGAGGGTGTCCAGGCGGCGGGATCGATCACGTCGGGGCCTGTCGTTGCGAAGCTGTCATGAAGTACAGCGGTCGAGTACGTCGCGGTCGCGGTGAAGGTCCCGTCCGCCGGCCTGGCGTTGTATAAGCGGGACGGGCACACCGGCAAAGCCCAGCGAACCGGCATCCGTGAGTGCGATGTGGAGGACGCCGGGAAAGCGACCTTCGAATCCGTCACCCGGACGGGGTCGTCGAGCACGATCGCAGGCCGGGGCCACCCGCGCGGCCCCGGCCTGACGGTCAGCCGAAGTCGCGGCGATTGAGCCGGGTCAGCGCCGCGGCGGCGAGCACCGCCGTCAACGCCAGGATGACCAGTTGGGGAAGCGCGGTGAACGGCGCTCCCGCGACGGTGTTGGGCGTGTAGTGGAACGGCTCGGCCCGGCTCCACCCCCACAGGCCGATCAGCGGCCCGAGCAGGTCGCCCAGCACGACCACCGTCCCCCACGCCGCCCAGGAGAGCGCGACGGAAAGCCGTGGCAGCACGCCGACGGCGAATGCGGCGATCGCTCCGACGAGCCAGGCGGCCGGCACGTGCCCCAGCGTGCCGAGCAGTACCCGAGGCAGGTCGACGGCCACATCGCCGAGGAGGAGCGAGTAGATCAGCCCCGTGACGAACCCGCCGAGCGTCAGCAGCGCGAGCGTCCCCGAGGCGGCCACGACCAGGTGGGCGACGGCCCAACCGGCCCTGCTCACCCCTGTGGCCAGCAGGGCTTCGGCACGGCCGGAGTATTCCTCCTGGTGCAGCCGGAGCGTCGCCAGCACGGGGTAGAGCGCGATCGTGTAGGCCAGCAGCAGGATGATGACCCGCAGATAGGCGTCGACGGGATTCCCCGACGGCCCGCCGTACCGGTGGATGAACCCCTCCAGGACTCGGCCAGGCTGGTCCGCCAGGCGCGGGGCGACGCCGCTGAGGCCCGCGAACAGCGCCGCGGCCGCCGCCACTCCGACGGCCCACATGGCCAGCATGCCCCGCTGCAGCCGCCAGGCCAGGCTGAACGGGCCCTTCAGGCCGGGACCCGTCGCGTGGCCCGGCCGTACCGGGAGAAGGCCCGCGCCCAGGTCGCGGCGCGCGGTCAGCCCGTACACGACCGCCAGGATGATCGCGGTGGCTCCGGCGGATACGGCGAGCGTCCACCAGCGGTCGGCGGTGTAGGCCCGGACGAGGTGACTCCATCCCAGCGGAGACGACCAGGTGAGCCACGTCAGGCCTGAGGCGTCACCGAGGTAGCGGAGCAGATACGACACTCCGAGCGCGAGCAGGCCGAGACCGGTCGCGTTCCGCCCGCTCTGGGCTAGCTGGGCAGCCAGCGCGGCCACGGCGCTGAACGTCAGCCCGGCGGCGGCGATCGCCGCACCGTACGCCAGGGAGCCCGCCGTCTCGATGCCCATCGCGATGAGCACGCAGGAGGTGAGCAGCCCGGCGAGCAGGGACGCGCTCGCCGCGACGATCAGCGCAGCGGTCAGCGGGGCGTGCCGGCCGACCGTCCCGGCCAGCAGCAGCTCCTGGCGTCCGGCTTCCTCCTCGGCCCTGGTGTGGCGGATGACGATGGTCATGGCCATCCAGGCGGTCAGCAGGTACAGCAGCCCGCCGCTGCGCCAGGCCGCCATCGCCCCGATGGACGGCTCGTCCACCGGTCCGCCAAGGCCCAGGAAGATGGGGTTGGCGGAGATCACCTCCGCGTAGGCACGCAGATCCCGCCAGGTGGGAAAGTAGCCGTTGATGTAGCTGATCAGTCCAGCACCGAGCAGGACGATGAGGAGGATCCACACCAGCGAGCGGACCCTCTCCGCGCGGACGACCAGTCTCAGCAGCAGACCTGTGCCGGTCATCGCGCGGCCCCCACGGTCTCGTAGTGGCGCAGGAACAACTCCTCCAGGCTCGGCGGACTGCAGGTCAGAGCGCGTACGCCGATGTCTGACAGGTGGGCGAGCAGCGCGTCCAGCGCCTCGGCATCGACCTGGCAGGTGACCCGGCCATCCTCCACCCGCATCGCGTGCACGCCGGGCAGGCCGTGGAGAGGCTCCGGCGATCCGGCCAGCTCGGCGGTGACCGACGTGCGGGTGAGGTGGCGCAGCTCGGCCAGCGTGCCCGATTCCACGGTCCGTCCGGCGCGGATGATGCTCACCCGGTCGCAGAGGGTCTCGACCTCGGACAAGATGTGGCTGGACAGCAGGACGGTACGGCCTGCCCGCTTCTCCTCTGCGACGCACGCCTTGAACACCGCCTCCATCAGCGGGTCAAGCCCTGAGGTGGGCTCATCGAGGATGAGCAGCTCGGCATGGGAGGCGAATGCGGCCACCAGGGCGACCTTCTGCCGGTTTCCCTTGGAGTAGGTCCGGCACTTCTTGCGGGGGTCGAGCTCGAATCGCTCCAGCAACTGCGTGCGGCGGCGGGCGTCGAGCCCACCCCTGGACTGCCCGAGCAGGTCGATCACCTCGCCTCCGGTGAGCGTGGGCCACAGTGTCACATCACCCGGCACGTAGGCCAGGCGGTGGTGCAGCTCGCTCGCGTGACGCCACGGGTCGCCGCCGAACAGCCGCACGCTGCCGGAGTCAGCGCGGACGAGACCGAGCAGGATGCGGATCGTGGTGGACTTTCCCGCGCCGTTCGGGCCGAGGAAACCGTGCACTTCGCCGGCGCGGACGGTCAGATCGAATCCGTCGAGTGCGCGCGTCGCGCCGTAGGACTTGATGAGACCGGAAACCGAGATCAAATCGTTCATGAGGCAATCCCCTTGGGAGAGTTTTACGGCATGCCAGGGCCTCGGCGCGGCGGATGCCGGGCCGAGAAGGCGTGCCGGGATTCAGCTGCCCGTGGCGTTGACCTGGTCGAGAACGGCGGCCAGGGCGGCGATGGACGTCCTGGCCGAGCGGATGCGCCCGGTTTGCGTCTCGTCCTTCCACCCCAGTTTCAGGCCCTCCTCGGCCAGCCGGTCGAAGGCGATGAACGCGGCCAGCTTCTGCTGCAGGACCTTGGACCAGGCGTCGTCCTCGATCTGGTAGTAGACGTTCCGCTCACCTGCCTTGCGGAACCTGCGTACCAGACGGACGGACGTCAGGAGCTGCATGTTCGCCGTCAGCGACGCCCGGCTCGCGCCGATGGCGTCGGCGATCTCGCCGGCGGTCTGCTCCGGCGGGTCGCAGGCTATGAGCCAGCCGAGGATGCGACCGGTGATCGGGGCCAGCCCCCACTCCTCCGAGACGAAGGTCGCCACCCGCTCGACCCAGTCGAGCACCTGCTCGCGGTCTGGACCGCTCTGCGAAATCATGCGATCACCCTAACGACAGCCATAATGCTAGTAATTTCAGGATAGACTAAAATAACTGGCATGGACAAGCCTCCGCAGATCTCGCCGCTTCGGCCGACGATCATGCCGAGGCGATCTGGGGGCGCGGCGGATCAGGCTCGAAACGGCAGGCCGGCCCCCTCGATCGTTCGGCAATCGACAGGGATTGAACAAGCACACGCTTTAGTTGATCATGTCAGTGATCAACTCCGAGAGAGGTGTGCGTCCTGTGGGCCGACGACTGCTGTCCCTGCTGGTGATACCCCTGTTCCTGCTCGCCCTGGCGGCGCCCGTCCAGGCCGCCCCCGAACCCCCGCCCGGTGTCGTCGTCGGGCAGCAGGACGGTCGCGTGGCGGGGGCGGCGCCGAAGACCCCCGTCGTCCGTGAGACCCGGTCGGGCGGGCATCTGGTGAAACCCACGACGAAGGCGCCGCAGCGCACCGAGGACGGCACGGGCGCCATGGCGCGGGCGACCGCGACGCCCGGCACCGCCGCCGCGTTCAACGAGTCCTACGGGGACGACCAGTACCTCACCGCGCCGACGCAGTGGTGGACCGTCAACGGCTGGACGATCGAGCAGATCTACGACTACGCGCAGAACCAGGGCGCGCGGGTCAGCGACATCGCCCACCAGCCCGGCACGCAGCTCACCTTCACCGCCACCCTCGTCAAGAACGCGAACGCCTACTGGGTGCGGTCCTGGGGGCTCTACTACGGGCTGACCGACCAGGGCGTGGTCGACCTGGCGAACTCCACCGGCACCCGGCCCGCCTCGGTCGCCCGCTACTGGACCGCGGACGGCTGGCGGTTCGCCGTCGCGCTGGTCGACAACACCGGTGACGGCGCGCGGCCCTGGTGGTGGTACTACGGCGACGCCTCGTTCGTGACCGCGCAGCAGCAGGCCACCGGCGCCCGGCCCGTCAAGCTGCGGCCGTTCGACGCCGGCGGCGGCGCCCGCTGGTACGACCTGCTGATGACGGGCTGGAGCTCGCAGCAGTTCTGGTGGTGGCTGGGCGGCAGCGACGTCCAGATCAACAACCTGGCGAACCAGAACGGCGCGCGGCTGGTGGACGCCGGCCGCAATGCCGACGGCACCTTCAACGCGATCATGTTGCGCAACGCCTCCGGTCCGGCGCCGGGCTGGTGGTACGGCCTCGGCCATGACGAGCTCAACCTCAAGACACTGCGCAAGGGCGCCCGGCTGATCAGCGCACAGGGGTACGTCGAGAACGGCCGGACACTCTTCGTCGGCGTCATGACCCGGGAGACGACTGGCGCCGACCAGGCCCGCGCCATGGTCCAGAACACCGCGCTGCACACCGCCTGGTTCAACGGCGGTTCGGCGATCGCCGAACTGTCGGACGGAACGCTCGGCAAGTTCCAGGCGTACTACGGCGACGTCTCCGGCATGGACGCGCGGGTGCGCGTCGCGAGCGTATCGAAGACCTTCGCCGCCGCCGAGCTGCTGCGGCTCGCCGCCGCCGGGAAGGTCTCGCTGGACGCGCGCGTCTCGCAGTATCTGCCCAACGTGACCGGCGGCGACCAGATCACCCTGCGGAATCTCCTCCAGCACACCAGCGGGCTGTACAACTTCACCGACGACCTGCCCGGCTTCGCGACGACGATGACACAGGGGTTCACCAACCAGCAGTTGCTGGACATCGTGAACCGGCACGCACGGCTGTTCACGCCGGGTTCCCGCTACTCCTACTCCAACAGCAACTACCTGGTCATCGGCATGATCATCGAACGGGTCACCGGCCGGTCCTACCCCGACCAGATGAGCCGTGACCTGATCGGCCCGTTCGGGCTGACCGGCACCTCCGTCCCCACCGACACCGCGCTCTCGTCAGTACGGCTGCGCGGCTACTGGTGGAACCCCGACACCTCCACCCGGGTCGAGACCACCGGCCAGAACGCCTCGCGCTGGGCGGCGGGCGGCCAGATGGTCTCGACCGTCCCCGAACTCAACCTCTTCTACAAGAATCTGCTGACCGGGTACGTGACCGGGGCGAGCTGGCTCAACGAGATGAAGAGCAACCTCGTCTACACCGGCGAGGGCTCCAAGTGGGCCGGAATGGGGATCTTCCGGACCACCCTGAGCTGCGGTAAGAACGTCTGGTGGCACGACGGCCGGATCCCCGGCTACCGGACCGGCAGGCCCGGGCGCTGCGCGGTGCGATCGACCTGCCGGGGGGCTCGGGCGGTGACCGCTTCCTCGTCGGCGCCGCCGCGCTCACGCTGCTCAGCGAGCTGGCCGCGGACCGGGCGCTCGCCGAGGCGGCGCCCGCCGGTCGGGACGCGGGCCGCCGCGGCGCTGGCCGCCCACGACGCCGGCCAGATCGAGCACGCCGCCGCGCTTGCGGACTCCGCGGCGGCACACGTGCGTGACCCGTCACAGATGGCTCGCCTGGCCTTGATCCGTGCCGGCCTGGAACACGCCAAGGGGCGGCCCGAGGTGGCTCGCTGGCTGCTCGTCGACGCGGCACGGGACGTCGTGACGCTCGATTCCACGGTGGGCGCGATGATGGTCTTTGAAGCGATGGCGGCGGCCTGGGACACGCCCAACCCGGCCACGGCCGCCGCGGACACCGCGGCCAGACTGCCCGATCCGGACACGCGGGACAGCGCCCTGCGCCGGGGCGCGGCCGGGCTGTTCGGGCTCGCCACGGGTGACCTGAGGGGTGGCGTCGCCGCGCTACGGGAGTTCGCCGGGCACGTCGCGGCCACACGCCGGGACCGCAGCCTGTTCGATCACTCCCGGCTACAGGGCTGGGAGATGCTGCTCGGCGACTACGACAGCGTGCACGAGCAGGCCGTCGCGCTGGACCAGGAGTGCCGCGAACAGGGCGCGCTCGGCGTGCTGCCCAGGGTGCTGCTGCGGCTGGCGCGCTGCCGGCTGTTCCTGGGCAGGCACCGCGACGCGTACGCGACCGCCATGGAGGGACTGGAGATAGCCCGCGACACCGGGCAGCATCACTATGTCGCGATGCTCAGCGCGGTGCTCGCCGTGCTCGCCGCACTCACGGGCGACGAACACGGCTGCCGCCGGCCCGTTGGTGAGGACCTGTCGCACGGCATCCCGCCGAACCCGACCTGGCACGCGTACGCTCTGGGCCTGCTCGATCTGGGTCTCGGCCGGCACGAGAGCGCGCTGCACCGGCTCGCCGGTGTCACCACCGGCGCCGACCGGCACACCGTGATCGCCCTCCACAGCCTGCCGGAGCAGGTGGAGGCGGCGGCCAGGCTGGGCAGGGCCGCCGAGGCGCGCCAAGCCTGCGACAGGTTCCAGCAGTGGGCGGAGAGCATCCGGACACCCTGGGCGCGGGCCGTCGAGCTGCGCTGCCGCGCCCTGCTCGCGCCGGGCGAGGAGGCCGGGCCGCTCTTCGAGGCCGCACTGGCCGCCCACGACGGGGCCGCCCACGACGGGGCCGCCCACGACGGGGCCGCCCACGACGGGGCCGCCCACGACGGGGCCGCCCACGACGGGGCCGCCCACGACGGGATCGCCCACGATGGGACCGCTCGCAACGGGGCCGCCCACGACGGGACCGCTCGCAACGGGGCCGCCCACAATGAGACCGCCCGCAATGGGGACGGCCGTCCGTTCGAGCGGGCGCGCACGCAACTGCTCCACGGCGAGTGGCTGCGGCGTGCCAAGCGCCGCAGAGCCGCCCGCGAGGCGCTGGGCTCGGCGCTGGAGTCGTTTGAGCGGATGCGTGCCACGCCGTGGATCGACCGCGCCAGGAGCGAACTGCGGGCCGCCGGCACGAGCCCGGTGCACGCGCCGGGAACGGTGGACCTCGCCGCCCGGCTGACCGCACAGGAGTTGCAGGTCATACGGCTGGCCGCGACCGGGATGACGAACCGGGACATCGGCGCCCAGCTGTTCCTCAGCCCGCGGACCGTCGGCTACCACCTGTCCAACGTGTATCCCAAGCTCGGCGTGGCCGGACGGGCCGCGCTGGCGCGGCTCGACCTGGCATAGAACCCGGTCATTCGCCAGATTCGGGGAACCCCCTCCGTCCGTAGCGTCACTTCCGTTCGATCAACGACGCGAAGGGGGAGTCCCCGTGAAGGTTCTCGTGCTGGGTGCGACGGGTTACATCGGTTCGGCCGCGGTGCGGCGGCTGCGGCATGACGGCCACGAGGTGGTGCCGTTCGTGCAGGCCGGCGATCCTGTGGCGGCCGAGGCGGAGGCGCGGGTGGGCGATCTGTCCGACCCCGGCTCGTTGCGCGCCGCGGTGACGGATGACATCGACGCGGTGCTGAACATCGCGACACCGACCGGCAAGGAGGCGGTGGACGCCGCCGCGGTGGACGCCCTGCTGGATCGGCTGCGGGGAACCGGGTGGGCGTTCGTCTACACCAGCGGTGTGTGGGTGCGGGGTGCGACGGGCGACCGGGCCGCGGACGAGGGCTCGGTGACGAACGCGATCGACATCGTGGGATACCGCCCGCGGATCGAGCAGCGGGTGCTGGCCGCGGCGTCGGAGGACGTGCGCTCCGCGGTGATCCGGCCGGGGATCGCCTACGGCAACGGCGGCGGCATTCCCGCGTTGATGGTGGCCTGGGCCCGGGAGCACGGCCGTGGGCGTTATGTGGGTTCGGCGGGGACACGCTGGCCGATGGTGCACGTGGACGACCTGGCCGCGCTGTACGGGCTGGTGCTGGAGAAGGGCTCCGCGGGCAGCGTGCTGCACGGCATCGCGCTGGAGGCGGTGCCGACCGCCGCTTTGGCCGCGGCGGCCGACCTGGCCGCGGGCGGAACCGGCCGGGCCGAGTCGTGGCCGGTCGAGCAGGCCGCCGAGACGCTGGGTCTGCCGTTCGCCCAGGCGCTGGCTCTGGACCAGACCGTCTCCGGCAGGCGGGCGTGGGACGAGCTGGGGTGGCGGCCGAGCCGGCCGTACGTCACCACGGAACTGACCGGTGGCTCCTACGCCTGAATGTCGCCCGTCCATCAACGAAGGGTGTTGAGGGCCGGTTCGTGAATACCGGCCCTCAACCGACCTGCTGATCGCCGCGACGGCCGCCGCCACCGCGAGAGTCGTGATCACGATGGACTCATCTGCCGCGTTCGACGACTTGCCCGGTGTCCACGCACAGGTCGTTCCCCGCTGAACGCCGACGGCGGCCTTCACCATCACCACAACCGCACGCCGAGCCCCGCCGGCGCCCCTCCTGCGACTCCCCTGATCGTGCCGCGGCGCCTGCCTTATCTCTTCTGCGCGAAGTGTTCTCAATTACGACTGGATGCGATAGAAGATCACTCGCACCTACTTTCTCTCCTTGAGGTACACGTGAAGAAGCTCTTCCGACTTCTCTCGGCCCAGCTGTTCGCTGCCGCCTTCCTCCTCACCGCCTTCTCCGGCGCCGCGCGTGCCGACACCTCCCAGAGTGACGTCGAACTCGCCGCCGAGTGGCAGGCCACGTGGGACACCTACAAGTTCTACGACTCCGCGCCGCCTCCCCTGCCGGGGTCAGGGCTGAGCCGGGAGAAGGCTGAGATCTCGATCGAGATCGACGCCCCGGTGGGGCGGGTGTTCCCCGCGTATTCGAACATCAACAACCACATCGGCATGCATTCGTTCCTGAAGCGGGTCGTCACCCACAAGGACTGGTCCCAGGACGGCAAGCGCTACATCAACTTCACGGCCATCGAGGAGATCCCCTACCAGGGCACGATCGTCACCCTCAAGACGCACGCGCAGCAGCGCATCGACCTCGCCGGTCTCAAGTACGAGACGGACACCTGGTCGATGCCCGGCGTCGTCACGCACCAGAAGATCGTCTTCGCCGATCTGGGCGGCGGGAAGACCGAGGTCACCGAGCACCTCACCTTCGACGCCGACAACTCGCTGATCGACTTCGCCGTCGCGAACGGCGTCGCCTCCCACGAGGCGACGCAGGCGGCCCTCAAGCAGGCGATCGAGAGCGGCCAGCTCTGATCTCGTCGCCGGAACGGATACGGCCTCTCCCAAGAGGCGGTTCCGGCCGTCTCGCACCGGCGACCTGAAGCCTGCGGGAAGGGAGTCGTCCTCTGGGCGGCTCCCTGCGGGATCCAGGCCGGATCCCTGCGGCGGTACGGGCTCCGGGAGTCTGCAGAAGTACGGGATCCCGGAACCCGTGGCAGTACGGGTCCCGGATCCCGCGGCAGTCACAGATCAGGCCTCGCGGTAGTAGGGGTCGGCGACCTCGCCCTCGCCCTTTTCCGCCGAGAAGCTGTAGACCTCGCGGCCCTCGATGAACACCCGGAGCGCGCGGCTCATGATGTCGAGCGGGTCGCCCGACCAGATGACGACATCGCCGTCCAGTCCCGGTCTGAGCGCTCCCACCCGGTCGTCCAGGCCCATGATCCTGGCCGGGTTCAGCGTGATCGAGCGCAGCGCGACCGTGGGGTCCAGTCCTTCCTTGACCGCGAGCGTCGCCTGGTGCACGAGGAAGTGGATCGGCACGACCGGGTGGTCGGTGGTGATCGCCAGCTCGACGCCGGCGCGGGCCAGGATGCCGGGGTTGCGCAGTGACCGCTGGCGCAGCTCCACCTTCGACCTGCTGGTGAACAGCGGGCCGATGATCACCGGAACGCCCTTCTCCGCGAGCACGTCGGCGAGCAGGTATCCCTCGGTGCCATGGTTGATCACCACGCGGTAGCCGAACTCGTCGGCCAGCCTGAGGGCGGTGGCGATGTCGTCGGCCCTGTGCGTGTGCTGGCACCAGGGCAGCTCGCCGTCGAGCACCCGGACGAGGATCTCCAGCGTGCCGTCGCGGTCGAACGGCTTGTCCTCGGCCTTGGCGTGCTCCCGCCTGGCCTTGTAGTCCTGCGCCCTGACGAACGCGTCGCGGATCACGGCGGCCACGCCCTGCCGGGTGGAGGGCAGCTTCTTCTGGTCGCCGTAGACCCGTTTGGGGTTCTCGCCCAGCGCGCTCTTCACGCTCACCGGCTCACGGACCAGCATGTCGTCGACCGTACGGCCCCAGCACTTGACCGCGACCGTCTGCCCGCCGATGGGGTTGCCCGAACCGGGCTTGATGACGGCGGTGGTGACGCCACCGGACAGGGCGTCGGCGAAACCCAGGTCGGCAGGGTTGATCGCGTCGAGGGCGCGCAGCCGGGCACCGTTGGGATCGGTCATCTCGTTGGTGTCCTGGCCCGCCCAGCCTTCGGCCTCCTCATGGACGCCGAGATGACCGTGCGCCTCGACGAACCCGGGCAGCACCCACGAGCCGCCCGCGTCGACCGTCGTGACGCCGGAGGGAACGTCGACCTCGGCGTCGGGGGCGACCGCCACGATCTTGCCGCTCTGGATCAGCACGGTACCGCCGTCGATCGGCTCGCCGTCAACTGGTACGACAAATCCACCGGTAATGGCAATGTTCATGAAGTGCAACTTACCGGACCATGTCCCGCCTTCGCGCAGGTCAATTCGTCAAGGTGATTCCGCTGCCCTGGGTTTGCGAGGCGAAATGGAAAAGGCCCGGTGCGGGATCCGCGGCCCGAAAACCGGTGGAGTCCTCGTTGGGGGAGTTTCGCGGATAATCTGGTTCGCTCGGCCGGGCACGGGAGTTTCGAAGTGCCCGTGTCCCCTGTGCGACCACTGTCTTCCCGCGAAGACCGTGATCTCGGGGACACGGGCACCTGGCCCTCCGCCATGGGCTTAGAGCTCGTCACAACCGCGGATCTGGTTACGCGTCGTGCTCAACCTGGGGCGTGACCTGGGATCCGACGATCGTCTGGCGCCCGGAAGGCGCCCGGAGGGGGCTCTCTGCCGTCAAGGCCGGCCGCCGAGAGCCCCGTTTCCGTCAGTCGTCCCAGTCCCAGCCGTCGCCCTTCGATTTCTTCTGGTGCTGGGTCTGGAAGTTGCGCAGGTTGTTGTTGTTGACGTTGAAGACCCTCACCTTGACCCGGTTGCGGCCACAGCGGTGGCCGCAACCACCGCAACCACCCCAGCCGCCGCAGCCACCCCAGGCCTGGAAGCCGACGGAGGTCGTCGGAGTCACGCCGGCGTTGGCAGCGGTCGTGGTGGTCGCCGCACCCAGGCCGACGATGCCGCCGGCCAGTGCCGTGCTGACTACGAGCCCCGCGAAGACACTCTTGAGACTAGGCATTTGCGTTTTCCCCCCGAAAGGATCCGATGCTC
Organism: Streptosporangium sp. NPDC000396; assembly: GCF_042898655.1. Classification (NCBI taxonomy): domain Bacteria; kingdom Bacillati; phylum Actinomycetota; class Actinomycetes; order Streptosporangiales; family Streptosporangiaceae; genus Streptosporangium; species Streptosporangium sp. NPDC000396. Next base: position 110,009 of record NZ_JBIAZA010000020.1, read on the forward strand.
CGCTCAGGCATTTCCAGAGTGGTTGGAAAATGCCTGGAATGATCACCAATTTGGTGATTCATCCCTCGCAGTCTTGATATCCGTGGATGTAGAGCGACAAACTGGGACTTAGTGGCCTTTATCCTATATTTATCTCTATGTCGACAGTTGGGATAGCGGAGTAGCTGATCGTCAGAAGGGCCACAGGCTCCGATTCCGCAGGGTGCGCGGGGCGTTCTCGTGCCGAGCGGGAGGATGATCTCGACCGGCTCGCCCGGGGAGACGCGCTCCAGTCAAAGGCCGGTCCAGGGAGACGCGCTCCGGCCAAGGGTCGGTCCGGGGAGACGCGCTCCAGTCAAAGGCCGGTCCAGGGAGACGCGCTCCGGCCAAGGGTCGGTCCGGGGAGACGCGCTCCAGTCAAAGGCCGGTCCAGGGAGACGCGCTCCGGCCAAGGGTCGGTCCGGGGAGACGCGCTCCAGTCAAAGGCCGGCTCGGAGCGGGCCGGTGTCGGTGGCCCCGGTGGCCGTGATCTCGGGCTCCACGGCGACGCCCCGGCCGCGTGGTCACCCAGGGGGTGGTGTCAGGGATGCCCGGATCGATCGCGACCGATCGGCATGATCACCTTGCGCTCGACCGGGGACGACATCACGATCGAGGTCGTGGTGCGGCCGAGGGCTGAGATCTGTTCGAGCAACTCCTCCAAGTGGCCGGTGTCGCCGACGGCGACCTTGAGGATCCAGCAGTCCTCGCCGACCACGTGATGCACCTCCAGGACCTCGGGCCGCGCGATCAGCTCCTGGGTCCGGGGGTGGCGCAGGGTGAAGCCGCCATGCGGGTTGACCCTGACGAAGGCCAGGAGCCCGTAGCCGAGACGGGCCGGTGCCACGAGTGCCGCGTATCCGGTTATCGTCCCGTTGCCCTCCAGCCGGCGGATCCGCTCGGCCACGGCCGCCGGGCTCAGCCGTACTCGCCGACCGAGCTCGCTCAGCGTGATCCTGCCTTCCGTCTGAACCAGCTCAAGCAGCTGCGTGTCGATGGAGTCGAGCTCGGCTGAGGGATCGTTGGTGAACCCCGGCAGATGCCGTGAAACTTTCGGTGCAGACGTTGAATCTCCCATGAATTCCCCTTCAGATCCCGGTCTGCCTCCGTGACACTTATATACCCGTCGGCAGGGTTCGCCCGCCCGGTGAGCCCGTTCGGGGGCCCTCAGTCGTGGGAGAAGGCGCATGAAAGACGTATGCATCATCGGTGGCAGCCGCTACTTCGGGAAGCGCCTGATCGTGCTGCTGCGTGATGCCGGCATCGATGTCACGGTCGTCAACCGCGGCTCGTCGTCACCGCCGCCGGGCATCACCCATCTCATCGCCGACCGCGACGACGAGGAGGGGTTCGAGAGGGCGCTCGCGGATCGCGCCTTCGACGTGGTCATCGACCAGGTCTGCTACACGCCGTTGCAGGCTGCCGCCGCGCAGCGCCTCTTCCGTGACCGCACCCGGCGCTATGTCATGACCTCGACCATCGAGGTGTACGGCCCCGCCGGCTCCGATGGGATCCCTCCCGCCTCGCCGGGCACCCCGGTGACCGAGGAGGCCGTCGATCCGAAGCTCTGGCCGGTGCGGACCGATCTGCCGTGGCGCGATCCGCGTTTCCTCGAACGCCATTACGGCGAGGGCAAGCGTCAGGCGGAAGCGGTCCTGGCCCAAGGGGCGGTGTTTCCGTTCGCCGCCGTCCGTTGCGCCCATGTCCTGGGCGGCGGGGCCGACGACTTCACCGGCCGGCTGGACCACTACGTCCAGCGGATCCTGACAGGCGGGGAGATCGTCGTCCATCGCGAGAGCCGGCCTTCGACGTTCATCCACGAGCGGGAGATCGCTGACTTCTTGTTCTGGGCGGCGGGATCTGATTTCGTCGGGGCCGTCAACGCCTGCTCACACGGCGAGCTCGATGTCACCGACATCTGCGCGCAGATCGCGGCACACGGTACGGCGCAGCCGATCTACCGGACGGTGGATTCCGGCGGCGGTGAGGACGCCGAGGTGTCGCCGTTCTCGTTCGAGCACTACTACGGCATGGACAACACCCTGGCCGGTCGGCTGGGGTTCACGTTCTCAAACACCATGGACTGGTTCCCCGGCGTCGTCGCCGAGGCGGTCGCGGTGCGTGGCGGTGCGGGAAGATAAGCCCGAAATAACCGAAATAACCAGATAAATACCTAAAAGGACTTCTCTCATGAACGCTCGCCGCATCGGCGATGTCCAGGTCAGCGCGATCGGCCTGGGAGGCATGCCCCTGTCCATCGAGGGACGGCCCGACGAGAGCCGGGCGATCGCCACGATCCACGCCGCGCTCGACGCCGGGGTGACGCTCATCGACACGGCCGACTCCTACCACTGGCACGCGGGCGAGATCGGCCACAACGAGGAGCTCATCGCGCGAGCGCTGGCCGGTTACGGCGGCGACACCTCGTCGGTCCTCGTCGCGACCAAGGGCGGGCGGGGGCGGCCGGGCGACGGCTCGTGGACGATCACCGGCACTCCGGAGCACCTCAAGCGAGCCTGTGACGAGTCGCTCAAGCGGCTCGGCGTCGACGCGATCGGGCTGTACCAGCTTCATCACCCTGACCCGAACGTCCCGTTCGCCGAGTCCGTCGGTGCCATTCGCGAGCTGCTCGACGAAGGAAAGATCCGCATGGCCGGCATCTCGAACGCGAACGTCGAGCAGATCCGCCAGGCCGACGAGGTTCTCGGCGGCCGACTGGTCTCCGTGCAGAACGAGTTCTCGCCGGTCTTCCGCGACAGCGAGCCCGAGCTGCGCCTGTGCGAGGAGATGGGCATCGCCTTCCTGCCGTGGAGCCCGCTCGGCGGCATCTCCAAGGCCGGTGAGCTGGGCCAGGCCCACGCGGCGTTCCACGAGGTCGCGCGGGACCACGGGGTGAGCCCGCAGCGGGTCTGCCTCGCCTGGATGCTCGCCAGGTCTCAGGTCGTCATCCCCATCCCGGGTGCCAGCCGCCCCGAGACGATCCGTGACTCCGCGGCGGCCGCCGAGCTGGTTCTGAGCGCCGAGGAGATCGCCCGGTTTGAGGTCGGCTGATTCCCCAGGTCGGCTGATTCCCTTTTCCGTGAGCGCTTCTTCCGTGAGCGCGTCGCGAGTGTGCCGTGCTCACGAAATGCCGGTCGGCTCCGAAGCCGGGAGTCGCGTCGTCGCCTGCTCGCCGCGCTTGCCGTACCAGGCGCTCCACAGGGCGAGCAGCCCGATGGTTCCCACGAGGAGAAGCGATGACAGGCCGGCCATGACATCGGTCGGCAGCAGGTAGATCAGCGGGAGACGGGCGGCCGACTCGACCAGGAGCGCGAAGCCCCACACCAGGGTCATCACCAGATAGATGCGGCGAAACGCCGGCTCCGTCGCGTAGAGGACGTCCCAGCGCTGGGCCGTTTCCTCGTTCTCGGCGCCGAAACGCTTGGCCACGGCGAAGGCCGCGGGGCGGCCCGCGACGCAGGTGCCGAGGAAGACCAGGCCGGCGACCGAGGTGGTGACGGACTTGACGGCCAGCAGGAACTTCTCGTCTCCGGTCAAGAAGGAGAGAGCGAGTCCCATGCCGAAGACGAGGCCCATGAAAGCGGCGAAGCCATCGAAACGGCGCTGCCGCAGGGCGACATAGGCGACGCGCAGAAACCCGACGCTCGCCGCCGCCAGCAGGGCGGCGTACTCGCTCACGCCCAGGGCGCGGCATCCGTAATACGTGGCGATCACCGGCATGACGTCCCACAGCACTATCGAGACGATTCCGCCTTTGCCGGGGTGGCCCATCTTGTGCTCCCGAAGTGTTTCTTTTCGGCGCTGCCGCCGAAGCCGTCATGTGTCCTGATCACGGGTCGTGAAGTGCGGCCGTCACCGGAGAGACGGCCCAGGATCGGTAGAGCACCGTGCTCGGAGGAAGGCGCGTGTACGGCTTCCTCTTAACGCAAGTTTTCTTGCTTCAAGGGGAGCGTAGAACGCGAGAAGGCTTAAAGCAAGATTTGCTGCGTTAGGGTGGGGGTATGGGAGCAGCAGAGCCCGCCCGCCGTCCCGGAGGCCGCAGCGCCCGTGTCCGCGCGGCGGTGCACCAGGCCGTCATCGATCTGCTCGGCGAGGAGGGCTGGGGCGATCTGAACGTCGCGCTGGTAGCCGAGCGGTCCGGTGTCCATCAGACGACGATCTACCGGCGCTGGGGCAACCTGACGGCGCTGATCGACGACGTGGTCACCGAACGGTTGTCGCGCTCGTCGCCGGTCCCCGACACCGGGACGCTCCGAGGCGACCTTGAGGCCTACACGGTCCAGATGGCCGAAGACGTGGCCGGCCCCATGGGTGCCGTCTTCCTGCGCGCCGCCATGATCAGCACGCATACCGGGGGAGAGGCGTCCCAGCGGGAGATCTACCTTCTTGAGCGGGGCGTACAGATCCAGGCCATGCTCGATCGCGCCAGGGACCGCGGGGAGAACCCGCCCACCCTGCTGGAACTGATGGAGATCGTTCAGGCGCCGCTCTATTTCCACCTGTCCTTCTTCAACCGGCCGGTCGGCGTCGAGCACGCGCGGGCGCTGGTCGACAGGCTGCTCGCCCTGACCGAGAACAGGCGCCGCCAGATGCCTCCGACGCCGTGACGGCGGTCGGCGTGGCCGATGGGCTCTTCCTCATCCGGGTGGTCGGCGGCTCGGGGGAGCAGCCGGTTCGGGGCGGGGGGCAGCGGGTCGACGCCTTGCGTGAAACCGGCTGTGGGAGGATTCCGACAGGTGCCGGGACCTTCACCGAGCCGGAGGACGAGCGCTCATGCGTGATGAGAAGATCAGCGACTTCTTGGAACGGCTGGCCGACCGCGTGCCGGCGCCGGGCGGGGGCGCATCGGCGGCCCTGCACGCCGCACAGGCCGCGGCTCTGGTGGGCATGGTCGCCCGCTACAGCACCGGCGAGAAATACGCCCAGCACGAGACGGCGGTCAACCTGATTCTCGCCAGGGCCGACGAGCTCCGGGGCGGTGCCCTCCAGCTGGCCGAAGACGACGCGGCGGCGTTCACCGCCGTCACCGACGCCTACAGGCTTCCCAAGGCCACCGAGGAGGAGAAGGCGGCCCGGTCGGAGGCCATCGCGACGGCTCTCGTCGACGCGGCCAGGCCTCCTGTGCGGGTCATCGAGGTCGCGGGTCTGGTGGTGGAGCTCGCCGAGCGGCTGCTGCCGATCGGCAACCGCAACGTCATCACCGATGTGGCCGCCGCCGCGGAGGCGGCCCGGGCCGCGGCGACGACCGCCCGGGTCAACGTCGAGATCAACCTCGGCGGGATCAAGGACGAGCGGATCCGGGGTGAACTCGTCGCCGGGACGGCCAAGGTCGACGACATCGCGGCCCGCGCCGACCAGGTGACGGCGGCGGTGCGCAAGGAGATCGCCAGGTGAGCGCGAGCATCATGTCGGGCAAGGAGCTCGCGGCGGAGATCCGCGCCGAGACCGCGGACAGGGCGGCGAAACTGGCCGCGGCCGGGACGCAGCCGAAGCTGGCCGTCGTCGTCGCCACCGCCGACGAGTCGAGTGCCTGGTACGTCCGCTCGATAGCCAGGGCGGCGGAGAAGGTCGGCATCGTCTGCGACATCGTCGATCTGGGGGCGGACGCGTCAGCGGACGCGATCCGGACGACCCTGGCCGAGCTGAGCGCCGACGAGCGGACGCACGGCATCATCCTGCAGACGCCGTTGCCGGGTGGTGCCGCACTGGAGGACCTGGCCTCGGCGATCTCCCCGGACAAGGACGTCGACGGCGCCAACCCGCTCAGCCTCGGGCGCCTGGCCGCCGGGCTCACCGCGTTCGCCCCGGCCACGGCCGAGGCGGTGGTGGCGATCCTCGACCACCACAAGGTTGATCTGCACGGTCGTCACGCCGTCGTGGTGGGCCGATCCACGGTCGTGGGCAAACCCGCGGCCCACCTGTTGCTGGACCGCCACGCGACGGTGACGATCTGCCACTCCCGCACCCGCGATCTGGCGGCCGTCACCGCTCAGGGCGATGTCCTCGTCGCCGCGGTGGGGCGCGCCGGGCTGATCACCGGTGAGCACGTCAAGCCGGGCGCGGTCGTCGTGGACGTGGGCACCAATCCCACCGACAGCGGTGATCTGGTCGGCGACGTGGACGCGTCGTCGGCGCTCGAACGGGCGGCGGCGATCACCCCTGTGCCCGGTGGCGTGGGGCCGGTGACCACCGCGCTGCTCCTGCGGCACACCGTGCAGGCCGCGACCCGCTGACCGGCCGGGAGCAGTCGTCCGTCCCCGCCACCGTGGTACGGCGGACGCCTGCCCATGAGACACCCACGGATGCTTCCTGAACCGGCTCCGGACGTTCGTTTCCCGCACCGACCGGGAAGGCTAACCGGTCAAGGGGGAGGAGACCGCTGTGGGGTACAAGGAGTTCGTCCGGACGGTGGCGGAGCGTGCGGTCCTGTCGCGCGAGGAAGCGGCGGATGTCACCCGCGCGACGTTGGAGAAGCTGGGAGAACGGCTGAGCCAGGGAGAGGCTCATCACCTCGCGGCGCAACTGCCGGACTCCCTGCGGGAATCGGTTCGCATAGAGGGAAGGGGCGAACAGTTCGGGCTTCATGATCTCGTCATGGGGGTGAGCAGGCGCACCGGGCTGACCGAGCAGGAGGCCACCAACGGGGTCCGGGCCGTTCTGACGACGTTGCGCGAGACGCTCACCGACGAGGTCTTCGACCATGTCATGTCACAGCTTCCGGGCGAGTTCCAGGAGATGGCCACGTCCCCCACCTGAGGAGAGGCCCTGATGAAGAGGGCCTGATGAGGCCGTACGCCGAGACAGTCCGAGGTGAGGGAAGCACGGGGGCGCGGAACGCTCGCCGGGGACGTCCGTGTGGGGTGCCGGGGAGGCGGGACGCTCGCCGGGGACGTTCGTGTGGGGTGCCGGGGAGGCGGGACGTCCGCCGGGGGTGCCGGGAGGCGGAACGCTCGCCGGGGTGTCAAAACACCTCAAGCGGTCGTTTGCCCAGCGGCGGCGGGAAAGTCGCGTCCAGCATGTTGAGATCTTCTGCGGTGAGCTGGAGCGAGAGTGCCGCCCGATCCTGCTCGATGTGTTCCCGCTTTCCCTCCGTGGGAATGACGATGACGTCCCCGTGCCGTATCACCCAGGCGAGTGCGACCTGGGCCGGGGTCGCGTCATGCCGGATCGCCACGTCTATGAGCGTGCCATTGGTGAGCATCCGGCCCTGCTCGATCGGCATGTAGGCCATGATCGGGACGTCGCGTTCACGGCACCAGGGCAGCAGGTCGTATTCGATGCCGCGCCGCATGAGGTTGTAGAGCACCTGGTCGGTCTGCACGGCCTTCCCGCCGGGAAGGGTTGCGAGCTCCTCCATGTCCGGCACGTCGAAGTTGCTCACGCCCCAGCTGCGGATCTTCCCCTGCTGCACCAGTTCCTCGAAGGCCGCCAGAGTGACCTCCAACGGTACGGACTCTCGCCAGTGCAACATGTAGAGATCGATCCGGTCGGTTCCGAGACGCCGCAGGCTGCCCTCGCAGGCGGAGATAGTGCCGTCGAACGTCGCGTGCTGGGGCATCACCTTGCTGATCAGGAAAACCTGGTCGCGGTGGCCGGTGATCGCTTCGCCGACAAGCTCCTCGGTCTTGCCGAAACCGTACATCTCGGCGGTGTCGATCAGTGTCACGCCCAGTTTCAATCCCAGGCGCAGCGCCGCGATCTCCTCTTGCCTGAATGAGGGGATCTCGCCCATGTGCCAGGTTCCCATGCCGAGGGCCAAGACTTCGTCGCCGGACGGAAGCTTGATCATCTGCATCGCGGACCTCCCTGCAGGCCGGCTTTCTGCCAGGCTACGCCTTCCTTACCTGCGGCTTCGTGCCTAGAGTGGTCATATGACGATCGTCGCCGGTCTTACCGGGCACGGATCGTCGGGCCACGGAGGTCCACGCTTCTGCCGTCGCATCATGCTCTGAAGTCCGTTTCGCCGGTGTGCGGGGATGCTCCCCGGCCGCCGCTCGCGCCCTCGGCGAGTTTGCCTGGACGAGATCCGGGGAAGGCAGGTCAACGCATGACGATGGATCCACCGAGAGGCATGTTCTCCGGCTCCTCTCCTTTTCCACCTATCGGGGACTACGGCTTCTTGTCCGACTGCGAGGCCACCGCTCTGGTCGCGTCGAGCGGGAACGTCGAGTGGCTGTGCCTGCCCCGGATGGATTCGCCCAGCGTGTTCGCCGCCATCTTGGACCGGGACGCCGGGGGATTCCGGCTCGGCCCCGCCGACCTCACGGTGCCGGCCGCGCGCCGGTACCTGCCGGGCACCATGGTGCTGGAGACGAGCTGGGGTACGCCGACCGGCTGGATCATCGTGCGAGATCTGCTGCTCATGGGGCCGTGGCATCACGAGGACGAGCTCTCCCACACGCACAGGAGGGCACCGACCGACTACGACGCCAGCCACGTGCTGCTGCGCACGGTGCGTTGCGTCAGCGGAGAAGTGCAGGTCACGCTCGACTGTGAGCCGGTGTTCGACTACGGCCGTAAACCGGCCCAATGGGACTACACGGACCGGGGCTATCACCAGGGCGTCGCCCGTGCGGACGGGGAGACCCTGGAACTCAAGCTCACCACTGACCTGCGGCTGGGCTTCGAAAAGGCGCGGGCGAAGGCACGCACCCTGCTGCGAGAGGGAGACACGCGCTTCTGCGCGCTGTCATGGACCGTTCACGAGCCGCCCTACACCTTCGCGGAGGCGTACAACCGGCTCGTGTGGACGGCCCACCACTGGCAGCACTGGCTTGCCCGAGGAAACTTCCCCGACCATCCCTGGCGCAGCTTCCTGGAACGCAGCGCCCTCACCCTCAAGGGCCTGACCTTCGCCCCGACCGGCGCGCTGATCGCGGCGGCGACCACCTCTCTGCCCGAGACACCGGGCGGGGACCGGAACTGGGACTACCGCTACAGCTGGATCCGCGACTCCACCTTCGCCCTCTGGGGCCTGTACACCCTCGGGTTCGACTGGGAGGCCGACGACTTCTTCTTCTTCATCGCCGACGTCGCTGAGAGAGACCCGGAGCTCCAGGTCATGTACGGCGTCGACGGCGAGCGCGACCTGAAGGAGCACATTCTCGATGACCTGTCCGGCTACGAGGGGTCCAGGCCTGTCCGGGTCGGCAACGCCGCCTACAAGCATCGCCAGAACGACGTCTGGGGAGCGGTCCTCGAATCCTTCTACATCCACACCCGATCCCGGGATCACCTGGACGAACGGATCTGGCCCGTGCTGAAGCGCCAGGTCGAGTGCACCATCAAATACTGGCGGGAGCCCGACCGGGGCATATGGGAGGTGCGTGGCGAGCCCAAGCACTTCACCTCGTCGAAGGTCATGTGCTGGGTGGCGGTCGACCGGGGGGCGCGGCTCGCCCGGCTCCGCGAAGACCTGAAACTGGCCGAGCGCTGGCAGAGGATCGCCGACGAGATCCACGCCGACGTGTGCGCCAACGGCGTCAGCGAGCAGGGGATCTTCAAACAGGACTACGACAGCGACGCCCTTGACGCGTCCCTCCTGCTCATCCCGCTGGTGCGCTTCCTGCCGCCCAGTGACCCGAGGGTTCGCAACACCGTCCTTGCCATCGCCGACGATCTGACCGTCGACGATCTGGTCCTGCGCTATCGGACGAAGGAGACCGACGACGGCCTGTCCAGCGAGGAAGGGACCTTCACGATCTGCTCGTTCTGGCTCGTCTCGGCGCTGACGGAGATCGGGGAGCACATCCGCGCCCGCAGGCTCTGCGAGAAGGTCCTCTCATTCGCCAGCTCGCTAGGCCTCTACGCCGAGGAGATCGACCCCGTCAGCGGGCGCCATCTGGGTAACTTCCCCCAGGCCTTCACCCACCTGGCCCTCATCAACGCGGTCATCCACATCATCCGGGCCGAACGCGGCCAGCTCATCGAGAGGACGTGGAGAATGCCCGCGACGGGACAACGATGACCGTGCACGGCGCTCCGCGCAGCAGCGCCTGGCAGATCAGGCCGAGTGGCAGCTCGACCGGGTCGTCCTGACCGCGGTCACCGATCACCACCAGGTCCGCGCGGTCGGCCGCCTGGTAGAGCACCGTCGCGTGAGGTCTCGTCTCGACGGCGGTTTCCACGGCCACCATGGGATATTTCTCCTCCCACGCCCCAACGGTGGCGTGGAAGTGGGCGGCCAGCCGCCGTGTGTCGTCCGTGCCGGCGGGGCAGAGGCAGACCGCCAGCAGCGACGCCCGCCGCAGCCGCGCCTCCTCGAAGGCCACCCCCAGCTCCGCCCGCTCAGGATTCGCGCCGTCCACACCGACCACGACGCGATCCGTTCTCGGGCTGGTGGGCTCCTTGACGACGGCCACGGGACAGTGCGCGTGCGAGGCGAGCTGTATCGCGGTCGAGCCGATCTGCAACTCCTCGAAGCCGCCCACCCCGCGCTGACCGACCGCGACCAGCTCCGCAAGGGACGACTCGCTCATCAGGGCGGCGGTCGGCGACCCCGTCATCAGCTCCTCGCGCACCTCCAACCGGGGAGCCAGCCCGCGTGCCAGACTTACCCCCCTGTCGAGCACGTGCTGGCCCATGCGCTTCACGGTTTCCATCGCTTCGAGGCTCACGGGCGGCATGGGATAGGGCAAATGCCAGGCGTGGCAAACGATCAGTGAAACGAATCGCATGCGCGCTTCGTCGATGCCCCAGCGAAGAGCCCGTCCGCTCGCAGTCGAACCGTCGTATCCGACGACCACCGGCCGTGCGTCACCGCTTGCTTGCATGGCGCCCCCTTCCCTATGCCCCTTACCTCCATATTTGTCTTATTCGTCCGCTATGGCGAGCGCCATGCCATAAGACTTTCCCCCGTGGGAGAAACCTTCGGTGGGGGTTGGGGGAGGTGTCAGGAATCGGAGGCGTGGCCCGGGAGTGGCTGCATGATCATGGAGGTGTGTCCGATCACCTGGTCTGCCTGGACCGCGCCACGGCCGGGAGCCGCTCTGCCGGGCGCCGTCAGGTGCCCGCCATCACGGTCTTGTCGGAGGGTGCCTGCTCGGCCTGCGGCTGCCTGTGCGCGCTGGGCTCCACGGGGGTCTGTACGGCGGGCGGGCAGGTGCAGTATCCGTTGGTTACGATCAGGCGTCCCCGCTGCGGCGTGTAGTCGCGAGAGTCGCTGGTTAGAAGAACACCCGTGCAGGTATGACAGACAAAGGGCTGGCGTTCCATTGGCCGGCTTCCTTCCTGAGGGTAGCCGTCGAACGATGGTAAGTCCGGCCGGCTGGCTGCTCGTGCCCTAAAGAGGAGAACTCAATCCCCTATCGGGACTTCTATCGTACTTCGTAGCATAGAGTAATTATTCTAGCACGTATAGTAACTGGCGGGCATATGTTCGTACGGTCTTCCATGGTGTGAACCACCCCGGAAAGCTGTGGAGGAACCGGTCGCGGCGGGGGCCGCGGAGACGCGGTTCCTACGCCCCGAGCTTTTCCTTCACCACGGGCTCCGTGCCGGCCAAGGGCCGTCGCGCCAGCAGGGCGTTGGCGGCCACCGCGACGCAGACCAGGCCGAGCAGGAAGCCCCAGCCCACGTCGCTCAGATGATGCATGCCGCGATACATCCGCGAGTAGGCGATGCCCACGGGGACGCTCAGGCCGATCAGCCACCAGAGCACGTTGAGGATCTTGTGGCGGTGGGTGTGGAGGGTCAGCACCAGGGCGATGCCGCAGTAGAAGGCGACCGCGGCGCTGGTGTGCCCCGAGGGAAAGCTGGACGTGGGGGGCGCGGGGTCCAGATGTGAGACCGTGGGCCGCTTCCGCTCGGCGAAGACGGTCGCCAGCAGGAAGATGGCCGACTGGGAGAACACCGCCAGAGCAAGGAAGATCGACTCGTTCCAGCGCCTGAACGCCAGCCGGAAGACGACGAAGAGCAACGCGGTGCCCGCGATGATCACCGGAGTGTCGGACATGTTGGACACCACGTCCGTGACGGAGGTCCAGAGCGTCGTCCGGTCCCGGGCCAGCCGCTCGTTGACCCCCTGGTCGTTCGCGGCGATGGTGGTGGTCTGCAGAACCTTGGTGATCAGCAGTCCGATGCCGACCGTCAGGGCGGCCATGCCGGCGAGGGGCAGCAGGATGAGGCGCGTCACACCCCTGAAGTCGATCAGCACTTTCGGCATGACGCGCCAGCTACCCCGAACTCGTCTTTCGGAACGCTTCGGGTTCGATGCCTTCCATGTACGGTTCGACCGGTTTGCGGCCCTCTTCCCGCCGCCACCTTTCGAACCCGGTGGTGGTCCCCGCGACCACCACGAAGCCCAGGGTGATCCCCGCCACCGCGTCACTGAGCCAGTGGACGCCGAGCGCCACCCGGGTGTAGGCGACGAAGACCGTGACGGCCGCCGCGGCGATCCAGGTCGCGACCCGGGAAGCCCTGCTCTTCAGCGAGGGCAGCAGGACGAGGGCGAGAACGCACGCGCCTGTCGCCGCGGCCATCGCGTGCCCGGAGGGAAACGAGGCGCCCGGCGCCCACGACACCGGATCGGGCAGGGCGGGACGCGCCCGATCGACGAGATCCTTGACCGCCAGGTTCAGCAGGCCGCTGACGGTGATCGTGACGACTCCCCAGATCGCCAGGCGCCGCGCGCCCCGGCACCACAACCAGGCGGTCACCGCCACCACCAGCCCACGCCATGTCCACGGCCCGAACACCTCGGTCGCCACCTTGAGGAAGTCCGCGTAGCCGGGATTGGCCAGGGCATATGCGTGCAGCCGCCGGGCCGTACTCTCGTCGAAGCCGTTCAGCGGCGCGAAGGAGGAGACCACGAACACCAGCAGCAGGATGAACGGCACGGAGAACAACGCGACGGCCCCCACCGCGAACGTGAGCCGCATCCCCAGGCGGTGGTCCGAGTCTTGGCGATTTCTGTGGTCGAGTGCCCTGGCCATCGTTGGGGGCTACCCAACGACGGGCGGATATGTCTTACACGGCGGGTAAAACCTCAGGCAGCGTGGCGCGCCTCACGCCGGGTGGTCCAGCGCAGCACGTCGCAGTGACGCCGCTCGGCCTCGGCGAGGGCGGACTCGTCGGAGTAGGAGTCGAGCACGGCCCGCAGGTGCGGCATCTGCTCGGTGACGTCGGTCCACGCCTGGGAGGGGTCGTCGAGACCGAGCTCGATCAGGGCGTCCAGATGCGCGGCGTACGCCGTCCACCACTGGCGGCTCAGCTCGGCCAGGAATCCGTCCAGGCCACCGAACTCCTGCTGGATCTCGGGCTCCCACCAGGGCGGCACGGTGGTGCTGCCGGTCTCCTTCAGATCGCGGAGCACGGTGTGCGCCAGGGTGCGGCGCCGACGGACGGTGGCCGAACGCGACATGATGCTCATGCCCTCAGCCTGTCGTTTCCGGCTTGCGAAACGCTTAAGGATCTATTGACGGTGATATATGGCTCCAGCCGATCGTCCCGCCCCGTGTCCGCCGGTCTCCGCTGATCCGGCAGCCTGACGGTACGGCCGGCGCGAGTAGCACCCCGCCGGGGCACTAACCTGATCGGTGATGTATCGATTCGTGTTCACGCAGGTCCTCAGCCGCTTCGATCCGGAAGATGTGCACCATCTGACGATCAACGCGCTTCGCCTCCTCTCGGTGACGCCCGTGGTCAAGCGGCTTGTTCACCGTCGTCTCGCGCCGCGTGACCCCGCTCTGCGCGTGCAGGCGTTCGGCGTGCACTTCCCCGGCCCGTTCGGGCTGGCGGCGGGCTTCGACAAGGACGCCGGCTGTGTGGAGGCCATGTCCGCGCTCGGCTTCAGCCATGTCGAGGTGGGCACGATCACCGCGCACGCCCAGCCTGGCAACGCCAGACCCCGATTGTTCCGCCTGCCCCGCGAGCGGGCGATCATCAACCGGATGGGCTTCAACAACGCCGGCGCGAGCGCCGCGGCCCGGGTCCTGGGCAGGGCCCGCGGCGTCCCGGCGATCGTCGGCGTCAACATCGGCAAGACCAAGGTCGTTCCCGAGTCCGAGGCCGTCCACGACTACGTGGCCAGTGCCAAGCAGCTGGCTCCGCTGGCCGACTACCTGGTCGTCAACGTGAGCTCGCCGAACACCCCTGGCCTGCGCGACCTGCAGGCCGTCGAGCTGCTGCGCCCGCTGCTCCGGGCGGTCAAGGAAGTCGCCGACAGCACTCCCAAGCGCACCCCGCTGCTGGTCAAGATCGCCCCTGACCTGGCGGACGCAGATGTGGACGCGGTCGCCGACCTGGCCCTTGAGCTCGGTCTTGACGGCATCATCGCCACCAACACCACGATCAGCCGCGAGGGCGTCTCCAGCACGGAGACCGGCGGCCTGTCCGGGCGCCCGCTGAAGGCCCGTTCGCTTGAGGTGCTGCGCAGACTGCGCGGCCGGGTGGGCGACGGCCTGGTGCTCGTCTCCGTCGGCGGTGTCGAGGACGTGGACGACGTCTGGGAGCGCCTGCTCGCCGGAGCCACCCTGGTCCAGGGCTACAGTGCGATGATCTACGAGGGTCCCCTCTGGGCCCACCGGATCCATCGCGAGCTCGCCCGCCGTCTCCGCCGTCATCGCGTCAGCGATCTCCGCGAAATCATCGGTCGCACCGCGACCTGAGCAATACCCTCTGCGGGTAACACCGGATATTGGAGGCGCGATGAGCGTGATCACATACACCGTTACCGGAATGACCTGCGGCCATTGCGTCAGCTCGGTCAAGGAGGAGGTCGGCGAGGTCTCCGGCGTCACCGGAGTGGACGTCGACCTGGAGAGCGGCCGGGTGGTCGTCTCTGGCGGCTCTCCCGACGACCTCGATGACGCGGCCATCCGCGCCGCCATCAAGGAGGCCGGCTACGAGGTGGCCGGCTGATCCCCTGAAGCCGCGCCCCGGTTGTCACCATCCGCCGACCGGGGCGCCGTCGGCCGGGGTCAGAGGCTGGGGCGGGTCGATTCCCCGGCGTGGGTCATCTCTTCGAGGTGCTTCATGGCCTTGTCGACCCTGACGACCCCCGGGCGGTGGCGGCGGCGGCCGGCCCCGCCGAGCTGCCAGGGGTGCGGGCCGGTCAGCGGGCGATATTCAACCCCCATCGCGTCCAGGCGGCCCAGATGACCTTCGAGGCGTTCCCCGAACCCGGAGCCGGCCGAGCCGGACCAGGCGACCTCGGCCAGCGCGCAGCCTCGTGGCCAGGCCCGGTAGTCCACCGCACGGCCGTCGGGCAGGCGCTCGCTCCACAACTGGAACTGCGCCCCCAGCACACGCTCCCGCTGCCCGGCCGTCCATGACTCCGGGGCCGGGTCGAAGGCCGCGACGTCCGACACGGTGATCGTGTCGCCAATGGCGATCGGCTCCCGCTCCGACGCGGCCTCGGCGTAGTCGAAGTACAGCGGGAAGACCGGCGTCTGCACCACGTCGTGCCCGGCCTCGGCGGCGCGCCGAGCCACCTCCCGCCCCCGCCACGGCATCACGATCGTGTCGTCCCGAAGCGTGCCGCTGACGAACGCCTCGTCCCACACGACGGCCCGGCTGCCCCGCTCGGCCAGCACGTCCGCCAGCCGGCGCAGGAACCAGGCGTGCAGGCCGCTCAGGCTCTCCAGTCCGAGTTCCTCCTGGAACGCGACGATCTCCGGTGCGGCCGCCCAGTCGTCGAGCACGCACTCGTCCCCGCCGACGTGCACGTACGGGGTCTCGCCGAGCGCGCCGAGAATCTCGTCGATCACCGCGGTCAGGAAGTCGATCGTCGGGGGGAGCGGAGACAGGATCGCGGGGGAGATGCCCCACCGGTCCAGCACGGGGAAGGGCTCGGGTTTCCGGCCGCCCGTGGCCCGCGCGTCGAGCGACGGGTAGGCGGCGAGAACGGCCGAGGCGTGCCCGGGCACGTCGATCTCCGGCACGATCGTCACGGCCCTGGCCCGGGCGTAGGCGGAGATCTCCGCGAGGTCGTCCAGCGTGTAGTACCCGCCGTGCGGCACCTCGTCGAAGGCCGGCTCCTCCCCGTAGTAGCTGGTGATCGTGCGCGGCCGGTGCGAGCCCACCTCGTGCAGCCGGGGGGCGAAACGGCTCTCGACCCGCCACCCCTGGTCGTCCACCAGATGCAGGTGGAGCCGGTTCAGCTTGTGCGCCGCCATGATGTCGACCATCCGGAGCACCTCGCGCTTGGGCAGGAAGTGCCGTGCCACGTCCAGGTGGACCCCGCGCCAGGAGAACCGGGGCGCGTCCTCCACCCGGCCCGCCGTGACGGCCCAACCGTCCCGGGCGACCGCCCGGAACGCCTCGTCGGGAAGCAGCTGCCGCAGGGTCTGACCCGCGTAGAACGCCCCCGCCCGGTCTCCGGCCGCGATCCGCACGCCTTCGGCCGTCACCTCGAACGCGTATGCCTCCGCTCCCAGCGACGCGTCCCGCTCCACCCGGACCGTTCCCGACTCCGCGGGCCGCAGGTCGAGCACGGCGAGCGCCAGCCGTACCGCGTCGACCAGCTCGGCGGGACCGGAGACGGAGGTGCCGGAGGAGAGTTCGAAAGAGCCGTCCGCAGGCTCGAAAACGGCCGGACGCGGCAGGAGATGGGCCATGCCTTAGATCATGCCAAACCGGTCCCGGGCGGGTTCCGCACGGAACCCGCCCGGGACCGGGCGTCACTACTTGAGGTAGTTCTGCATGCCGTTGGCCAGGGACAGCGCGACCTTCTGCCGGAACGCCGGGTCCTGGAACTTGGCCGCCTCGCCCGGGTTCTTCATGTTGCCGCACTCGATGAAGACCTTGGGGACCGTGGAGAGGTTCAGGCCGCCCAGGTCATCGCGGAAGTCCAGGGCCTTGCTGCCGATGTAGGTGGAGTACGGCAGGCCCGTGCCGGCCTTGTAGGCCTCGCGGACGGCCAGGCCGAGCTTCCTGGACGCGCCGACCACCGGGTCCACCGGGCCGTTGATCTTCTTCGGCATGATCACATGGAAACCGTGGTTGGCGGAACCCGACCCGTCGCCGTGAACCGAGATGACCGCGTCGGCCTTGGCCTCGTTGCCGATGGCCGCCCGCTCGGTGATGCACGGGCCGACGCCGGAGTTGTTCTTCCGGGTCAGCTTCACCGTCGCGCCCCGATCCCTGAGGATCTTGGCCATGCGCTGGGAGACGTCCCAGCTGAAAGCCGCCTCGCTGTAGCCGCCTGGGGTCTCCGTCCCGGTGGTGTCGCAGGGCTTCCACTTGGTCAGGACGTTGACCTGCTTGTTGACGACCTCGGGGTGCTTACCGTTGAGTCCGTTGTGGCCCGGGTCGATGACCACGACCTTGCCGCTCAGCGGCTGGGCCTTGGTGCTCCCGGCCGCCGGGGCCGGGGTGCCCGTGGCCGCCAGGCTCGCGTCGCGGACGCTTCCGGCCGCCGAGGTCACCTCGTGGGAGACCGGCCCGCTGTCCCGTGCCGGGCTCGCACCGGCGGTGCCACCGCAGGCCGCGGCGCCCAGGCCGCACAGAACAAGGGCCGCCCCGAGTGTTTTGCTGGTCACGCTCGTCCCCCTCGAAGGAATCGTCAACCATCCAACTTACGTGGCCCGACGTCGTGACTAAGCCGTTATCACCAGACGTGTTCCCCTACTTCCTGCTTCTGCAGGAGCGAGGCGAGTTCCCGGGCGTCCTCCGCGTCCAGTCCCAGGACGACGCGTGGGCGCCCCCACGGATGGTCGATCGAATGGGCCACGTAGCTCGCCACGGACTCGGCGCCGGCATCCCCGTTCCGGCCTCGGGCGGCCCGCCAATGTACCCACGCCCGCTCAAGCTCGGCGGCCGCGCGCTGGGCGCATGACACCAGTTCTGGATCACGCATTGTTACCCCCCTCGTCAATGCCAGAGTGAACACCAGGGGCTCACCGCCACTTCGGAGGTTGACCCGGTTTTGACGAGATCTTGGAGCCTGCCTGGGCGTGATGTAACGCTCCAGGCAGGCCCTTTTACCGAGGCACGGGGCCCGTGCTACGCCTTACGATCAGCTGCGGGTTGACCTGGCGCAGACGTGAGGCCTTGCTGGGGTCGCCGATCCGGTCGCTGAGCAGGGCCGCGGCCGAGCGGCCCATGGCCCGGCGGGGTTGCTCGACGGTGGTCAGCGAGATCGGCCGGGTTCCGGCGAGGTGGGTGTTGTCGTACCCGACCACGGAGAGATCCTGGGGCACGCGCAGGCCCAGCTCGGCCGCCGCGGAGAGCACGCCCATGGCGACGGCGTCGTTGGCGGCGAAGATCGCGGTGGGCCGGGGGTCGCGGGTGAGCAGCTTGTGCGCGGCCTGCGCCCCGCCCTCCTCCGTGGAGTCGCCCTGCTCGACCATGATGTACGGCGCCAGCGCGTGCCTGCGCATCGCGACGAGATAGCCCTCGCACCGGAACCGGCCGGAGGAGAAGCGGGAGCCCTCGATGTGGGCGATCCGGTGGTGGCCGAGTTCCACGAGGTGGTCGATGGCCAGCCGGGCACCGAGCTGGTCGTCGTCCACGACGATGTCCACGCCGCCGAGGTTGATGTCGCGCTCGCCCACCACGACGGTCGGCGTGTAACCGGTGGCCTCGACGAGCGTCTCGCTGGTGGGCGCGATGCCGAGGAGGACGAGTCCGTCCACTCGCAGTTCGAGGAACGCCTCGACCGCCTCGTCCTCGAAGGCCGGTTCCCATTGGCTGTTGCCGATGAGCAGCCGGAGCCCGTCGCCGTGCAGGCTCTCCTGCAGGCCGTCCAGGAACTCGGCGTAGAACGGGTTGTGCAGGTCGGCGACGAGCGCCCCGACCAGGTGGGTGCGGCCTTCGACCAGGCTGCGCGCGACCGCGTTGGGCCGGTAGCCGAGTTCTCTGGCCGCCTGTAACACGGCTTGCCTGCGATGCTCGCTGACGTGCGGTGATCCGCGTAGTACAAGCGAGACCAGTGATTTGGAGACACCGGCTCGCTCGGCCACGTTCCGGATCGTGGGCCGTGGACGTGGTCCGCCGCCGTCTGACGAGACGGGATCGGCGAACTCGCGGGCTCGGGTGACGGTGATGTTGACCGGTGGTCCTGACATGGCTCTCCCCCGTGATGGTGGATGGGCACCTGTCACTCAAAACGATCGAGTTCGGAATGGGGTACGGCTTCCGCCCGATGGAGCTCCGATCTTGCCGTCAGCGCCGCCGGGTATCGACTCCGATAGTGTGCGGACTGTGGGTTCGACATCCGGAGCCGCCAAGCAGGACAAGCCTGTGGCGGAGGGCGCGCGACCGGCGCGGCGCAGGCTCAGTGTGGACCGGCGCCGTGAGGAACTCATGGCGGCGGCCCTGGAGCTGTTCAGCACGCGTGAGGCCGAAGACGTGTCCATCGACGACGTGGCCTCGGCGGCGGGGGCGTCGCGAGCCCTGGTCTACCACTACTTCGGTGGCAAGCAGGAGCTCTATGTCGCCGCGTTGAAGAGTGCGGCGGCCCAGTTGGAGGCGCGGCTCCAACCGGTCGGCGGCGGTGACCCGCTCGACGAGCTCGCCTGGGGTCTGACGCGCTACTTCGACTTCGTCGAGGAGCACGCGGCGGGCTTCGCCGCCCTCCTCAAAGGCGGTCCGGCCAACCGCAGCGGCGAGATCGGCGAGATCGTCGACAACGTCCGGCACCGTCTCTTCCACCTCCTCATGAGGCAGATGCAGGTCGAGGAGCCGATCCCGGTGCTTCGCGCCACCCTGCGCTCGTGGATCGCGTCCGTGGAGACGGCCGGCCTTGACTGGCTGGAGCACAGGGACATCGAGCGTCCGGCCCTTGAGCGTATGCTCGTCGACCACATGGTGGCCCTGCTCGGGGTGGCGGCGAATCATGATCCGCGAGTTCAGCGGCTACTGGAGAATCTGGACCGCAACCAGATGGCGTAGCCGGCCAGGTCGGGAAGGTCTCGGCGGGAGCCGTACGGGGCTCTGCCGGGGCGGCGCCGGGCGGGCGACGCCGCTCCCCACAAACAACCCGTGTGGCCTGCGCGCTCACACGGTGAGCGCGCGCCTGGTTCCCCCTAGGTCCGTGACGGCCCCCGTCTTACTCGGAGCGCTGTTGCGGAATCCCCGCGAGCAGCGCGCGAACCTCGGTCTCCCGGTAGCGGCGGTGTCCGCCCAGCGTGCGGATGGACGTCAACTTGCCCGCCTTCGCCCACCGCGTAACGGTCTTGGGATCGACGCGGAACATGGTTGCGACCTCTGCCGGGGTGAGCAACGGCTCCGCCTCGGGTGTACGAGCTGACATTTGTGCGGCCTCTCCTCCATGTGGACCGGCGACAGCGATCCTGCGATTTGACGCTTCTCACGGATGTCCCCCTATGGCCCCTTGCGTGCGGCTGTTCGGACCATATGCGGCATCACCCGATGTGACCATACAGCCACGTAGAGCGATTGGCGAGCCTTTGCGTGGCTCATCTCTCTTGTGCACCTGTTGTTGTCACGCTCGGTGATTCTAGCGACACGTTTCGTGGTATCGCAGTGAAAACGGCAAACTACTCAGTTCGTAGACGTGTCGCCGGTCATCGACCGAACTACTTATGCAGGTCAGAGGGATGATTTGCGACTCAGTTTGCTGATTCGAGAAGTTGTATTGATCTCCAGCGGAGAATCACCCGCTGATACATGGCGAAGGCCAACTCTTCCTCGCCGGTTTCCAGACCCGTCAGGGCTGCCGAGAGCTCGGCGACGGACTGGTCGGCCTGGAGCTTCTCGTCGTCCATGAGATGGACGATGCCGCCGTAGTCGAGCTCCACCAGCGAGTGCGGGTGGAACTCCTCCAGCCAGCGTGCGACCTCCTCGACCTCGGCGGTCACCGCGACCTGGCCCACATACTTGCGGATGATCTGCAGGGCGCGGGCGCTGCGGCGGCGGGCCTGGGCCATGGACGTGACGTAGAGAAGGTTACGCATGGTGGTCGTGCCCCCCGGCCCCCGGTCGCCGTCGAGCACCAGCCAGCGCTCGTTCCCGTCGAAGGGGATGAACCATGAGGTCGGAACATGCCATGTCGAGGTTCGGATGTGGGTGCGCAGGGCGGCCGAGCCGCTCCGGCGCTTGAACCTGTCGAAGTCGTCGGCCGTCTGCTCGGCGATCGAGATCGGCACGAACTGCTCCATCAACCTCACCGGAGTCGCCCCCCGGAAGCGTGAGAAGGCCAGCCACGACCTCAGTCTGCTCTGCCAGGGGCAAACGTAGAGCACCTCCTCTACGCGCCTGAGATAGGCGTTGGGGCTCTCCTGGGCGGGGGCCGGGGAGGGCGGGACCCCCAGGAGGCGGCGGACTGCCTCGCCGTGCTCGGCGTGGAGCGCGCTCGCGCGGCGAGGGCGGTCGGTCGCTTCGGCGTAAGCGGCCCATGAGTCGCGTTCAGACGGGGTGAACGCGGCCAGTGGTTCGTAGACGCGGAGGTAAGCGGCATAGGGCAGCACGACCGCATCGTGTCATGAAGGACCTGCTGTTGTCCGGTATCGACCCGCTCTGAGCCATGGCGTCGCTTGTCATGTCTCGCCTGGTGAGAAGGCGAGGTTTCCCTCATCGTTCACCGGAGGTTATGGATACGCTGAGAGCGATTTCCGCCGCGAAGGAGCGGCGGACCGGACGACCGGGAGTCACCACAGTGACCGACGTCTTCGGGCTGTCTCACAAGGACACAAGCCCCGCAAGCGGCCAGGCGAAGCACGAGCAGGTCATCTTCTGCTCCGACGAGCGCAGCGGCCTCCACGCGATCATCGCGATCTACAACACCGCCCTCGGCCCGAGCCTGGGCGGCACCAGGTTCTATCCCTACGAGAGCGAGCAGGCCGCGCTGGCCGACGTGCTCAACCTCTCACGGGCGATGGCCTACAAGAACGCTCTGGCCGGGCTCGACCTCGGTGGCGGCAAGGCCGTCATCATCGGCGATCCGGCGAAGGACAAGAGCGAGGCGCTGCTGCGCGCCTACGGCCGGTTCGTGCAGTCCCTCGGGGGCCGTTACTACACCGCGTGCGACGTGGGCACCTACAGCGAGGACATGGACATCGTGGCCCGCGAGAGCTCCTACGTGACCGGCCGCACGCCGGCCCAGGGCGGGGCCGGCGACTCCTCGATCCTGACCGCCTTCGGCGTGTTCCAGGGCATGCGGGCCGCGGCCGAGCACCTCCACGGCGTGTCGACGCTCCGCGGCAGGCGGGTCGGTGTCGAGGGCGTGGGCAAGGTGGGCCACCGCCTGGTGGACCACCTCGTCGAGGACGGCGCGGAGGTCGTGATCTGCGACGTCAGCGAGCAGGCCGTCGAGCGGGTCCGGCAGCGGCACCCCCAGGTGGAGGTCGTCGCCGACCAGCTGGAACTCACCGGGGCCGACATCGACGTCTACGCGCCGTGCGCGCTCGGCGGGGCGCTGGACGACGACACCGTCGCCCGGCTGCGCGCCACGATCGTCTGTGGTGGAGCCAACAACCAGCTGGCCCACCCGGGAGTGGAGAAGGAGCTCGCCGACCGGGGCATCCTCTACGCGCCCGACTACGTGGTCAACTCCGGCGGCGTCATCCAGGTCGCCGACGAGATCCAGGGGTTCAACATGGACAGGGCGAAGGCAAAGGCGACCCAGATCTATGACACGACTCTCAAGATCTTCGCCGCGGCGGCGGAGGATGGCATACCGCCGGCCGTCGCAGCCGATAGGCTAGCGGAACGCAGAATGTCGGAAGTCGGGCGAATTAGGGGCATTTGGCTGGGCCACTAGCCCCTCACGCCCATACGGCGTACCGAGCCGGGCGTAAAACAGGTACGGTTGTAGTCGAACGAGAGCTGACGCCTTAGTCAGGTGGCGTCAGTGCGCGGTGCGTTAGCGACGAGGGGTCGGGCACGACCCCACACGAGGGGGTCGAGCCAATGGGGCGCGGCCGAGCAAAGGCCAAGCAGGTCAAGGTTGCTCGCCAGCTGAAGTACAACAGCGGTGGCACTGATCTTGAGCGTCTTCGCGACGAGCTCGGAGTCAGAGCTGACTCCAACCACAATGACGACGCCAACGACTCCTACGATGAGCTGGCGGATCGGTATGCCGATTACGCCGATGACTTCGGCTCTGGAGACGACCGTGGTGACGGGACGTCCGGCCGCCGTTAGGCGGCCTCCAGATTGAGTGCGAGCAAGGCACCCGGTGGCTGAAAAGCCACCGGGTGTTTTCTCCGTGCGCGTTGGTCTCCGACAGCGCTCCGGTGGCCCGGAGCGCTACTCGGCGTACCTTCGCCGTACCGGGTGATCTTCCGCGTACGGCGAGGCGGCGGGCGGCGGGATGACCGGCGCCCTCTCCAGGAGTCGCGGCCGGGAAGCGTCCCGGGGAGTGCCCGGTGGGTGAAGACCCGCCAGACGCCCCCTGGGTCCCGCGAGGCATCGGCCTTGCCGGTCCATGGCGATTCGCGGCATGGGCGAGGCCCGCGGGATGGGCGCCGGCGATGACGTGCCTTGCCGGTCCACGGCGGTTCACGGCGTGGGCGAGGCCCACGGGACGGGACCCGGCGGGATGGGCGCTAGCGATAACGTGCCTGGCCGGTGCCGGGGACGACCTCGCCGAGCACCCAGGCCGGGAGGTCGCGCTCCTTGAGCAGGGCCAGGGACCGGTCGACGGCGTCCGCGGGAACGATCGCCGCCATGCCCACACCCAGATTGAAGGTGCGGTCCATGTCGGCCTGCGCCACCTTGCCGTGCCCCGCGAGCACCTCGAAGACGGCCGGAGGGGTCCAGGAGGAGCGGTCCAGCAGCGCGTCCAGCGTCGGCGGCAGGGAGCGGGACAGGTTGCCCTCCAGGCCGCCCCCGGTGATGTGCGCGTACGCGTGGACGTCGACCGAGCGGGCCAGCTCCAGGCAGTCCAGGGAGTAGATCCTGGTCGGCTCCAGCAGCTCCTCGCCCAGGGACCGGTCGAGCTCGGCGAACTCGGCCTCCAGGGAGAGACCGGCGATCTTGATGATGTGCCGGACCAGCGAATAGCCGTTGGAGTGCACGCCGGAGGAGGCCAGCGCCAGCACCACGTCGCCTTCGCGGACCCGGTCCTGGCCGAGCATCTTCTCGGCCTCCACCACGCCGGTGGCGGCGCCCGCGAGGTCGTACTCGTCGGCGCCCATGGCGCCGGGGTGCTCGGCCGTCTCACCGCCGATGAGGGCGCAGCCCGCCATGCGGCAGCCCTCGGCGACGCCGCCCACGATCTCGGCGATCCGCTCGGGGACGACCTTCCCGCAGGCGATGTAGTCGGTCATGAACAGGGGCTCGGCCCCGCAGACCACCAGGTCGTCCACGACCATGCCGACCAGGTCGATGCCGATCGTGTCGTGCTTGCCGAGCGCCTGCGCCAGCATGACCTTGGTGCCGACCCCGTCGGTCGAGGTGGTCAGCAGCGGCCGCTTGTAGCTCAGCAGGGCCGAGGCGTCGAAGAGGCCGGCGAAGCCGCTGGCGTCGTCCACGACCTCGGGCCGACGCGACCGCGCGACCTTCGACTTCATCAGCTCGACGGCGCGCTCGCCCGCGTCGATGTCCACGCCGGCAGCGGCGTAGCTGGTCACAGTTTGGCCTCCAAGACGTATTTGCCCACGTTGTCACGGTCGATGGGGATCGGGTACACACCATCGAAGCAGGCCCGGCAGAGTCGCTCGGCGGGGATCGTGGTCGCCTTGGTCAGGCCCTCCAGCGAGATGTATCCGAGTGAGTCGGCGCCGAGAGAGGCGCGGATCTCCTCCACGCTGAGCGAACCGGCGATCAGCTCGGCCCGGGTGGCGAAGTCGATGCCGTAGAAGCACGGCCAGGAGACCGGAGGCGAGGAGATCCGGACGTGGACCTCGCGGGCGCCCGCCTCGCGCAGCATCTTGACGATCGCCCGCTGGGTGTTGCCGCGCACGATCGAGTCGTCCACGACGATCAGCCGCTTGCCCGCGACGACTTCCTTCAGCGGGTTGAGCTTGAGCCGGATGCCGAGCTGGCGGATCGTCTGGGACGGCTGGATGAAGGTCCGCCCGACGTAGGAGTTCTTGACCAGGCCCTGGCCGTAGGGGATCCCGCTCTCCTCGGCGTAGCCGACGGCGGCGGGGGTGCCCGACTCGGGGGTCGGGATGACCAGGTCGGCCTCGACGGGGTGCTCGCGGGCCAGCACGCGGCCGACCTCGACCCGGGTGCTCTGCACGCTGCGCCCGGCGATCGTGGTGTCGGGACGGGCCAGGTAGACGTATTCGAACAGGCAGCCCTTGGGTTCGGGCAGCGCGAACTTGCGGGACCGCACGCCGCGCTCGTCGATGGTGATCATCTCACCGGGCTCGATCTCGCGGACGAACGTGGCGCCCACGATGTCGAGGGCGGCGGTCTCGGAGGCGACCACCCAGCCGCGCTCCAGCCAGCCCAGGACCAGCGGGCGGATGCCCTGCGGGTCGCGGGCCGCGTACAGCGTCTTCTCGTCCATGAAGACGAGCGAGTAGGCGCCCTTGACCTGGGGAAGGAGCTCTGCGGCCGCGTCGTCGATGGGCTGGCTGCGGTCCTGGGCCAGCAACGACGTAAGGACCTCGGTGTCGGTGGTGGCCCTGGTCGCGCCGGGAGCCAGGCGCCGGGCCAGCTCCGGGGTGTTGATCAGGTTTCCGTTGTGGGCGAGCGCCAGCCCGCCGTCCTCGGTCGAGCTCAGCGTCGGCTGGGCGTTCTCCCAGACGCTCGACCCGGTGGTCGAGTAGCGGCAGTGGCCGACGGCCAGGTGGCCGCGGAGGGTCCCGAGGATCGACTCGTCGAAGACCTGGGCCACGAGGCCCATGTCCTTGTAGACGAGGATGCGGCTGCCTTCGCTGACTGCTATGCCCGCGGACTCCTGCCCGCGGTGCTGCAATGCATACAGCCCGTAGTAGGTGAGTTTGGAGACTTCTTCCCCAGGAGCCCAGACACCGAAGACGCCGCACGCGTCTTTCGGGGGCCGGTCCTGGGGGTCAAGGTCATGGCTCAGATGGCCGTCGCCCTTCAGCACGTGCTTCAGTCTAGGTCGGTCTCTTCGCTGCTCGCACCTCGGGTCCCGGTCTGCCGCCTGTTTCACCTTGACCGAACAATCGTCGGTCTTTTGCCGTGTCGGCCTGTTTCATCGGAAAGGCCCAGGGGAGTGTGAGGTATCCGGCATGCCTACGCGTCGGGAGAATGGACATGACAACGCCTGATGATCCGAACAGGCCGGATCCGCGGCGGGAGCCGGGAGACCGGCGGCCCGAGCGGGAAGAGGCCGAACCGGAGCAGTCGTCCGGCGTCTTCGAGGAGACGACCGCCCCGAGCGAACCGGCCGCTCCCTACTCGGGCGAACCGCCCGCTGAGCCGTCACGGGCACCCGGTTCGGAGCCGCCGGCGGTCTCCGGACGGACCACGTGGCCGCCCCCGATCTCGGGGCCGGCCGGGACTCCTGACCGGCCGGCGGGACCGGAGCCCTCCGAACCCGAGGAACCCGCCGTCCCCGGCGAGACCCCGCCGTGGCCGCCGATCTCCACTCCCAGCGAGCCGTCGCTGCCGGAGCACCCGGACGTGCCGACCGCTCCGGAGATCCCCGAACCGGTGCGGGGGGAACCTCACCCGGACGCCCGGGCGGACACGGAGAGCACGGCGGTTTTCGAGTCGCCGGCCGCCCCGTCCGGGCCCCAGGACACCTACACCGTGCCGGGCGCGACCCCGGCCGCCTATCCCGGCTGGGAGAGCGCCCCGGAGGCGTCGGCGGTGAGCGGTGAAGGCGACCGGGACATATCGCCGGGCGCGACCCCGCCCTCGCGCTACGAGCCGTCGACGCCGTCCGAGGGCCCCCAGGCGGGTTCCCAGGAGAGCCCCCAAGCGGGCTCCCAGACGGGCGCGCCGCCGGGCGGCCCGTACGGCGAGCCCGCGGGCGGTGCCCACCACGGCCCCTCCGCTGACGACGCCTCCCGCGCCTCCCCCTACAGCGGAGCTCACATGAGCACGGGTCAGCCCGGAGAGCCCGGGGAGCCCGGTCAGCGACCGCCCTCCACGCCGTCCGGCGGGCCCTCGTATCCGGAGACCCCGGGCGGTTCGGCCTACCCGTCGGGGGGCCCGCCGTACCAGGCGCCGTTCCCGCCGGGCGGGCCCTCGTATCCGGGTGCCCCGCCGTACCCCGCGCCTTCGGGCGACCAGTGGTCCCGGAGAGAGGAGGGAGGCGGCCTCGGCACCGCCGCGCTCGTGCTCGGCATCGTGAGCATCTTCCTGCTCTTCGCGTGCGGCCTGGGCGTGCTGACGGCCATCGTCGGCCTGATTCTCGGCATCGTCGCGGTCGCCAAGAACTCCAACCGCGGGCGGGCCTGGGTGGGCATCGTTCTGAGCGCCCTGACCCTGATCATCGCCGTGGTGTTCGTGGCCTGGCTCTACAACAAGGTCGGAGACTGCGTGAACCTGCCGCCCGAGCTCCAGCAGCGCTGCATCGAGGAGAAGTTCGGCGTCCAGGTCACCCCGTGATCCGGCCGGCCAGGCGCCCGGGACACCCTTCACGGGTCCCGGGCGCCTGGCGCACCGGCGGATGGCCCGCGGGTGCTCACCGCATCGGCGAGTGGCTCGTGGCCGCACAGTCCGGCGGCGGATGGCTCGTGGTCGCGCAGTCCGGCGGCGGATGGCCCGCGGGAGCTCAGCCCAGCGGCAGGTGCTCCGACAGGTCGGCCCGTGATCCGCTTGCCGCGATCTTCCCCGCCGCCATGGCCTCGGCCCATGTCAGGCGTCCGGTGGCCAGCTCCAGCCAGGTCCGCCCGTCGGTCTCCACCACGTTCGGCGGAGTTCCCCGCGTGTGCCGGGGGCCTTCCACGCACTGCACCGCCGCGTAGGGCGGGACCCGCACCTCGACGGTCCGGCCGGGAGCCGCCGCCGCCAGCCGGTCCAGCAGATGTCGTACGGCGAAGCGTGCGATTTCCCGCTCCGGCCGCAGGCCCCGGTCGTATACCCTCAGCACCACCGGCACGCAGGCTTCCAGCAGTGCCCGAAGATCTTCGGGTCCGTCGTAGGGAGGCTCGTCAAGTGCGATCAGCTGGGCGTCCAGTGCGGCGCGGACCTTGGCGGCATCAGGCTTGTGAGGTGGCACGCCCCCATCATGCCCGCCCGTCGGACCGGCCGATTGCGACAAATGCTTCATCAACCGGGCAAACGTCGTTCACCGTGGGTTCTATTGGTGCGCGTAGCGTCACGGCCGGAACGATCGTGCACAACCTTGGAGGACCCTGTGGCGAACCCGTCGCCGCGCAGAATGCTCCCGCTGCTTACGAGCCCTCACAAGGGTGGACGTAGCGCGCTTACCTGCCAGTTCCGTTGTGGCAACCAGTGCGCCCACGACGTGCTGAACACCAGCGACAACCCGTACTTCGGCGACGTGGTCGCCGAGGCGATGTCCCGTCGTGGCGTGCTGCGCGCCGGAGCCCTCGGCGCGCTCGCGGTCGGCGTGGGGATCACCACCGCCGTCCCGGCCGCCGCCGACCCGGGCCTTGAGGTCGAGTCCCTTGAGGTCGAGGGAGGTCGCCGCGGCGGCCTCCGCTTCACCGCGGTCCCGCCGAACACCGACGACAAGGTGACGGTCCCCGAAGGTTACGAGTCGGCGCCCGTGGTGCGCTGGGGTGACCCGGTGCTGCCCGACGCCCCGGCGTTCGACTTCGAGAACCAGACCGCCGCCGCGCAGGCCGCGCAGTTCGGCTACAACTGCGACTTCGTGACGTTCTTCCCGCTGGGCGGCCACCGCGGCCTGCTCTGGGTGAACCACGAGTACACCGACGAGAACCTGATGTTCCGCGGCTACACCAACGGCACCGCCGCGACCGAGGAGCAGATCAAGATCGCGCTGGCCGCGCACGGCGGCTCGGTGGTCGAGATCGAGCGGGTGGGCCGGTCCGGCCAGTGGAAGCTGGTCACGCAGGGTCGCCGCCGCTACAACCGGCGCGTCACCGTGCAGACCCCCATGAAGTTCACCGGCCCGGCCGCGGGCAGCGACCTGCTGAAGACCGCCGCCGACCCGGCGGGCGTCGAGCCGGTCGGCATGCTCAACAACTGCGCCGGTGGCACCACCCCGTGGGGCACGGTGCTGAGCGGCGAGGAGAACTTCAACCAGTACTTCGTCAACGGCAACGGCGTGCCCGAGGCGCAGAAGCCCTTCCTCACCCGGTACGGCGTGAGCGCCACGACCGGCATCCCCGGCGGCAGCCGCCGGTTCGACCGGGTCGAGGAGCGGTTCGACCTCGCCAAGCACCCGAACGAGGTCAACCGGTTCGGCTGGATCGTGGAGATCGACCCGTTCGACCCCGACTCCACCCCGATCAAGCGCACCGCCCTGGGCCGTCTGTCCCACGAGGGTGCCACCACCACCCTGGCCGGGGACGGCCGGGTCGTGGCCTACATGGGCGATGACTCCCGTTTCGAGTACATCTACAAGTTCGTCTCGAAGAAGCGCTACATCCCCGGCTTCGACCGGCACAACCGGACGCTGCTGGACGAGGGCACCCTGTATGTGGCCAAGTTCACCGGCGACAGCCCGGCCTCGGAGATCGACGGCTCCGGCAAGCTGCCCGCCGACGGCCAGTTCGACGGCTCGGGCGAGTGGATTCCCCTGGTCACCGGTAACGTCTCGCACGTGCCCGGGATGACCGCGCAGGAAGTCCTCGTCTACACCCGCGTGGCGGCCGACAAGGTCGGCGCGACCAAGATGGACCGCCCCGAGGACGTGGAGCGCAACCCGGTCACCGGCGGCGTCTACGTGGCACTGACCAACAACTCCAGCCGGGCCCCGGCCCAGGTGGACGAGGCCAACCCGCGCCCGGCGAACAAGCACGGCCACGTCCTGGAGATCGTCGAGCGTAACAACGACGCCGGGGCCACGACCTTCGCCTGGTGCCTGCCGCTGATCTGCGGTGACCCCAACGACCCCTCGACCTACTTCGGCGGGTTCGACAAGACCAAGGTCTCGCCGATCTCCTGCCCGGACAACGTCACCTTCGACGCCGACGGCAATCTCTGGATCTCCACCGACGGCAACCAGCTCGGCGCCCACGACGGCCTGTTCGCCATGCCGGTCCGCGGTCCCGAGCGCGGTTACCTCCGCCAGTTCCTGAGCGTCCCGGTCGGTGCCGAGACCTGCGGCCCGCTGGTCACCCGCGACCAGCGCAGCGTCTTCGTGGCCGTCCAGCACCCCGGCGAGACCAACGGCGCCACCCCTGAGGCTCCCAGCAGCCACTGGCCTGACGGCGGCACCAGCCAGCCTCGCCCCTCCGTCGTGGTGGCCTGGCACACGCAGGGCAAGAAGATCGGTTCCTGACATCGGTGCCGCCCGCGCGTCACGCGCGGGCGGCACCTCGCCGTCCCTCACGCCGCCGGTACGGCGGGGATTTCGGCGGCGGTTTCGGAACCCGTCGGGGGCTCGGCGCTCACCGGGGTCTTGGGGGCCCGCAGGGAGAACAGGCTGACAGGCACGCCCACCAGCACGATGGCGGCGGCGACGACCAAGGTGAACTGGTAGGCCGAAAGGAAGGCCGTCAGTGGCTCGGCTCCGTCCCGGAGGACCGAGGCCTGCCGGCCACCGAGGATCGCGCCGAGGACGGTGATCCCGAGCAGGCCGAAGACCTCTCGCGAGACGTTCAGGATGCCCGCGGCCACCCCGGTCCGGTCGAGGGGAAGCGTGGCCAGGACGGCCGTGGTGAGCGGCACCAGCAGCCCGCCACCCAGACCGTAGACCAGGAACCATGGCAGCAAGTCCCCGAACGAGCCACCCTCCCCGACGAAGGAGATCCCTAGCACCGCTACGGCCATCAGCAGGAGCCCGGCGGCGACGGTCCGGGCGGTTCCGAAGGCCCTGCTGATACGCGGGGCGGTGGCCGCGGTCGCGGCCATCAGCAGCGCCATCGGCACGAACGAGGACCCGGCCTCCACAGGGGAGAAACCCAACGCGTTCTGCAGGTACAACGCGGTGAAGAAGTAGATCCCGAACACCCCGAACGCCCACAGCCCCGTCGACAGCATGCCCCCGCTGAACACTCGCGACCGGAACAGCGACAGGTCGATCATCGGCTCCCGGCTCCTGAGCTCGATCACCGTGAACGTCACCGCCGACACCGCCGCGAGCCCGAACGCGCCCAGGATCTCCGGCGAGGTCCATCCGGCTCCCCCGCCCTCGATGAGCGCGTAGGTCAACGCGAACAGCGTCAGGCTGGACGTCATCAGCCCGGGAACGTCCAGGCTGTGCCGTACCCGGTCCTGCGGGGCCACCCTGATCGCCCACAGCCCGAGACCGAAGGTGACGATCCCGATAGGCGCGTTGATCAGGTAGATCCACCCCCAGTGCGCCCGCTCGCTGATGAACCCGCCGGTCAGCGGGCCAAGAGCCAAGGCCAGCGCGCCGACCGCGCTCCACAGGCCGATCGCCGTCCCACGTTCCCGGGCGTCAGGAAAAACGGAGCGGAGCAGGGCGAGCGCCGTGGGCGTAAGGAGCGCGGCACCGACGCCCTGCACTCCTCGGGCGGCGATCAGGCTCGCGCCGTCCGTGGCCAGTCCTGCGGTGAAGGACGCCGTCGTGAACACAGCGAGGCCGATCATGAAGATCCGCCGCCGTCCGTAGACGTCCGCCAGGCGCCCACCGACCAGCATCAATCCGGCGAAGACCAGGATGTAGCCGCTCACGATCCATTCGAGCTCCGAGATGCTCAACCCGAGGTCCCGCTGGATCGTGGGCAACGCGACGTTGATCACGTTGTTGTCCAGGTACGTCATGAAAGTGGCCAGCGAGATCGCTCCCAACGCCCACCACTTGCGGTCAGCCATCACTCAACTCCTCTACGCTGTACTTGTACGGCGTACATGTACGGTGGATAGTTGAACTTGTACGGCGTATAGTTGTCAAGCGTGATGGGAAAACTGACCCGTGAGGCCGTTGTCGAACAGGCGCTGGAGATCGGCGGGGCCGAGGGACTTCAGGCGGTGACCATCCGGCGGCTCGCCCAGGAGCTGGGGGTCACCCCGATGGCGCTGTACTGGCACTTCAAGAACAAGGAGCAGCTGCTCGTCGGCATGGCCGATCACCTGGTCCAAGGGTTCGTGATAGCCGAAGACCGTGACAGGCCGTGGCAGGAACAACTGCGCGAGCTCGTCACTGGCCTGGTCAAGGTGCTGCGGCACTACCCGTGCGCGGCGGCCGTGCTGGAGGAGGTGGACCAGATGACCGTGCCGAATTTCTTGCGGGTGTGGGACACCGCCCTCGGCCTGGCCAGGCAGGCGGGGTTCACCTACGAGGAGAGCTGTTTGATCTCCAAATACCTGCTCCAGGGTGCGATCGCCCTGGCCGCCGGTCCGATGAACCGCCGCCCCGGCAGGACGGAGCAGGAGGCCGCCGAGAACATGCGCGTCAAGCGCGTCAGCCTCCAGTCGCTGCCGCCGGATGTTTACCCGCACATCGTGGAGATGGCCGTCCCCCTCTGTGAGGGCGCCTCGGCCGGGCTCTACGACACCTTCGGCGTCGACCTCCTGATGACCGGCATCGAAACCTTGGCGGCTCGCCTCGGCGACGATTGAACGACGACGGAGTCCTCAGGAGCCGGGCGCTCGCCGGTGTCGAGGTCGTGACCGATCGCTCACGCGGGTGACGGCTCCGGGGGTCATTTCTCCCATCGCCGGTGGCGAAGGTCGACTTTGTCGACTTTCCAGTGGCGGCGTCGGCGCGCGACGGAAAGCCGGTTCAGGCAGAGCCAGAGCAGCACCGCTCCCACCGCTGTCATTACTTGGAAGGCCAGTCGCTGGTCGATCCCGTTGAACGGCAGGCTGGAATCTTCGGCCGGTGCGGAGTCGGCGGATTCGAGGTTGGCGGACCCGGAGTCCCGGAGGCCGGACGAGGGCCGGAAGGCGGCGGGCGGGGAAAGCGTCCGGGCCGATATCCCGCTAGGTGTCGAGGGAAGCTCGCCGGTGACCAGAGCCGCCCTGCCGCCGGACAGCGCAGAGGCGACGGGGAGACCGCCCTCCGTGTGTGCCCAGGCACTGGGAACAACCAGCACGGGTATAGCCATCCAGAAGGCAAGAAGCATCAATATTTGACGACCACGCATGAACAATTCCCCCGAAAAAGCCGCCCGTCTTATGCGAAGTGCCGATCAGCCATTCTCTGCGCCGTTGTCATTCATACCCATTTCGCCGTTGGCGTCCCACTGATTCCAACTTATTACCCACTGCCCTCCATTTGGTGGTTCGCGATTGTGCGAACCGGTTCGGCGTCACGAACCGCCCCCCGGGGCCCCGGCCGGGACGCGACGTGAGCGGGCCAGGGCCGCGAAAAGGGCTCCGCAGAGGGCGACGGCGAACAGCACGGCATAGGTGTTGCGGAAGCCGGTCATCAGCTGTTCCACGGCGACGGGGGAGATGCGGGAGAGCGTGCCCGCGTAGACCTGGCCACGCAGTTCGGCGGTGATCGAGCCGGTGAGGACGCTCAGGGTGAGGGCCACGCTGAGCACGATCCCGGCATTCATGATCATGAGGCGGAAGCCGTTCACCACGCCGAGGCTCCCGGCGGGCAGGGCGGCCATGACCTGCGTGGTGTTGCCGGTGAGGAAGGCGCCGCTGCCGCACCCGCACAGGAACAACCCCACCCCGATGATCCAGTACGGCGTGGCGGGGTCGGTGTTCACGAGCAGGACGCCGAGCCCGGCGGCACTCAGCAGGGAGCCGCCGACCGACAGCGCGTGAGGGGGGATCCGGCGGCCCAGGGAGCCCGCGACCGGGGAGGCGATGGCCATGCCGACCGGGACGGGGAGCACGCCCAAGGCCGCGGTGACCGCGTCGACGCCCCTGGCCGCCTGGAAGTAGAGGGCCGCCAGCAGGATCAGTGACGCGCGGGCCAGGGCGTTGCAGAACGAGGCCAGGTTGGCGAAGGCCAGCATGCGTTCGCCGAACAGCCGTACGTCGAGCACGGGGTGCGACGCCCGGCGCTCCACGACGACCAGCACCGGGACCAGGACCACCGCGACGGAGGCGCCGACGATCACGACGGGGCTGGACAGGCCCCGCGAGCCCGCCTCGGACAGCGCGATGAGCGCGGCCGACAGGGCGGCGAAAACGATCAGATTGCCGAGCGCGTCCACCGGCTCGCGCGGTCCCCGGCTGACCCGGCGGAGGGTGAACGCGCCCCAGACGAAGGCGACCAGCCCGGCCGGCACGTTCACCCAGAAGATCCACTGCCAGCCCGCGGTCTCGGCGATCAGACCGCCCAGGGTGGGGCCGGCGAGCTGGGCGACCGAGAGCGTGCCTATGTACACCCCCATGCCCTGGCTGAGCCGATCGGGCGGGAACGCGTCGGTGATTATCACGGTCCCGTTGGCCAGGAGCATCGCCGCCCCGACCGCCTGCACCACCCGCATCGCGATCAGGAACCACACTCCGGGCGAGAGGCCGACCAGCAGGGACCCGATCGTGAAGAGGGCGAATCCCGCCAGATAGACCTCCCTGCGCCCGAGCAGGTCGGCCACCCGGCCGAAGAACACCAGGCTCGCGGTGTTGACGAGCAGGAACGCCAGCAGGATCCAACCGGCGGCGAACGCGTCCGCGTGGAAGTGCCTGACCACTTCGGGGAGCGCCACGTTCAGCGTGCTTCCGGAGATGCCGATCAGCACCAAGCCGAGGCTGGTGACCGAGCACACCCGCCACGCGTAGCGGAGTTTCGAGATGTATTCGGGGGAATCGGGCGGGTCTTGGGGGATCGCGACCATGCACCCAAGTCTGACGTACGGTGTACTTCGCCCCCGATGGAGGTCCATCGCCGGGAGTAACCCGCCGAGGTCGGGGCGCCGCCCGAAGACGCGTTTCGCCGGTCGGTCGTCGAGTCGGCGGCCGCCCGCCAGGGGCCTTCGGGAGGCTCACGGGGCCTGCCGGGAGACGCGCCTTCGCCGGTCGCGGCGTCAGCGGGCGCGCCGGCGAAGCCCCTCCATGTCATGGATGATCACGGTACGGCGGCCCGTCTCCACCAGACCGCGATCCCGAAGCGAGCGCAGCGCCTTGCTGACCGCCTCGCGGGACGCTCCGGTCCAGCCGGCCAGCTCGTCCTGGGAGAGCGGCAGCGCCACCCGGACCGCGCCGTTGGCCGGCTCGCCGTACCGCTCGGCCAGCTCGACCAGCCGGGTCGCCACCCGGCCCGTGGTGTCGAACGCGCCGTACTCGATCCGCTTGCGGTCGGAGTCGCGCATCTTGCCGATCAGCATCTGGATGAGCAGCACCGCGACCCGGCCGTTGTCCTGCAGATAGGCGGGGAAGTCACGGATCGCGACGCCCTCTACCGGCTCCAGCGCGGTGACCGTGGCGGACCTCGGCAGACCGTCGAGGGCGGCGAACTCGCCGAGCAGCGCCCCCGGCCCCCGCACCGCGAGGACCACCTCGGTCCCGGCGGCGGTGTGCGAGGAGACCTTGACCCGGCCGGAGGTCAGCAGGAGCACCCAGTCGGCGACGTCGCCCTCGGTGCAGATCGTCGCGCCCCGGTCCCACCGCCTGGGGCGCCCCGCCGCGTGCAACGCCGCGACTTCGTCGGCTGTGAGCAATGTGACGAACTCGCCCGGCTCGGGGGGAGTACTCATGGGCACCTCCTGGCGACGTCGATTGTCTCTGCCCGTTTTTCGCCCGGAAACGGATTTCTACGACAGACCCGAGAGTACATATGCGTGGACGGGCTGTTCCTTGCCCTTGAGATTGAGCTCGCCCAGAGACCGGACCCTGGCGCGGGGGCCGATCTGGTCGAGGGTGCTCTGGCCGATCACGACGGTGCCGGGCTCGGCGATGCCCTCCAGGCGGGCGGCGACGTTCACGCAGTCACCCATCGCGTTGAACCCGCGCAGCTCGGGACTGCCGATGTTGCCGACCAGCGCGAGCCCGGTGTTGATCCCGATCCTGAACCGGGGATAGCCCGGCGTTCCGGCGGCGATCTTCTCGGCCGCCTCCTGCATGGCCAGCGCCGCCCTCGCCGCCGCGGCGGCATGCCCCTGCTGCGGGGCGGGAGCGTTGAACAGCGCCAGGAGGGCATCCCCCACGAACTGCACGATCGTGCCTCCGTTGCCGAGAATGACGGGCACGGCCGCCGTGTGATAGCGGTTCAGCATCTCGACGATCTCACCCGGCGCCGCCCGCTCGGAGAAGCTCGTGAAGCCCTTCAGGTCGGCGAAGAGCGCGGTCAGCTCGACCAGTTTGCCCCCGAGCGCGGCGGTCTGGGGGTCGGCCAGGAGGGAGTTGGCCACATCCGGTGACATGTACTGCCGGAACAGGGTCGACAGTTCCCGGTAGAGCCGGGCGTTCTCCAGGGAGATGGACAGCTGGCTCGCCAGCGTGGCGGCCAGCGCCTCGCCCTGAGGGGTCCCGCCCACCGGCACCTCTATCGCCCCGGCGAGCCGGCCCTTCACCGTGAGCGGATGGACGACCGTCGTCTCCAGCCGGACGGGCTCGTTCTCGGCGAAGTGCCGCTGCTGGTAGACCCGGGAGCCCAGGGTGACCCGCCCGTCCGACACCAGTTCGATGCGCACGTCTCCGTAGGCCTGCCGTACTCGCTCCAGGGATCGGGCCAGCAGCTCCCGCTCGGACAGCCCCACGCGAGCCTGGTTTCCCGTGTCCACCAGCGCGGCGAGCCGTTCGGACAGCTCCCGCTCGTTGGCCAGCGCCTCACCGGCCTGGTCGAGCACCGCCGCCTGCTTCTCGGTGAGCCCGAACTTGCCCGCCAGCCTGGTCGCGACCGGAACCCTGGTCTCCGCCCTGCGCCGGAGGTGGCCGACGAGCTCCTCCAGGGCGTCTTCGTACTCGGCCCTGATCCTCTGGACGGTCGCCGACAGCGCCACCGAGTCGAACAGCCCCGCGCTGGTGCCCTCCCGGCGGAACTGCAGGTAGGCGCTGTAGGCGACGAACACGAAGGCCATGGTCAGCAGCAGGTGCCACAGCCACCATGACAGGTGCCAGTTGTGGCGGGACATCGCGGCGATCATCGCCTCGGCGAGCAACGCGTAGGCGGTGATCAGGCTGATCAGCATGGCGGCCGGGCGCCTGCGGTGCAGCTGGAACATCATCGCGGCGGCCAGGCCGTACAGGACGACCCCGGCCAGCTCGAATCCGCCGAGACCGGCGCCGTGCTCCGGAGGCCTGCCGCTCAGGGGAGTGAGGCCCGGTACCAGCGAGGCGGCCCCCCAGCCGGCGAGCAGCAGCACGAGCCCGCCGCGCAGCCAGATCTGTGATCTCAGTACGGCCCCGGCCGCCCGCTCGTTCAGGGGCAGGGCCGAGACGAACGCGAACACCGAGGCGACCAGGAGACCGAACGGCTGGGAGAGGTCGAACCCGTAGCTCCCCTTCTCAAGGATGATCTGCGGCGTTGCCAGGCCGTGCATCAGGAAGAATCCGGCGCTGCTCAGGAACACCAGCGAGACCAGCAGCAGCCGGGCGTCCGCCCGGCGGGCCGACGCCTGGCTGATCATGACGCCCAGGGCCAGGTTGATCCCCGCCACGCCGATGATCAGCCAGAAGTGGGTGGGGTTGTCCTGCCACTTGATGTTCAGGTTCTCGTGGTTGGCCAGCAGCAGCCAGAGCCCCAGCAGCGGCAGCACCAGATGGATCGCCCAGACCACCGCGCGGACCGGCTGGGTCGCCGGTGGCAGGTAGGGGCTCGGCCCGGCGCGCTCCTCGGTCTCCTCGGTCGATGCGCTCGTCAGGTCGTTCGCCGGCACGGTGGCCTCCGTGTCTTGAAAGCCCTGAAGGCTCCCTGCTGCGTCCGCCCGCGCCCGACCGGACGGGGGTCTCCTCCGAACGACCCGATTATCCCGCATGCGGACGAGGCGGTAAGGCTACCGACGGTAACGCTTCCGATGCCAAAGCGTGATATGTGGCGCGACAACGTTTGGAACGGTTGAAACGTGTACTACACGTACTTCTCCCATCACACCAGTCCCTGGTGTCGCAGAAAGGAAGCCCAGTGGCTATCAAGTTGCCGGGCGGACGCACGATCGGCGTCGTGACCGTCGGAGTGTTGGCCGGAACCCTGTTCATGGCGGGCGGCAGTGCCGTCGCGTCGGCGGCCGGTGCCGAAATCCATGCATGTGTGCACAAGAAGACGCGCTACGCGCGGATCGTCAACCCGTCGGCCGTGTGCAGGCCGACGGAGATCCGGGTGACCTGGGGAGGCGACACCGGGCCCCAGGGTGTGAACACCGCCGGCCCGCAGGGTCCTGCGGGCAGGACCGGTCCGCAGGGCCCGCAAGGTCCGCAGGGTCCGCAGGGCCCCGCGGGCAAGACCGGCCCCGCCGGCCCGCAGGGCCCTCGCGGCCCCCAGGGCGAGCAGGGTCTCCCGGGTAAGGACGGCCAGGACGGCAAGCCGGGTCTCCCGGGTAAGGACGGCCAGGACGGCAAGCCGGGTCCGCAGGGCGAGCAGGGCCCGCGTGGCCTCCCCGGCGAGGACGGCAAGCCCGGCAAGGACGGCGCACAGGGGCCGAAGGGCGACACCGGACCCCAGGGCCCCCAGGGTCCTGCCGGACCGAAGGGCGACCCCGGCACGGGCGGCGTGAAGATCAGCTACCAGACGGAGTACTTCAGCTTCTCCAGCGACGGCAGCAAGGAGGTCTCCTGCGGCTCCGGCAAGGTCGCCACCGGTGGCGGCTACAGCCTGTCGCAGGTCAAGGGCAACGTCCTCGTGGCGGCCTCCGCCCCCGCGATCAGCGGAGGAAAGCCGTCGGGCTGGAAGGTCTCCATCGACGTGAACAGCAACTCCAACGGGCCCAGCGTGGCCGGCGAGTCCGGCGGTAACGGCGGAGGCCAGGGAACCACCAAGGCTGAGGGCGCCGTCTACGTGATCTGCGCCGCCGTATGACGGCCTGACCCGGACACCGGCATGTCAGGGGCGGGGGAACCACGCGGCCTCGCCGCGTCCCCCGCCTCACCCCTTGAAGCCGGGAGAAGCGTGTCACCGAGCCCGGCAGCCGACCTTGCCTGGTTCTGCAACCGGCCGGAGAACCACGCGGCGACGCGCGGGCATCCGGACCTTGGGCAGCCGCGCGACTTGCGGCAGACGAGTGCGTCCGCGGTGGGCGTCAGCATCCTCACCTCGTAGCCGGTTCGCCGTGGCGCGCCGGCCGGAGGGCGCCGGCGAGCGTGACCTGCGCCACCCAACGCGCCGCCCCCGGCGTCGCAGCGCCTGAGTTCAGGCTCGCGAGGGGATATGGCCGGTCTGAACTATGTTTTGGCCGAATCGGGTGGCGACCCCCCTGGGCTCCCCGGGACCGCATTCAATATTGTCCGATTCATGAGCACTCACTATGACGTCGTAGTCCTTGGCGCGGGTCCCGGGGGATACGTGGCCGCGGTCCGGGCCGCCCAGCTCGGGCTGAGCACTGCAGTCGTCGAAGAGCGTTATTGGGGCGGCGTCTGCCTGAACGTGGGATGCATCCCCTCCAAGGCGCTGCTGCGCAACGCGGAGCTCGCCCACCTGTTCACCCACGAGGCCAAGACCTTCGGCATCCGGGTCGAGGGGCAGGTCACCTTCGACTACGGCGAGGCGTTCCGGCGCAGCCGCAAGGTCGCCGACGGGCGCGTCAAGGGCGTGCACTACCTGATGAAGAAGAACGGCATCACCGAATACAACGGCCGGGGCACCTTCGTCGACGCCAACACGCTGGAGGTCAACGGCGAGAGGGTGACGTTCGACCACTGCATCATCGCCGCCGGCGCGACCACGAAGCTGCTGCCGGGCACGTCGGTCACCGACCGGGTGGTGACGTACGAGGAGCAGATCCTCACCGAGAAGCTCCCCGAGAGCATCATCATCGCCGGGGCGGGCGCGATCGGGGTGGAGTTCGCCTACGTGCTGCACAACTACGGCGTCCAGGTGACGATCGTGGAGTTCCTCGACCGTGTCGTTCCCACCGAGGACGAGGAGGTCTCGGCGGAGCTGGCCAAGCGCTACAAGCGGCTGGGCATCGAGGTGATGACCTCGACGCGGGTGGAGGCCATCGACGACTCCGGCGCCACGGTGAAGGTGACGGTCTCACGCGACGGGCAGCAGCAGGTCCTGGAGGCGGACAAGGTGCTGCAGGCGATCGGCTTCGAGCCACGGGTGGAGGGTTACGGGCTGGAGCGCACCGGGGTCGCGCTGACCGAGCGCGGCGCCATCGCCATCGACGGCCGGTGCCGCACGAGCGTGCCGCACATCTTCGCGATCGGCGACGTGACCGCCAAGCTGATGCTGGCGCACGCCGCCGAGGCCATGGGGATCATCGCGGCGGAGACCATCGGGGGCGCCGAGACGATGGAGCTGGACTACGTGATGATCCCGCGGGCGACCTACTGCCAGCCCCAGATCGCCAGCTTCGGCTTCACCGAGGCCCAGGCCAACGAGCTGGGCTATGACGTGAAGGTGGCCAAGTTCCCGTTCACCGCCAACGGCAAGGCCCACGGCCTGGGCGACACCGTCGGATTCGTCAAGATCCTCAGTGATGGCGAGCACGGGGAGCTGCTCGGCGCCCATCTGATCGGGCCGGAGGTCACCGAGCTGCTGCCGGAGCTGACCCTGGCCCAGCAGTGGGATCTGACGGTCAACGAAGTGGCCCGCAACGTGCACGCCCACCCCACGCTCGGGGAGGCGGTCAAGGAGGCCATCCACGGGCTCGCTGGCCACATGATCAACATGTAGGGCCGATCAGTACCGGCGCCGTGGACTGTGTCACGCCTGGTGGAGGCGTGTGGTCGGGGTACGGGCTGTGTCCGGGGGCACCGGTATGACCGGTGCCCCCGGAGGCAGGAGGGTCAGCCGAAGATGCCCGGAAGGGTGACCTCGTGGGTCTGCCGGAGTTCGGTGACCGGAATGTCGAGGACGCCCTCGACGACCAGCGAGGTGCCGCCGGTGGTGCCCAGGCCGTAGCAGGGCACGTCATGGGCGGCGCAGAGCTCGGCGAAGGCGTCGAAGGACTCCGGCTTCACGGTCACCAGCGCGCGGGCCGACGACTCGCTGAACAGGCCCACGAACGCCTCGCCGCCCGGCAGGGAGACCGTGCAGCCGATGCCCTGCGCGAGGCACGCCTCGGCCAGGGCGATGGCCAGGCCTCCGTCGGACAGGTCGTGGGAGCCGGTCAGCATGCCCTGGGAGGCCGCCTCGGTCAGGACGAGCGCCAGGTCGCGCTCGGCCTCCAGCCTCGCCTGGGGCGGCAGGCCGCCGAGGTGGCCGTGGGCCACGTGCGCCCACTCGGAGCCGCCGAACTCCTCGTCGGTATCGCCGAGCAGGACGACCTTCTCGTCCGCGCCGGTGAAGCCGCTTCTGACCCGCTTGGCCACGTCGTCGATCACGCCCAGCACGCCCACGACCGGGGTCGGGTGGATCGCGGTGGTTCCCGTCTGGTTGTAGAAGGACACGTTGCCGCCGGTCACCGGCACGCCCAGGGTCTTGCAGGCGTCGGCCAGGCCGCGGGTGGCCTCGGCGAACTGCCACATGACCTCGGGGTCCTCGGGGGAGCCGAAGTTGAGGCAGTTGGTCACGGCGAGCGGCTTGGCGCCGGTCACGGCCACGTTCCGGTAGGCCTCGGCCAGAGCGAGCTGGGCTCCGGCGTAGGGGTCGAGGCGGGCGTAGCGCCCGTTGCCGTCGGTGGCCAGCGCGATGCCCCGGGTGGTCTCCTCGGCGCCCGGCATGACCTCGCTGATCCGCAGGAGACCGGCGTCGGCGGGCTGGGCCAGCACGGTGTTGCCCCGGACATACCGGTCGTACTGGGAGGTGACCCATTCCTTGGAAGCCAGGTTCGGCGAGCCGAGGAGCGTGAGCAGCGTCGCGCGCAGATCCGAGGGACGGTCGAGGCGGCCCGCTTCGTCGGCGTTCAGCGCGGCCTGGCCGATCGGCTCGTGGAAGGGCCGCTCGTAGACCGGGCCCTCGTCGGCCGCGGTGCCCGGCGGGATGTCCACGATGGTCTCGCCGTACCAGGTCATCACCAGGCGGCCGGAGTCGGTGACCTCACCGATCACGGTCGCCGGGATGTCCCACTTGGCGCAGATCGCCATGAAGGCGTCGATGTCGTCGGGGGTGACGACCGCCATCATGCGTTCCTGCGACTCGCTCATCAGGATCTCTTCGGGCCGCAGCGACGGGTCGCGCAGCGGGACCAGGTCCAGCTTGACGTCCATGCCGCCGGTGCCCTTGGCCGCCAGCTCGGTGGTCGCGCAGGAGACACCGGCCGCGCCGAGGTCCTGGATGCCGACGACCACGTCCGCCTGGTACAGCTCCAGGCAGCACTCGATCAGCAGCTTCTCCATGAACGGGTCGCCGACCTGGACGCTGGGGCGCTTGGCGTGCGACTCGTCCTCGAACGTGGCCGAGGCCAGGACGGACGCGCCGCCGATGCCGTCGGGACCGGTCAGCGCGCCGAACAGCACGACCTTGTTACCCGGGCCGGGGGCCGTGGCCAGCTTGATCTGGTCCTTGCGGAGCAGTCCCACGCAGAGGGCGTTGACCAGCGGGTTGCCGATGTAGCAGGGGTCGAAGACGACCTCGCCGCCGATGTTGGGCAGGCCCAGGCAGTTGCCGTAGTGGCTGATGCCCTCGACCACGCCGGGCAGCACCCGCCTGGTGTCGTGGGCGTCCGCCGCGCCGAACCGCAGCGCGTCCATCACCGCGATCGGGCGTGCGCCCATCGACATGATGTCGCGGACGATCCCGCCGACGCCGGTCGCCGCGCCCTGGTGCGGCTCGACGTAGGACGGGTGGTTGTGCGACTCGATCTTGAAGGTGGCGGCCCAGCCGTCACCGATGTCCACGACTCCGGCGTTCTCGCCCATGCCGACGAGCAGCGCCTCGGACTTGGGAGCCTTGGTGCCGAACTGGCGCAGGTGCACCTTGGAGGACTTGTAGGAGCAGTGCTCGCTCCACATGACGCTGTAGATGGCCAGCTCGGAGCTCGTGGGCCGACGGCCGAGGATCTCGCGGACCCGGTCGTACTCGTCGGTTTTCATGCCCAGCTCGGCGTACGGCTGGCGCTCGTCGGGAGTGTCCTCGGCCCGCTTGACGGTGTCCAGGCTCATATGACTTCCTCCATCGGCGGCAGGAGCCGGATCGCTGTGCTTGTCGGCTCGCTCGCTCACAGGTTCACCAGCTTCTTCAGGATCGAGGAGAAGAACCCGCGGCCGTCCGTGCTCGGGGCGCCGGTGAGGTCCTCGACCGCGTGCTCGGGGTGAGGCATGAGGCCGACGATGTTTCCCGCCTCGTTGCGGATGCCCGCGATGTCGTTCAGGGAGCCGTTGGGGTTGCCCCCGACGTAGCGGAAGACGACCTGGCCGCCCGCCTCCAGCGCGCTCAGGGTCGCCTCGTCGGCGACGTAGCGGCCCTCGCCGTGTTTGATCGGCAGCACGATCTCCTGGCCCTCGGTGAAGTCCGAGGTCCACGGGGTGGCGGTGTTCTCCACCCGGATGCCCTGGTCGCGGCAGATGTAGTGCAGTCCGGCGTTGCGCATCAGCGCGCCGGGCAGCAGGTGGGCCTCGCAGAGGATCTGGAAGCCGTTGCAGGTGCCCAGGACGGGGAGCCCGGCCCTGGCGGCGGGAATCAGCTCCTCCATCAGTCGTGCGAACCTGGAGATCGCCCCGCACCGCAGGTAGTCCCCGTAGGAGAACCCGCCTGGCAGGAAGACCGCGTCCACACCCTTGAGATCGGGGTCCGCGTGCCACAGCGGGACGGCTTCGCCGCCTGCGTGACGCACGGCACGGGCCGCGTCCTGATCGTCAAGAGTTCCGGGAAAAGTGACGACGCCCACGCGGGCAGCACTCATGACAGCGTTCCCCTCCACAAACGAGCGCCGCGCCGACGCCTCACACATCGGACGTTGGTCTGCGGCGGTGGGCCCAGGCTATCCGCTCCTGGACGAGAGGTCACACACGGAGTCATGCGATCACACAGCTCACCACGCCGAAACCGGCTCATGACTTGGAGGATCACACAATTGCGGCGGGCGTGGGCACGGCCTTACGGCGGTGGCCGTACGGCATACGCCGTCGTCGGGACGACCGAGCGATCGCTGATCGCGGGGCCTGCGCCGTGGAGTGTCCACGGGTGTCTAGGCGGCTGTTTATACGGCGGCGAGCATCTGGCGGCGGAGGAAGGCGGCGTCCTCGTCCCAGTCGAGGTGCTTGCGCAGATGGACGGTCGTTCCCCGGCCAGGCGCGATGTCGAAGGAGATCTCGTCCACCACGGCCTGCATGATGAGGATGCCCCGGCCGTTCTCGGTGTCGGCCGGGGGGTAGCGCTCGGGAACCCGCATGAGGCCGTGGCCCCTGTCGATGATGCGGACGTCGCAGCGACCGTAGCCGATCGACACCTCGACCTCGTAGCGGTTGGCCGGGCCACCGTGGCGCACCGCGTTGGCACACGCCTCGGTGACGGCGAGCAGGATGTCGGACACGCAGTCCTCGGTGACGCCGAGCGAGCGCAGGGAGTCGCCCAGCGCCCTGCGGACCATCGGAATGCCGATGGCCTCTCTCGGTAGAGCCAACGAGAACTCGATATCCACCGGATCCCTCCCGGGGCCAGACGTCACCCTGTCAAGATTTCCCCGCAGAATCCGGGCTAACCGCAAAATAACCTTAATGTTATTTACTGTTGGTCAAGCTGTG
This sequence comes from Streptosporangium sp. NPDC000396, assembly GCF_042898655.1. Lineage (NCBI taxonomy): Bacteria > Bacillati > Actinomycetota > Actinomycetes > Streptosporangiales > Streptosporangiaceae > Streptosporangium > Streptosporangium sp. NPDC000396. The sequence goes on from NZ_JBIAZA010000020.1 coordinate 154,544, forward strand.
GGATTATCACACACGCGGAGTGTGATTTAGCCGGACGTAGGGAATTTCCCGTGTCATATGTGACCGTCTACGGCTCCACGCTGACCGTGTAATCCTCGATCACGGTGTTGGCCAGCAGGGTCTCGGCCATCTTCCGGACCTCCGCGAGCGCGGCCTCGTCGGCGGGACCGTCGATCTCCACCTCGAACCGCTTGCCCTGCCGTACCGCCGAGACACCGGAGAAACCCAGCCGCGGCAGTGCGCGGGCGATGGCCTGGCCCTGCGCGTCGAGAATCTCGGGCTTCAGCATGACGTCGACGATGACGCGCGCCACGGTGTTCCTCCTGGTTGCAGCGGGGATGATTCGCGTCTCAAGCGTAACGGGCTTCCCCGGCGGTTCGTCGCCGGGGCGGGGAGGCCGCCGTGCGAGGGTAAAGCGGGGTTCAGCGGGAACGGGGAGCGTATGGATGCCAAGGCAGGTCTTGCGCACGGGTATGTGACCTCTGCCACGATGTCCACAAACGCAGACGAACCACCACCAGACGGGTCGAATGCGTCGCTGATCGGCCGGATACGGATGGCGAACCCGTCCGGACGGCCCCGAGCACACAGGAGCGGCACGTGACATCCGAGGCCCCTCGTGGTGCGGAAGCACCCCCGGAACTCGTCCAGTTGCTCACCCCCGAAGGAGAGCGGGTCGAGCATCCCGACTACGACATCGATCTGACGCCGGAGGAGATCCGCGGTCTCTATCGCGACCTGGTCCTGGTCCGTCGCGTCGATCTGGAGGCCGTGGCACTGCAGCGCCAGGGCGAACTGGGCATCTGGGCGTCCCTGCTCGGCCAGGAGGCCGCGCAGATCGGCTCGGGCCGAGCACTGACCGAGGCCGACATGGCCTTCCCGACCTACCGCGAGCACGGCGTGGCCTGGTGCCGCGGTGTGGACCCGGTGAACCTGCTCGGCCTGTTCCGCGGGGTCAACCACGGTGGCTGGGACCCGGCCGAGCACAACTTCCACCTGTACACGATCGTGATCGGCAGCCAGACCCTGCACGCGGTCGGCTACGCCATGGGCGTCCAGCGCGACGGCGCCGAAGCTGCCACGATCGTCTACTTCGGTGACGGCGCCACCTCCCAGGGAGACGTGAACGAGTCGTTCATCTGGGCGTCGGTCTTCAACGCTCCGGTGGTGTTCTTCTGCCAGAACAACCAGTGGGCCATCTCCGAGCCGCTGGAGAAGCAGTCCCGGATCCCGCTGTACCGCCGGGCGAGCGGTTTCGGCTTCCCGGGCGTCCGGGTCGACGGCAACGACGTCCTGGCCTGCCTCGCGGTGACCCGCAAGGCGCTGGCCGACGCCAGGTCCGGGCAGGGCCCGATGATGATCGAGGCCTTCACCTATCGGATGGGCGCTCACACCACCTCCGACGACCCGACCCGCTACCGGGTGGCCAGCGAGCTGGAGGCGTGGAGGCTCAAGGACCCGATCGAACGGGTCCGCGCCTACATGTTCAAGAACCAGATCGCCGACCAGGAGTTCTTCGACGCGATCGACGTCGAGGCCGACGACCTGGGCAGGGACGTGCGCAAACGCTGCCTCGAACTGCCCGATCCCGAACCGCTGGCCATCTTCGACCACGTCTACGCGGAGCCGCACCGTCTGATGGACGAGGAGCGCGCCCAGTTCGCCGCCTACCTGGAGGGGTTCGAGGGATGACGACTCTCACGCTGGCGAAGGCGCTCAACGAGGGCATGCGCAAGGCCATGGAGGACGACCCCAAGGTCCTCGTCATGGGAGAGGACGTGGGCAAGCTCGGCGGGGTGTTCCGGGTCACCGACGGGCTGCAGAAGGACTTCGGCGAGCAGCGGGTCATCGACACCCCGCTGGCGGAGTCGGGGATCATCGGGACCGCCATCGGCCTCGCGCTCCGGGGATACCGGCCGGTGTGCGAGATCCAGTTCGACGGGTTCGTCTTCCCCGCCGCCGACCAGATCATCACCCAGCTGGCCAAGATGCCGCTGCGCTCGCTGGGGAAGGTGAAGCTGCCGGTCGTGGTGCGGATCCCCTGCGGTGGCGGCATCGGCGCGGTGGAACACCACAGCGAGTCGCCCGAGGCGTACTTCACGCACACCGGGGGCCTGCGAGTCGTGGCCTGCTCCAATCCCGTCGACGCCTACACGATGATCCAGCAGGCCGTCCGGTGTGACGACCCCGTCGTCTTCTTCGAGCCCAAGCGGCGCTACTGGGAGAAGGCCGAGGTGGACACCTCCTCCGCCGCCACCGACTGGACGCCATTCGACCAGGCCCGGGTGGTACGGTCAGGCACGGACCTCACCCTGCTCGCCTACGGGCCGATGGTGAAAACCTGCCTGGAGGCCGCGGCGGCGGCCGAAGACGACGGCCGTTCCCTGGAGGTCGTGGACCTGCGCTCGCTCAATCCGCTGGATGTCGAGCGGGTCGTGGAATCCGCCCGCAAGACTGGGCGCTGCGTCGTGGTGCATGAGGCTCCGGTCTACAACGGCTTCGGCGCCGAGATCGCCGCCCGGATCACCGAGCGCTGCTTCTACAACCTGGAGGCCCCGGTGCTGCGCGTCGGCGGGCCGTCCACCCCCTATCCGCCTTCCAGGTTGGAGGATCACTACCTGCCCGACCTGGATCGGGTCCTCGACGCCGTCGACCGTGCGTTCGCGTTCTGAGAAGGGGAGGTGACGATGAAGGAGTTCAAGCTCCCCGACGTGGGCGAAGGCCTGACCGAGGCCGAGATCGTCCGGTGGCACGTGAAGGTCGGTGACCCGGTCAAGGTCAACCAGATCATCGTGGAGATCGAGACCGCCAAGGCCGTCGTCGAGCTGCCCTGCCCGTTCGAGGGCGTGGTGGCCGCCCTGATGGCCGACGAGGGCGAGACGGTGGAGGTCGGCAGGCCGATCATCGCCGTGGACGACGGCACGGCCCCCGTTTCGGCACCCGCCCCCGAGCGCGAGCAGGCCCTGGCCGAGGACATGGTGCCGGAGCCCCCCAAGGAGAAACGCCAGCCCGTCCTGGTGGGCTACGGCGTCAAGACGGGCGCCACCAAACGCCGTCCCCGCAAGGCGCAGCCCGCCCGCTCCGCTCACCCGCCCGCCCCGGAGGCCGAGCCGGTCACCCGGGAGAGCCAGCCGCTCGTCCCGGAGACCGAGCCGGTCACCCGGGAGAGCCGGGTGCCCGGCCGGGAGAGCGGGTTCGTTCCCCAGGCGGCCGGGCCGATCGCTGCCGGCGGTGGCCTGCCCGCCGAGACGGCCACTCCGGCGGGGCGGGTCGCGGCGCTGGCCAAGCCTCCCGTCCGGAAACTGGCGAAGGATCTCGGGGTCGACCTGGCCACGCTCACCGGGACCGGCCCGCAGGGCTCGATCACCCGGGAGGACGTCCACGCGGCGGTCGGTACGGCCGGCGCGCCGGTGGTGGTGGCGCAGGCCGTACAGGCCGGTGAGGAGCGAATTCCGATCAAGGGGGTGCGCAAGGCGACGGCGCAGGCCATGGTGGCCTCCGCGTTCACCGCCCCGCACGTCACGGAGTTCCTCCAGGTGGACGTGACCGAGACCATGGACGCGGTCCGGCGGCTCCGGGAGCTGCCCGACTTCGCCGAGGTCAAGGTCTCGCCGCTGCTCCTGGTCGCGAAGGCGATGCTCGTCGCCGCGCGCCGGTACCCGATGATCAACTCGGCGTGGGACGAGGCCGCTCAGGAGATCGTGGTCAAGCACTACGTGAACCTGGGCATCGCCGCGGCCACCCCGCGCGGCCTGCTCGTCCCCAACGTCAAGAACGCCCAGGCGCTGCCGCTTCCCGAGCTGGCCAAGGCCCTCGGCACCCTCGCCGAGACCGCCAGGGCGGGCCGCACCCAGCCCGCCGACATGGCCGGAGGCACGATCACGATCACCAACGTGGGCGTGTTCGGGGTGGATGCGGGAACCCCGATCCTCAATCCGGGCGAGTCGGCAATCCTGGCCTTCGGCCAGGTCAGGGACATGCCCTGGGTGGTGGACGGGCAGATCGTGCCGCGTAAGGTGTGCACGCTCGCGCTCTCCTTCGACCACCGGGTCGTGGACGGGGAGCTCGGCTCGCTCTTCCTGCGCGACGTCGGCGCCATGCTGGAGGATCCCCTGCGCATGATCGCCTGGAGCTGACCCCGAATCCGATGCCTCCGAGATCGACGTCTCCGAAACCGGCGCTCCTGGAACCGGCCATCGGATCGGCCCTGAAGATCTGACGACGAAAGCCTGGCCCTGGAAGCAGGCAGGCGGAACGTACGAGCCCGCTCCTCCCGAGGAGCGGGCTCGCGCGTTCGCGGTGCGGTGCTTCCCGCAGGGTTCGCCCTTCAGGGGTGCTCGCCGTGTCCGTGGCGCCGGTTCCTGGGATCGCCGATCCGTAAGCGGCCTCTGGGCCGCCCGGCCGCTTGAGCCGTCGAGGCCGCCCGGATCGTTGGGGGCTGCCTGGGCCGTTGGGGTCGCCCGACGCCTCCCCGGCGGCGCTCCGGAAATCGTCTTTCATTTACTTCTCGTTTAGACAACCGCCACTTTAATCCTTTTTATGGAAAACTTATGCCCTTCCCTGGGGTGTGAGGTGTCGCGTGTGTCACGTGTGTCGATGACGTTTTATTGAACCGCGATAACCCTTTCTTGAAGCTTCCCGGGGTTGGCCTTTGAGGAGAGCCTCCCGGTTCGGGCGGCCCATGGACTGCCGGGTGGAAACCCGGAGGAGGTTGCCCATCCTGGCTTGGGTGCCATCGGAACGGTCGGTTAAAACATCTTCAAGCATGACCGATTTAAGCGATTAGTCCACATATGAGTGCTAATGTCGTGTTTGAGTAAGTGGCGATAGTCAGCCGAGGGGAGAAATCGATGAGGCTCAGCAAGGTCTTCCCGGCCAGCAACGTCCAGACGGGCTGGGGCTGGGGTGGTTGTCGCCGGCGCCGCTGGGGCTGCGGTGGCGGATGTGGTTGGCGCCGCTGGGGCGGCGGCTGGTGGTGGTGACACAACCCAACGGAAGCCGACGGGTAACCCGTCGGCTTTCGTTTGCGCCGCCCTCGTCGAACGGAGCGGAACCGGGGACCCCGCCGTCTCCCATCGCGCCGGTGGTCCTCATCCGGGAGATCTTCCGGCGGTTCTGGCCGTACACCCGCGGTGTCCGCGCGCTCTTCATGGCCGGTGTCGCGCTCGCGATCGTGGCCGCCGTCTGTGAGGTCGGTGCGATCTGGCTGTTCGGGCTCATCACGGACGAGGTTCTCAGCCGCCGGGACCTCGGAGCGTTCTGGATTCCCGCGCTCATCTGGCTCGGCCTTTCGGTCGTCGCGGGCCTGGTCTCCTTCGCCGGCGCCTACGCCACGGCCCTGGGCGCGCAGCGTTTCCTGCTGCGGTTGCGCGACGAGGTGTTCTCCCACGTCCAGACGCTCACCCCCGATTTCTTCGACAACCGCCGGCTGGGTGATCTGATGGCCCGGCTCACCGACGACATCGAAGCCATCGAGGAACTGGTCGGCTCCGGCCTGGTCAGGCTCCTCACGACGATCGCCAGCGTGATCTTCTTCGCCGGGGCCGCCTTCTACATCCGATGGGACCTCGCGCTGGTGACGTTCGCGATGATCCCGGTGTTCCTGTTCGTCTCCAAGGGGTTCGCGTCGAAGTTCAGGGGCGCCGCCGCACGCGAGCGCCTCAGCAACGGCGCCATGAACAGCGTCATCGAGGAGAGCCTGGCCAACCAATCTCTCGTGCAGGCCTACAACCGCCAGGAGACCGAGGCCGGACGGCTGCACGCCGAGGGCAGCATCTGGCTACGGGCCAACATGGCCCAGGCCTGGCTGTCGGCGCTGTACGGGCCGGTCGTCCAGGTCATCGAGACCATCTGCCTTCTGGTCATCATCGGATTCGGCGCCTGGGAGATCGCGGCCGGCCGCCTCACCATAGGCGGCCTGCTCGCCTTCGCCGCCTACCTCGCCTACCTCTATCCGGCGGTCCAGAACCTCGGGCAGATCGCGCTCACCGTCTCCGAGGCGGCGGCGGGCTCGGACCGCGTCATCGAGATCCTGCGGGCCCGGCCCGCCGTGACCGACCGGGACACGGCGGCTCCCATGACATCGCGAAGCCGCGGGCAGATCGACTTCGTGGGGGTCGACTTCACCTACCCGAACAGGACCAGCCCCACGCTGCGGAACCTGTCCTTCAGCGTCGGGCCCGGTGAGCTCGTCGTGTGCACCGGGCCCAGCGGAGCGGGCAAATCCACCCTCACCAAACTTCTGCTGCGGTTCTACGACCCCACCGCCGGGCAGATCCTTCTCGACGGGGTGGACATCCGCGACCTGCCGCACCGGGCGCTGCGCGACAACATCACCGTTCTGCAGCAGGAGAACCTGCTTTTCTCCGGAACCGTGCGTGACAACATCGCCTACGGCCGTCCTGGCGCCACCATGGACGATGTCGTCCGGGCGGCCGTCATGGCGGACGTGCACGCCTTCATCGGCACGCTTCCCCAGGGGTACGACACCCCCATCGGACAGCGCGGCCGGCTCATGTCCGGCGGGCAGCGCCAGCGGATCGCCATCGCCCGGGCGATCCTGCGTGACGCTCCCGTGCTGGTCCTCGACGAGCCGATGACCGGACTCGACTCGTCCACCGCCGCGCGGATCATGGAGCCTCTCCGGCGGCTCATGTCCGGCCGTACGACCATCCTCATCACCCACGACCTCCGCCTCATCCCCGAGACGGCTCACACGATCGTGCTCGGTGCCCCTCGGCGCCACGGCCGGATGAGGGTCAGGGCCTTCAGGCGCCGGGGCGTGACACCGCGCCCGGTCTGAGGGCGCGTTCCAAACCGGCGGGTCTCTGCACCGTGGGTCTCTGCACCGTGGGTCTCGGCATCGCGGGTCTCTGTGTCGATGTCTCTACGCCGGCGCCCCTGTGTCGGGAGTCTTTGTGTCGGTGGCTCTGTTGAAGGCCTTTGGCGCCCGCCGTGGAGTCCCGCGAACGCCGCCGGAAATGGACGGCGGAACCGCAAGAGCCCGCTCCCCGAAGGGAGCGGGCTCGTGATGGAGGGCGGATCGACCCAACCGTTTTTCACCTTTGGCGCGGAGCTGTGGAAAACGCTTTGATTTCTTGTCCGGCACGGACCACCCCCGGCCGGCCGGGATGGGAAAACGCAATCTCATCCCGGTTGTGCTCGGTTCCGTGGCGGGTGATCACCACCGATGGATCGCCATCGGTGGCTCACCGCCGATGGCTTACCACCACCAGCCGTTACCCCAGCCGTTACCCCAGCCGCCCCAGCTTGCACCGCGCCAGCCGCCGCAGCGTCCCCAACCGCAGCCGCCGCCGCAGCGTCCCCAGCCACAGCGTCTCCAGCCGCAGCCGCAGCGGCGTCTCCAACCGCAGCCGCATCCAGTGACGAAGTTCGTGGCCCCGACGGTCTGGACGGCCGGGACCGAGTTCGTCGTCATGGGTGTGACCGTGGCTTCCGCCGGTGCGGCCATGAGGGCTCCGGCGAGCAGCCCCGCGCCCATTGTGCTCGCGATGAACGAGATGGCGGTCTTGGCTTTCATACGGTCCTCCGATTTCGCGAGAAGACGGGATCCGCCCTCCGAGATTGATGGACAATCACAGATTGCCGGAGAGATCGCGCCCAATACACCGCAAAGCACTTATACTTTGGCAAAGGCCCACAAATCTGGATAAATAAGAAATAAATACCTATATCGGGACGTTTCCGGACGAAAGGTACTTTTCTCCCCGAGGTGTGGTCCGACCCCTCCTGACGGGGTGCTCGGAGGTTTGGCCGTACGCTGGCGGGGGACCCGAACGAAGGGAAGATCATGTTCCGGCATGTCGTGCTGTTCACCTGGGCCGAAGAGGCCACCGACGAGCAGAAGGCCAGGGTCGTGACCGAGCTCGGCAAACTGCCGGGGGTCATCTCGGAGATCCGCGCCTACACCGTCGGCGCCGACGCGGGCGTGAACCCGGGCAACCACGATTTCGCGGTCGTCGCGGACTTCGACACTCTCGACGACTACCTGGTCTATCGCGACCACCCGGTCCACCAGGCCGTCATCGCCGAGCACATAAAGCCGATCCTGGCGTCGCGGGCGGCCGTGCAGTTCGTCTTCTAGGCCTCCGTCGCCTTTAGGCCTCCGGCGGGTGGTTCTCGCGGTGCATCAGGCGGTCTTCTGACGTCTGCCCGCGCTTGGGCGCCAGCACGAGGCTCAACACGATCCCGGCGCCGCCGACGATCATGAAGATCACGCCGATGACGTCGATGTGCACGTTGTCGCCGAGGACGTCCGGCTCGATGGCGAATCGGAGGATGGCACCGAGTGTGAGAAAGAAGATGCTGACCCCGACACCCATCACGTCCTCCGGGCACACATAGCGATCAGGTAAAGAAAGCGTCTGTGATCCCTCATACCCTCTCGGGCGTGATCACACTACTCAGGCGCGACTTGTCTGCCGCGGTGGGCCCGAAGGACCCCAGACATACCGGGACACCGAGGGCGTCGGCCACGGCGGGGGGCCAGTCGTCGACGTTCTCGACGTAGCGAGGCCGCGCCTTCAGCAGCCGTTCGGTCAGCCTGGCCTGCCGGTCGAGGTCGCCCGCCGTACCCACCGGGAGCTCGCCGATGTCGTAGGAGACGCACATCCGTGACACCGGCACGTCCAGATGGGTGAGCGCGAGCGCGTCGGCGCCGCCCGCCGCGGCCAGCGCGTAGCGGTGGGCCACCGCGTCGAAGTGACCGGCTCGGAACGGTCCCTGCCAGGGGCCCGTTCCGTTGTGGGCCTCGGGAAGCTCCAGCGTCGGGTCTTCGGTGACCAGCGGGCCGGGACCGTGCCGGGTGGTGTAGGTGCGCAGCACGCCCAGCCGTACGGCGGGCGCCCCGTCGAGCAGGGCCAGCGCGTTGGCGAAGGTCGTCGTGCTCCAGGTCGTGTAGGGGTGGAAGCCGTGCCATTCGTCGAGCAGCACGCCCTGGGCCCCCTCGAAGACCACCGGCTGCCTGCCCAGCAGGCCGGTCACGAACGAGGAGTCCACGAGGGTCACCCGCTCGGCGAACGCCCGATATGCCGCGACGCAGTCTTCCACGGGCGGCCCGGCCACGCTCAGCGCCTCGCGGACCGCGTGCAGCTTGCGCGCGAGCCGCGCCGGGCTCTCGCAGTCGCCCGCGGTCGGCGCGAGGCCCGGGTGGTCCAGGGCGTAGGCCATCGTCTCGCCGATGCCCATCCCACACGACCCGTGACGGTCCTCGCCGCGCGCCAGCTCCCGGGCCCGCCCCGCCGCCATGTGGTACGGCGTGGCGAGCAGAGCCTCCCGGTCCACGGTGAGCAGGCCGAACGGGTCCGGAACCCCCAGCCCGCCCAGGTGGGCGGCCTCCGAGGCCAGCGCGAGCGGGTCAACGATCATGAACCGGGACAGGTGGGTCGGGACTCCCCGGAACGTCCCCGACCCGAACTGGGCGAACGTGTGGTGCCGCCCGTCGGGCAGGACGACGTTGTGCGCAGCCTGCCCGCCCCCGTTGAACCTGACGACCGCCCCGACGGGGCCTTGGGCGCAGAGCCAGTCCACGACCGTGCCCTTCCCCGCGTCGCCGTACCCGAGGTCGACCACGATCACATGCTCGGTCACAGCCGGATCACGCCGCCGTCGTCGCCGGTGTCGCCGGTGTCGGGCCCGAGGTCTCCGGACACCACGAGCGCGCCCCGGTCCAGCCTGGCCAGGGCCTTGCCCACGGTGATCCCGTTGGCCGAGCCGAGCTCGTCGAGGTCGTCCAGCCCCTGCTCCAAGTCGATGGCGTTCTCGCCGAGGCCGACGGTGAGCGCGATGGTCTCGGAGACCGCGTCGAGGTCGTCCAGCTCCAGCACGTTCTGGCCGAGCAGCCTGCGCCAGGCGGCGAGCACTTTCTTGTTCCCGGCGTTGCCCGCCCCGGCGGGGAGGATGTAGTAGACGTCGTACTTCCTGGTCAGCTCGGTGACGATCTCCTCGGTCGTGACATCCCGTTCGAGGCCGTCACCGATCACTTTGTGCACCTCGCGGCGCTTGACCTTCGGGTAGGGCAGCTCGTCGCCGATGATGAACAGGTAGCCCCGGCGCCCCCGCTTCTCGAAGCAGTCGATCGAGGTGTGCCTGGCCATGAAATACATCGCCAGCTCGTACGACTCGGTGTTCTGGCCGCCGCCTCCACCTTCCAGCAGGATCCTGCCGAGGTCGTCGTCCATCCGGTTGTCGGACTCGAACTGGCCGATCTGTAGCGGCGCCCGGTCGCAGGTGGCGTCGCCGATCGCGCCGAAGAGGATCTGGGGGTCGTCGACATAGCCCTTGCGGAGCAGCAGGCCGAACAGGTCGGGCAGCTTGCTCTGGAGCGTGCGGGGCACGCTGCGCATGGAGCCGGTCACGTCGAACAGGACGGCGATGGCCAGGCTGTTGGGGTGCTCGGGGGAGTCGCGGCTCTCGCGGGCCGCCACGCCGTACGGGTTGAGGCTGTCGTGAACGGTGTGCGCGCCGCTGTCGCTGTAGGCGAAGGCGCTGGCGCCGCTGGCCGCGCGGTAGCTCGCGGCGGCGTCGTAGACGTCGGTGGACCAGATTCCGCTTCCCATGGGGGCTCCTGATATCTAGAGGTGAAGGGGTCGGTATTTCCTGGGGCCGTAGAGGTCGTCGAGCAGCTCGTCGAGTTCGGCGAGGAGCCGCCAGGCGTCACGCGGCGGGCCCGCCAGGCTTCCCCGGACGAACCGGCCGATCGGGGTGGGGACGTCGTCACCCATGAGGGCGGCGACGCAGCGGGTGGCGAGGCGGATGTCGGTGGCCTCGGTCGCGGGTTTCATGGCGAAGACCTCCGGCGGGTAGTCGTCGCGGTGGCGGGCGACAAGGGCGGTCAGCGGGCTGCCGAGCGGGACCGACTGGCACCAGTCGACGAGCACCAGGCCGTGGTCGATCGGGTGGACCAGCACGTGGTGCCCGAACACCGCGCCGTGCACGATCCCCGCCCGGTGGGCCATGCCGATCGCGACCAGCAGCCGCCGCCAGATCCACGCCGCGTCTCTCGGATCGAGCGCCGGCCGCCGCCGCGCGATCTCCGCCAGGCTCACGAACCCGTCCGGTGCCCTGCTGATCACGTTCACCTGCCGCTCGACCCCGCCCGAGCGGTGCCGGAACGACTCCACCAGCCGGGGCACATAGGGCAGCAGGGTCGGATCGCCGTCCCGCGCGATCGTCCTGAGGGCGTCGGCCTCGCGCCGCATGAGGTCGTTGTTCGCATGGCTGCGCGGGAACTTGAGCAGCGTTCCTGTGCCGCTGTCGTACAGCACGGCCGAGGCGCCCCGCCGGAACACGTCCGCGATCCGGTAGGTTCCCCGCCCGGTGGTGATCACCGTCCCGGCCGGCCGGTTGCGGGCCGCCCACAGCCCCGCCAGCTTGGCGAAGGCCTCGGCGGCCTCAGGTCCGGGCGTGAGATCGGGATGGAGCAGCCGGGCCAGCCGCCGGTACGCCCGGTGCGGGGAGTCCCCGCCGAACAGGTCGGCGGGGGTGCGGGCGGCGGAGACCAGAGCGATCGCCTCGGCCGTGGTGGTCATCTGATCTCCTCCTCCCGGGAGGGCCGCAGCAGCGCGGGGTGGAGGAGGCGGGCGTCACCGGCCCGGTAGAGCCTGGCGCGGGGTCCGCCCCGGGCGCCGCCGCTCTCGGTGGTCTCCCCGGTGCTCTCCACGAATCCGGGCACCGACAGGATCTTGCGGTGGAAGTTGCCCGCGTGCAGCGGCACGCCCCAGACCGTCTCGTAGACGCCGCGCAACTCGGAGACGGTGAACGTCTCGCCCACGAACGCGGTGGCCAGCGGGGTGTATTCCAGCTTGTCCCGCGCCCGCTCCAGCCCGTGCTCAAGGATGCGCCCGTGGTCGAACGCCAGCTCCGGGAGCCGGTCGGTCCGGTGCCAGGCGGCCTCCGCCGCGTCCGTGCCCGCCCGGGGCTCGGGCAGCCCTGGAGCGAAGGCCAGGTAGGAGACCGACACGACCCGCATCCGCGGATCCCGCCCGGGGGTCCCGTAGCTGGCGAGCTGCTCGATGTGCACGCGCGGGACCAGCCCGGTCTCCTCGGCCAGCTCGCGCGCCGCGGCCTCGGGCAGATCCTCACCCGGCCGGATGAACCCGCCCGGCAGGGCCCATCGCCCCGCGTAGGGGTGCTCGCCCCGCCTGATCAGCAGCACGTGCAACGCGCCCTCGCGGATGGTCAGCGCCACGACGTCGACCGTCACCGCGACCGGTGGAAAGTCCCGGGGATCGTAGCCCGCCAGGAACTCGGATTCGTCCATTGCTCGTCCTTCTCAGTTTGAGACAATCTCAGTATGAGAAGAACAAAGCCCGCGTGTCAACGCCATAAGACTGGAGGCCGGGTCAAACAGCGCGCGGCGGCCGCGGCGACCGCCTCCTGCGCGAGGTCCCCGCACCGTAGCCTCGCGCCCGGCGACACCGGGACACCAGGCCCCGCCGTCCCTCGGAGGACGGCGGGGCCTTCCCGCGATGGCATGAGCCGCCCGCCGCCATGACCGCCTGGCCGGATGTTCCCCTGGGCGCTCTTCGGGCCGTCGGCCATCTGACCATCGTCTCCCGGCGACATTGACGAAAGTCAACGATGACGGGCGACGTTCGGTGACTGCCCGCCGTACCTCCGGATTCCTAAGGTCGTAAAACTTGCCAGGAACGCCACGGAGGAAGCGTGCACAACGAGATCGAGGACGTCCCCGACATCAGCGCCGAGTGGTACCGGGAGATCACCGAGTTCGCCCGGAGCACCCCCGCCTGGTTCCAGGACCTGGCCGAGATCGGCACGGACGCCGTGCTGCTGATCTTCGGGGCCATCTTCGTCGGAGCGTGGTGGCGGGCCCGAGGCGAGAGCGACCGGACGATGGCGCTGGCACTCCTCGCCCCCGTCGCGACAGTGGTGTCCTACCTGACCAGCGAGCTCGTCAAAAGCCTCCTGCAGATCGACCGGCCCTGCCGGGTTCTGGCCGATGTCGTCACCATCGCGCGGTGCCCCGAGTATGGAGACTGGTCCCTGCCGAGCAACCACGCGACCCTCGCCGCCGCCGCGGCGGCGGCCCTCGTCGTCGCCTGGCGTCGCACGGCGCCATACGTGCTGGTCCTGGCCGTGGCGGGAGCCTTCTCCCGGGTTTTCGTCGGCGTTCACTACCCGCACGACGTCGTGGCGGGCCTGCTCATCGGCGTGGTCGTGGCCCCATCGGCCATGCTGGCCCTGGGCTCGCCGGTGACCTCGCTGGTGGGACGGCTACGAGAGCGCGACCCCCTGCGGGTCCTGCTACTCGGAACCGGGTCCGGTCGGCCGGTCCGGCACCAGATCCGGCACTAGGTTCGGTCGACCAGCCCGGCCTCATGGGCGATGATGGCGGCCTGCACCCGGTTGCGCACGCCGAGCCGTCCCAGAATCGTGCTGACGTAGGTTTTGACGCTGCCCTCGACCAGGTGCAGACGGCGGGCGATCTCCGCGTTGGACAGGCCCTCGCCGACCAGGCCGAGGACCTCCCGCTCGCGGTTGGTGAGCACGCCGGTCCGGTCGCGGGCGGCGGCCCCCCGGGCCAGCTGCTCCCCGGTGAGCTCGTTGATCACTCGCGAGGCCACCCGTGGCGACAGGTACGCGGCACCCTCGGCCACCGCTCGAACCCCCAGCAGGAACTCGCGCGGATCCCCGGTCTTGAGCAGGAACCCGGCGGCGCCGTCGCCGAGCGCCCTGGCGATGTAGGCGTCGTTGCCGAAGGTGGTCATGATCAGCACCGCCGTACCGGGCGCGACCCTGCGGAGCTCGGCGGTCGCGGTGAGCCCGTCGAGCTCCGGCATCCGGATGTCGACCAGCGCGACGTCCGGCCGGTGCGCGCGGACCAGCTCGATCAACGCCCGCCCGTCCGCGGCCTCGGCGACCACCTCGATCTCGGGATCGGCCGACAGGATCATCCGCACCCCGGCGCGGATCACGGCCTCGTCATCGGCCAGCACGACTCGGATCAACCTGCTCTCCCCCCGAATCACCGCCCGATCCTATGGTGCGGGCAGGAAATCCTTGCTCGCCAACCGGCCGCCGGCGAAGCACAGCCGGTAGAGCTCGTGACGCCGCTCGTCGAAGGGGTTGCGGTGGGTGCCGTAGTAGCGGCACTCGACCCCGGCGGGTGCCGGCGGCTCTGGCCACGACGGGTCGTCGATCCGGGTCCTGGCCGGTAGCAGCGCCTCGACCTCGACCTGTGCCTGTCCCGTTCGCAGCCGGTCGAAGTCGGCCGGCCGCAGGACGGAGGTGACGGCGTCGTATGTCATGAACCCGAGCACGAAGGCCACCACGCCCGCGACGGCGGCCAGGGCCACGGCGATGGCCGTGGCGCGCGTGCGGCGGGCCCGCTGCCGCGCCTCCGCCAGATGGACGGCGGAACGGGATGGGCCAGGAGGCGCCGGGACGGGGCCGGCGGCGTGCGGCAGCCGGGCCGTCAGCTCGAACCCGCCGTTTCGCGGGCCCGACCGGAGGAATCCGCCGCACAGGCGTACCCGCTCGGCCAGCCCGGCCAGCCCGTGACCCCCTCCCACGACCGGACCGCGATCTTCCCCGGCCGTACGGCCTGGCAGTGATCCGGCGGGTGATCCGGCGGGTGATCCGGTGAGCGGTTCGGCGGGCGGTACGCCGTTGGACACGGTCACCACGGTCTCGCCCGCAAGATGGTCGAGGCGGACGGTCACCGGGGCACCCTCGGCGTGTTTGGCGGCATTGGTCAGCCCCTCCTGCACCACGCGGCGAGCGGCCCGTTCCACCATCGGCGGAAGCCGTACGGCCTGCCCGCCTTCGTGCAGCTCGACCGGCATGCCGGCGAGCCCGGCCCGCCGAACCAGCTCCGCGACGCTCTCCCACGCCGGTTCGGGGCTGGAGCCGTCGTGCAGCACCTCGACGATGTCCCGGAGGCGTTCGGATGCGGCGGTGATCGCCGCCCGTGCCTCGCCGGCCGCCTCGCGGTGGTGCTCGCCGAGATCGGGGGCCACCTCCAGCCCGCCGATCCGCAGGGCGATCAGGCTCAGCTCGTGCCCGAGCAGATCGTGCATGTCTCCCGCGATGCGGGCGCGCTCCCGCAGGCGGACCTGCTCGGCGATGATGCGCTGCTCGCGCTCCAGCTGTTCGGCACGCTCCCAGCCGGCGCGGGCCAGCGCCAGATACTGGTGCCTGGCGCGTCCCGCCAGCCACGGGACGACCCCGAACAGGAGGATCCCCGTGACCGCGAAGAACCAGGCACCTAGGTCCCATCGCAGCAGGGGAACCAGGACCGCGGCCGTCACGGTGGCGCCGCTCAGCCCGGCGAGCGCGGGCCGGGCCCGCACCATCCGGACACCCGCCAGGTAGCTCATGGCGGCCAGCGCCGGGAAGAACACCGTCGGGTCGCCGCGCGACACCACCGAGGCCACCCACAACACCGCGGTGACGAGCATCGCCGGCAGGGGGCGGGAGCGGCCGAGCGCCACCGCCACCCCGATGAGAACCAGTCCTGAGGTCACCTCCCACCGCGTGTATCCGTCCGCGAGGGAGGAGGTGAGACCGGCCCACAGCACCGGCAGGCACAGCACCACCCACAGGAGGGCGTCCCTGAACACCCTCGCTTCTCGTCTCATCCGGACAACGCTATCCAGGCGCTGTCGTGCGATGCGCGGTCCGCGCCGCACGCGATGAGCACCGCACGCAAATGAGTGAGGGGCGACCCTGCGAGCAGGATCGCCCCTCACCGTCGCCTGCCGCGGGAGCAGGTGGTCTGAGGTCAGAAGGCCTCTTCGGGGAGCTCCATCAGGTCCTGGCCAGTGGCCGCCAGCACGCGCCGCTCGGCGGCGAGGCGGGGCAGGACGGTCTGCGCGAAGAACGAGGCCGCAGCCACCTTACCCGTGTAGAAGGCCTGGTCGTTACTGGAGGAGCCCAGGGCGGCCAGGGCCACCTCGGCCTGGCGCAGGAGCAGCCAGCCGATCACCAGGTCGCCTAGGGAGAGCAGGAAGCGGGTGGTGTTGAGGCCGACCTTGTAGACCTCCTTCGGCGCCTCCAGCGAGCCGAGGGCCCAGCCGGCCATCGTGTCGACCATGGCCTTGACCTCGTCGGCGGCCTCGTCGAGAAGCTTGCGCTCCTCCTTGAGACGGCCGTTGCCGGCCTCGGAGGCGGCGAAGGCCTTGATGTCGCCGTACAGTGAGCTGAGGGCGGAGCCCTGGTTGCGCAGGATCTTGCGGAAGAACAGGTCCAGGCCCTGGATCGCGGTGGTGCCCTCGTAGAGGGAGTCGATCTTGGCGTCCCGGATGTACTGCTCGATGGGGTAGTCCTGCAGGTAGCCCGAGCCGCCCAGGGTCTGCAGCGAGCGGGCCAGCAGCTCGTAGGAGCGCTCGGAGCCGACACCCTTGACCAGCGGGAGCAGCAGGTCGTTCATCGCCTCGGCGTGCTCGTCCCGGCGCCCCTCGAACTCGGCGATCTGCACGCTGTCCTGGTAGCTCGCGGTGAGCGTGACCAGCGCCCGCATGCCCTCGACGTACGACTTCTGGAGCATGAGCTCGCGGCGCACGTCCGGGTGGTGGGTGATGGTCACGCGCGGGGCCGCCTTGTCGGCCATCTGGGTGAGGTCCGAGCCCTGCACCCGGGCCTTGGCGTACTCCAGGGCGTTCAGGTAGCCGGTGGAGAGCGTGGCGATCGCCTTGGTGCCAACCATCATCCGGGCGTGCTCGATGATCATGAACATCTGCTTGATGCCCTCGTGCACGTCGCCCACCAGCGTGCCGATCGCCGGGTGCTTCTCGCCGAAGGTGAGCTCGCAGGTCGTGGAGACCTTCAGGCCCATCTTCTTCTCGACGTTGGTGACATAGACGCCGTTGCGCTCGCCGAGCTCACCGGTCTCAAGGTCCACGTGGTACTTCGAGACCAGGAACATCGACAGGCCCTTGGTGCCCACGCCGTGCCCCTCGGGGCGGGCCAGCACCAGGTGGAAGATGTTGTCGGCCATGTCGTGCTCGGCGCTGGTGATGAAGCGCTTGACGCCCTCGATGTGCCAGGTGCCGTCGGGCTGCTGTACGGCCTTCGCCCGGCCGGCGCCCACGTCCGAACCGGCGTCCGGCTCGGTGAGCACCATGGTGGCGCCCCACTGCCTCTCGATGGCCAGCTCGGCGTAGCGCTTCTGCTCCTCGGTGCCGATCTTGTGCAGCACGTAGGCGAAGGCCGGGCCGCCGCCGTACATCCAGATGGCCGGGTTGGAGCCGAGGACCAGCTCGGCCAGCGCCCAGTTCACGGTGTTGGGCAGGCCGGGGCCGCCAAGCTCGGTGGGGAGGCCGATGTTGGTCCAGCCGGCGTCACGGTAGGCGGCGAAGGACTTCTTGAAGCCCGCCGGCATCGTCACCGAGCCGGTGGCGGGGTCGAACACCGGAGGCTTGCGGTCGCCCTCCTCGAAGGAGTCGGCCATCACGCCCGTGGCGAGGCGGTTGACCTCGTCGAGGATGCTTCGCACGACGTCCTCGTCCAGGTCGGCGAAGAGGCCGGTGCCCAGAATGTCCCGGCGTCCGAACACCTCGAAGAGATTGAACTCCAGGTCACGAATATTGCTCTTGTAGTGGCCCATGGGGACTGCTCCTTGACGCCGGGGGAGACCGGAACTTTTACATACTGGCCAGTAACCTTACCGACAATGCTACCCGCGAGTAACCCCTAAAAAACCGTACCGGTGGGACGTTTGTCACATACTTCCGGGGGAGTCGCGGGCTTCCCGGGCGGAGCGATCACCTATGCCGGGCGGATCTTCTCCCGATCTTCTAGGCTCGTCGGCATGGACGAACAGTGGCGAGCCGACCTCGGGCGATGGGGCATTCCCAGCGAGATCGCGGCGAAGGCTCCGGCCGATCCCTGGGGGCATTCGCCGGCTCGGTTCGCCGAGCGGACCGACCGCGCGCTCGCCGCCCCGGAGGGGCCGACCCTGGCCCGGATCGCCGAGGCGCTCCCGCCCGGGGGAACCGTGCTGGACGTCGGTGCCGGCACCGGGGCGGCCTCGCTGCCGCTGGCCGGGAAGCTGGGGGAGCTGATCGCGGTGGACACCTCCGCCGGGATGCTGGCCGAGCTGACGTCCCGGGCGGACGAGCTGGGCGTCTCCGCGAGGGTCATCCAGGGCCGCTGGCCCGATGTCGCGGCCGAGACCCCGGTGGCGGACGTGGCGATCTCCGCCCATGTCGTCTACAACGTGCCCGATCTGGCGGCCTTCCTCACCGAGCTGTCCGGGCACGCTCGCCGGCGGGTCGTCCTGGAGCTCACCGAACGCCACCCGATGAGCTGGCTCACCCCTCTCTGGGAGCATTTCCACGACCTCGGCCGCCCGGAGCGGCCCACGGTCCACGACGTGATGGCCATCGCCGAGGCGCTCGGCCACGAGGTCCACCACGAGCAGTACCTGGCCCCGCTGCCCCGCTTCGCCGAGCTGGACGATCTGGCCGAGAGTGCCTGCCGGCGGCTCTGTCTCGGCCAGGACCGCGCCGAGGAGGTCATCATGGCGGCGGTCGAGCTGGACATGTGGCCGCTTCCTCGCGAGCGGTGGTTCACGCTCTGGTGGGAATCAAAGTGAATTTTGCTATCGTTTCACCGTAGAGCCCTCAGAAGAGGAGCTTCCGGACGAGACGCGCCGTACCCGGTCGGAAAAGACGACGCTCCTGTGGGAGGCGCCGTCATGGCCTGGGTCATCATCATCGCCGCCGGTCTGTTCGAAGTCGCGATGGCCTACTCGCTCAAGATGAGCCACGGGTTCTCCGTGCCGCTGCCGAGCGTCAGCTTCGTGGTTTTCGCCCTGCTCAGCTTCGGCCTGCTCGCCATGGGCCTCAAGAGCCTCGAGGTCGGTACGGCCTACGCCGTCTGGACGGGCATCGGCGCCGTCGGCACCGCGTCGCTGGGCATGATCGTCCTGGGTGAGGACGTGTCGTTCCTCAAGATCGCCTCGATCGCCCTCATTCTCGCGGGTGTCGTCGGCCTCAACCTCGCCGGTGGCGGGCACTGATCACGGGCACTGATCGTGGGCGCTGCCGGGCGGGTGGGAGCGGCACGCGACCGCTGTAACCATCTTAAAGAATTAGGTGGTGTTGAAACCAGCTTGACGGTTTAGGTGGTGTCGCGGTTGGGTGTGCGCATGATTGACATTCACTTCGTGACTTTCGACTGCGCCGAGCCGTACGAGCTGGCGACCTTCTGGAGCGAGGCCACCGGCGGGCGGCTTCACCCGGAGACCCGGAAGGAGGATGACGAAGTCATGCTCCAGGGCAAGGTGGACATGCTGTTCATCAGGGTTCCGGAGGGCAAGTCGACCAAGAACCGTGTCCACCTGGATGTCACGGGCTCAGAGGGCACCACTCGCGATCAGGAGGTCGAGCGGCTGCTCGGGATCGGTGCCACGGTTCACGAGGACCGGCGCAACCCTGACGGCACCGGCTGGGTGACCATGCTCGATCCCGAGGGCAACGAGTTCTGCGTCTGCCGCGCCGAGTACGAGAGGACCTCGCAGTCCTCGCCGGAGTGACGCTCACCCGCCGTGGGGCAGGGAGCGCTGTCCGCGACCCTTGAGGGTCAGAGCCAGGACCGCGGTGATCAGATACACCGCGACGCCACCCTGGAGCGCGTCGAACGCCGCGCCGAACACGCCCTCGCCGTCGACGATGAGCTGCACCGGATACATGAGCGCGGCGGCACCGAGCGCCGGGTAGAGGGAGAACCGCCAGGGGTGGCGCAGGGCCCACTGGCGGGCCTGGCGGGTCACCCTGTCCCCGCTGCCGGGCTTGGCGACCGAGCCGACCGCCGCGATCAGCGTGAACAGGCTGATGCCCAGGCCCAGCGCCCAGGTCAGGTCGGCGGGCCCCGGCAGGATCATGCCCAGGACGAAGCTGGTGGCCGCGACCGCGCCGCCGGTCACCGCGGCGGACTTCCAGGGGGCTCCGCGCAGGGCGGCTCCGGCGAGGGACATCTCGTCACGTCGAGTCAGTTCGTCGTTCATGCCATCAGGTTGCCCTTCCGAGCCCCTCTCCCACATCGGGGGGCAACCCTGATCCGTCCCTGAGCCTCGCTCCCGGATATTTTGACCGTCATGTCAGTGAACTTTCGTATCGCCCGGATCGACGACCTCCCGCTGATCGTGGCCATGATCGCCGACGACTCCATCGCCGCCGTCCGCACGGGTGACTTCGGCCCCGAGCACCGCGCCGCCTTCGAGGCGATCGAGGCCGACCCCAACAACGAGCTGATCGTGGCCGAGCTGGACGGCGAGGTGGTGGGCACCATGCAGCTCACCTACATCCCCGGCATCTCCCGCCGTGGCGCCACCCGGCTGCAGATCGAGGCCGTCCGGATCGCGTCCCACCTACGTGGTCAGGGCCTGGGCCGCAAGATGATGGAGTGGGCCGTCGACCGCGGCCGGGCCCGCGGCTGCGTCATGGTCCAGCTCACCACCGACAAGGCCCGTAAGGACGCCCACCGGTTCTACGACTCGCTCGGCTTCGTCGCCTCCCACGAGGGCTACAAGCTCACGCTGGGCTGAGCTCGACCAGGTTGTCGTGGTAGACGGCGCCCCGGCCCATGTCGGCGTCCCGCTCGTCGACCACGGCGTTCGCCGTCGCGCCGCCGGGGCTCAGCTTGCGCCAGTGTCCCTTGGTGGAGGCCACCACGCCGGGCCGCACCCTGTCGCTGATCTCCACCACGGCCTCGAACTCACCGTTGTCGTTGAAGACCCGGGCCCGCTGACCGTCGCTCAACCCCCTCTGCGCGGCGTCCTCCTGGTTGACCAGGATCCGGGGCCCCTTCGAGCGCCGCAGCAGCTCGGGGTTGTTGCCGAAGATGGTGTTGAGGAACGTGTGGGAGGCCGGGGTGATCAGCGCCAGCGGGTACGGCCCGCGCCCGGCGGAGGCCGTGTGCGAGGGAACATAGGCGGGCCCGGAACCGAACCTCATCCTTCCCGAGGGGGTCGGGAAGCCGTCGGCGAAGGGCACGAACGGCTGTGGCACGTTGAGCCGGACCCAGCCCTCCTTGCGGAGCCGGTCCACGGTGATGCCCTCCAGCGACGGATGGCCCGAGGCGAGCAGCTGCTCGGCCAGCTCCAGGTCGGAGTCGTACAGGGAGGGCTCGGACAGACCCATGTGCCTGGCCAGGCGGCGGAACGTCTCCATGGTGGACAGGCACTCGCCCGGCGGCTCGACGGCGGGCTCGTTCCACATCAGGTACATGTGCCCGTAGCCCGCGTGCAGGTCGGCGTGCTCGATCTGCATGGTCGCGGGCAGCACGATGTCGGCGTAGTCCACGGTGTCGGTCGGGAACTGCTCCATCACGACCGTGAACAGGTCCTCGCGCAGCAGCTTCTCGCGGATGCGGTTCTGGTCGGGGGTGGAGCTCATCGGGTTGGCCGCGTACACCCACAGGCACTTCACCGACTCGTCCAGCCCCTCGGCCAGCCGGGTCATCGTGAGCTGCCGGACCGGCTTGGCGAGCAGGTCGTCGCGCGTGTCGATGTTGAGGTGGATGTGGCCGCTGGTGGAGTAGGCGATGCCGCCGCCGGGGTGGCGCCAGTCGCCGGTCACCCCGGGGATGGCGGCGATCGTGCGCATCGTGGTGCCGCCGCCCGCGTGCCGTTGGATGCCCATCGTGGCCCGGATGCCTGTGGGCCGGGTGTGCGCCAGCCGTACCCCCAGGGCGCGGATGTCGGCCTCGGGCAGCCCGGTGATCTCCGCCACACGCTCCGGGGGGTACCGCAGGATCTCCGATCGGAAGTTCTCCCAGCCGCTCGTGTGGCCGGCCAGGTAGTCCTTGTCCTCCATCCCTTCGGAGAGGACCACGTTCATCAGCCCGAGTGCGAGGGCGGCGTCGGTGCCGGGCCGGATCGGCAGATGCTCGTCGGCCTGCTCGGCGGTGCGGGTGCGGATCGGGTCGATCGCCACCACGTACGCCCCGGCCGCGCGGGCGTCCTGGATGAACTTCCACAGGTGGTGCCCGCTGGTCAGCGTGTTGGTGCCCCAGAGCAGGATCAGCTTCGACAGGGCGAACGTCTCCGGGTCCATCCCTCCGGGCGTGCCGTTGGCCCGCGACAGCCCCACGTTGCCCGCCGCCGAGCAGATGTTCATGAAATGCTTGGAAGCTCCCAGCGCGTTCCAGAACCGGCGGCCCCCGACGCCCTCGGCCCCGTGGATGTAACCCAGCGTGCCCGTGCCCATGTACGGCCAGATCGCCTCGCCGCCGTGCTCCTCGATGATCCCGCGCAGCCGTACGGAGATCTCCTCCAGGGCCTCGTCCCAGCTGATCCGCTCGAACCGGCCCGATCCCTTGGGGCCGGACCGCCGCATCGGGTAGAGGATGCGGTCGGGGGCCTGGGCGTGTTCGAGGTAGCGGTTGACCTTCACACAGAGCGCGCCGCGGGTGTAGGGGTGATCGGGGTTGCCGCGCATCTTGACGGCCTTGCCGTCCTGGACGGTCACCACCCATGAGCAGGTGTCCGGGCAGTCCAGCGGACAGGCCCCCAAAACTCGCAATTCACCCAGCGACATGTCCCTGACTTTAGCCCGGGAAGCAGGAAGGGGCACGGCCCCTGCGGGCCGTACCCCTTTCGTGCGCGGGTATTACCGGGTACTACTCGGAGACGGGGTCGTGGTCGTGGCCGCCGCCGCCCGTGCCCGGCTGGTTGGAGCCGGGAGTGCCGCTACCGGGCAGGGTGCCGCTGTAGGCGTAGACGAGCGCCGCGGTCGCGATCGCGCCGGTGTTGACCGCCAGAGCCTTGTCGTTGATGTTGGCGATGGTGTCGCACTCCTGGTGGTAGCACTTGTCGTAGGCGACCCCGGCCTCACCGCCGAACGTGGCGGCCTCCTCGGCGGTCTTGATGCCCTCGGCGCCGGTGAACAGACCGCCCGCGGGGATGCCGACCTCGATGAAGGGACCGTAGTCCGAGCGCCCCGTGAAGTCGGTGCCCTTGTACGGCTGGCCGACCGCCTTGAAGTACGACTCGAAGAGCTTCTCGATCTTGTCCGAACCCGCGGGACCCGCCGGAGCGCCGGTCCCGTCGGAGTCGTCGCCGTCGTAGATCCCGAAGATGTAGTTCGGCGAGGCGATCATGTCGAAGTTCAGGTACAGCTTGATCTTGGCCTTCTCCTCGGCCGAGAGGTTGGCCACGTAGTGCTCGGAGCCGAGCAGGCCGAGCTCCTCGGCGCCCCAGAAGGCGAAGCGGAGCTTGTTCCTGGTGGGCAGGACGCTGGCCTTCAGCGCCGTCTCCAGGATTCCCGCGCTGCCGGAGCCGTTGTCGTTGATGCCCGGCCCCTCCGTGACGCTGTCCAGGTGGGAGCCGAGCATGACGACCTTGTCCGGGTCGCCCCAGCGGCTCTCGGCCAGGACGTTGCGCGTCTTGCGGTGCAGGTCGCTCTCGGCGCTCACGGAGAGCGTGACCGTCGTCCCGGCGGTGGCCAGCTCATTGCCGACGGCGAAGGTGGTGCCGACGACCGGGATGTTCGTGGTGGGGGCGCCGAGCGTGCCGTTCAGCAGGGTCCGGCGGTCGTTGGGACCCTCGCCCGGCTGGCCCTCGTTGAAGATGATCACACCCTTGGCCCCGGCCGCCTGGGCGTTCTCGGCCTTGACCTGGAAGCTACAGGTGCCCCGCTGGATCAGCGCGATGTTGCCCGCCGTGAATCCCGCGAAGTCGCTCGCCTCGCAGCCGGAGGACGAACTCGGCGTCGGGCTCGGCGGCAGGACCAGGTCCACTCCCTGCACGGCGGCGGTGACGTTCCCCGAACCGGAGTAGGTCATGGTCTTGAAGTCGGTGTTGCGCACGTAGCTCTTGGCCTCGGGCGAGACGCGGTCGAGCACGGGCTTCACGGTCTCGCGGAAGAACGGGAACTCGAACTCCTGCAAGGTGACCTTGTAGCCCGCGGCGCGCAGCTTGTCCGCCACGTAGGTGACCGAGGCCTCGTGACCCGGGGTGCCCGAGGCGCGGGTGCCGCCGTTGGCGTCGGAGATCTGCTGGAGCTTCTCCAGATGCCGCTTGACGGACGAGACCTTGACCGACTGGCCGAAGGCCTGGGGGTCGGGGTCGGCGCTGGCCGAGGTGGCGGAGACGAGGGGCAGAGTCATGGCCGAGGCCGCGGTGACCGCGGCGAGCAAGCCCTTGTACGCGCGTGCGCGCATGCGAAACTCCTCTAACAAGAGCAGAGCAGGAAATCCCCCGTGATCGCGACGAAACTGAACGTAGTATCGGTAATCACGGTCTTTGAAGACCGACCACACATTTGTTATCGAGCAGAGTCGAATCAGCGTTCGGGGTGTTCTCTGGCCCTACTTGACGGTCATGGTGTCGGTGACGTAAGCGCACACAGTCGTGGAGGGCGGGCGAGTCTTCAGCGCCCCGCACCCGGGCGACGGATCGCGGCGCCGACCTCCGGAACCGCCCGTCCGGCCGCCCGTCCAGGCGGATCGCGGGGCCGCCCGGCAGATGCCCGTCACGCCGGACCCGGGGAACGGGCAGCCGCCGGTCGCGGCTATGGTCGGGTGCGGAAAAACCGCGACCGCGGTCAGATGCGGAAAATTCATGGCTGTAGTCGGATACGGGAAAGTCCTGAGAGCGAACGGACCGTGGCGCATGATGATCACCTTTTCAGGCCGCCGTCCGCCCGAGCCACTATCGCCGCGGATAAACGAGTCAATTCTCGATCTCGGATAGGTAGGCGACGTTCGCCGGATGTTCGCCAGATCGGTCGCGCCGCGACGGGCACTCCCCGCGACCAGGAGGGCAGCTCAAAGATCAAGTTAGGGGCCATGCCTAAGGCGGTCAGAGGCCAACGAGATAGGCATAGCGCCGATTGTGGACACTGGGAGAGAAGATCGGTGACGCACCTGTAATGGAGAACGGGCAGAATCGCTGACGATGACGAAAATCAGAGAACGCGACAAAGCGTCGTCCGCCGATGGGATGAGCCCATCGACGGATGACGGCTCTGTCGTGCTCGTCGTCGAGCCGCTGCTCCCGCAGCGGATCCGGCGCCCCTCGGACCTGCTGCGCTTCCTGGCCACACTGATCGTGCTGGTGATCGTGGTGCTTCTCGCGCTCGTCGCGCAGAAGACGCTCAACGGCCTGGAAAGCGACGTCATCGACGGCACGAACCGGGCACCGTTCCTGCTCAGCGGCCTGGTCGGGGTGCTGAGCGGGGCGGCCATGCTGGGCGTTCCCGCCGCTTACGCGATCGAGCGCGTGATCCACCGCGACGGCCTCCGGGTGGCGGAGGGCCTCTTCGCGGCCATCGCCGGAATGGTCATCTCCTTCGCACTGGGAGAGTGGATCGTCAAGGCCGGACCGGGGGAGCTGCAGGTCCTGCTGACCGGCGGCCGAGACGGCGTCGAACCGCTCAACACGCTGCTCACCTCGGTCATCGCCTATGTCACCGCGGTGCGGATATCCCGCCGCCCCACCTGGCGGGCGATCCTGTGGTGCGCGGTCGCGCTCAACGCGATAGCGCTGTTCGCCGCCACGGCCGCGACCATCCTCGGCGTCGTCGTCTCCATCCTGGTCGGCCTGGCCGTCGGCTACGCCACCCTGTACGGCGTGGGCAGCCCCAACACCCGGCCGCCGGGCAGCGCGGTCGTCGCGGCCATCCGCAAGCTGGGCTTCCACCCGGTCAAGGCCCGCAGGATGGACGACGACCATCAGAGCAGCCGGCGATACGCCGTCAGCCTCAAGGACGGCAGCCTCCTCGACGTCACCGTCCTCGACCGCGACCGCCAGGTCGCCGGGCTGATATACCGCCTCTGGAGGCGGATCCGCCTCAACTCCGAGACCAGCCGCCGGGCCATCCGCTCCCTCCGCGCCGAGCTGGAGCGCGAGGCCCTGATGGCCTACGCCGCCCAGGCCGCCGGGGCCAGCACACCCCGGCTCGTCGGCACCAGCGAGATCGGCACCGACGCCGCGCTCCTCGCCTACGAGCACACCCCCAGCCGTGCCCTCGACGACGTCCCCGACGACGAGATCGACGACAACCTGCTCGCCCAGATCTGGGAGCAGGTCCTGCTCCTCCAGGTCCAGCGGCTCGCCCATCGGCGGCTGACCGGTGACAGCATCCACGTCGACGAGGAGGGCCGGGTGATCCTCATGGACGCCCGCAGCGGTGAGATCGCCGCAGGTGACCTGCTGCTCCGTCTCGACATCGCCCAGCTGCTCACCTACCTCAGCCTGCGCGTCGGCGCCGAGCGCGCCGTCAGGGCGGCCGCGGCCGTCGTCGGCCCGAACATGCTGGCCGGTGCGCTCCCGCTGCTCCAGCGGATCGCGCTCACCCGAGAGACCAGGGCCGCGCTCAACAAGAACAAAGAGCTGCTGACCGCGATCCGCGAGTGCATCGTCGAGCTCGAACCCAAGGTCGAGGTCGACGAGGTCCGCCTGGAGCGTTTCCGCCCCCGGACCCTCATCACCATCATCGCCAGCGCCTTCGCCGCGTACTTCCTGGTCTACTACCTCACCCAGATCAACCTGAACATGATCAGCTCAGCCAAGTGGGGCTGGACCGGCGTGGCGCTGGCCGCCGCGATGCTGACCTACGTCGCCGCCGCGCTGATGCTGAGGGGCTTCGTGCCGGAGAAGCTCCCGCTGGGCCGTACGGTGCTCGTCCAGTTCGCCGGGTCGTTCGTGAAGCTGGTCGCTCCCGCGGCGGTGAGCGGCGTCGCCATCAACACCCGCTACCTGCAAAAACGGGGCATCCCCCCGGGACAGGCGGTGGCCAGCGTGGGGGCCTCCCAGCTCATCGGCCTGGCCTTCCACATCACGCTGCTCCTGCTGTTCGCCTACATCACCGGCTCCAGCGCGGCCACGTCGTTCACCCCGTCGCGCACGCTGGTCTTCGCGCTGCTGGCCCTGGCCGTGGTGGTGCCGGTCGTCGTGAGCGTCCCTCCCCTGCGCCGGATGATCACCACGCGCATCCGCGCGCTGTTCTCCGGCGTCATCCCGCGCCTGCTGGACGTGCTCCAGTCGCCCCGCAAGATCCTGGAAGGCTTCACCGGCACCCTGCTGCTGACCATCTTCTTCGTCGCCTGCCTCGACGCGTCCATCCGCGCCTTCGGCGGCTCGCTCGGCTTCACCGCCGTCGCCATCGTCTTCCTCGCGGGCAACGCCATCGGATCCGCCGCCCCCACGCCCGGCGGCCTCGGGGCCGTCGAGGTCTCCCTCACGGCCGGTCTGACCCTCTCCGGCGTCTCCACCGAGGTCGCGACCTCGGCCGTGCTGCTGTTCCGGTTGCTCACCTTCTGGCTGCCCGTCCTGCCCGGCTGGGCCTCGTTCGCCTACCTGCAGCGAAACGAGGCCCTTTAAGGGGCAGGCGGGGACTCAGTCGTCGCTGGAGTCAGCCCAGAGGTTGATGCCCGCCTCGACCGCGTCCTTGTCGATGGCCTCCAGCTCCTCGCCGGTGAAGGACAGGTTGTTCACCGCCCCGAGGCTGTTCTCCAGCTGCCGGACACTGCTCGCACCGATCAGGACCGAGGTGACCCGCCTGTCGCGCAACGCCCATGCCAGAGCCATCTGCGCGAGGGACTGGCCACGCCTGCCCGCGATCTCGTTGAGCGTGCGGACGTGCCGCATGGTCTCGTCGGTGAGCATCTCCGGGGTGAGGAAATGCCCCAGCGAGGCCCGCGACCCCTCGGGAACGCCGTTGAGGTAGCGGTCGGTCAGCATGCCCTGCGCCAGCGGCGAGAACGCGATGCAGCCCACGCCCTCCTCATCCAGGACGTCGAGCAACCCACCCTCGATCCACCGGTTGAGCATCGAGTAGGACGGCTGGTGGATCAACAGCGGAGTCCCCATCTCCCGCAGGATCCGCGCGGCCTCGGCGGTGTGCTCCGGCGAGTAGGAGGAGATGCCCGCGTAGAGCGCCTTGCCCGACCGGACCGCGTGGTCCAGCGCGCCCATCGTCTCCTCCAGCGGCGTGTCCGGGTCGAACCGGTGGCTGTAGAAGATGTCGACGTAGTCCAACCCCATCCGCTTCAGCGACTGGTCGAGGCTGGCCAGCAGATACTTCCGCGACCCCCACTCGCCGTAGGGTCCGGGCCACATGTCGTATCCGGCCTTGGTGGAGATGACCAACTCATCGCGGTATCTCGCGAAGTCCTCCCGGAAGTGCCGGCCGAAGTTGGTCTCCGCCGAGCCGTACGGCGGGCCGTAGTTGTTGGCCAGGTCGAAGTGGGTCACTCCGAGGTCGAAGGCCCTCCTGAGGATGGCCCGCTGGGTGTCGAAAGGCTTGTCGTCACCGAAGTTGTGCCAGAGCCCGAGCGACACCGCGGGCAGCTTCAGCCCGCTCTTGCCGACCCTGTTGTACGGCTGCCGCCCGTCGTATCTGTCGTCTGCTGCGACGTAGGTCATTTGTCTACTTTCGCTGTGTCGAGGATCCACGAGAGGACGAGGGCCTCCTCGCGCCAGGAGTCGTATCTGCCGCTGCGGCCACCGTGCCCGGCGCCCATCTCCGTCTTCAGGAGGAACGGCCCGCCCTTCGCGGTGTCGCGGAGCTTCGCGATCCACTTGGCGGGTTCGTGGTAGAAGACGCGGGTGTCGTTGAGGCTGGTGATCGCGAGAATCGGCGGGTAGACCCGGTCGTTCACATTCTCGTAGGGCGAGTACGACTTCATGTATTCGTACACGTCCGCGTTGTGCAGCGGGTCGCCCCACTCGTCCCACTCGATGACGGTCAGCGGGAGCGACGGGTCGAGGATCGTGTTGAGCGCGTCCACGAACGGCACCTCGGCGACCACCCCCGCGAAGGTCTCCGGCGAGAGGTTGGCCACCGCTCCCATCAGCAGCCCGCCCGCCGAGCCGCCCCTTGCGATGACCGCGCTCGACCAGTTCTCCGCCTTGAGGTGCTCGGCGGCGGCGACGAAGTCGGTGAAGGTGTTCTTCTTCTTCTGGAACTTGCCGTTCTCGTACCAGTGGCGGCCCATCTCGCCGCCTCCCCTGACGTGCGCGATGGCGAAGACGAAGCCCCGGTCGAGCAGGCTGAGCCTGGGCACCGAGAACGACGGGTCGATCGAGATCTCGTAGCTGCCGTAGCCGTACAGCACGGTGGGCGCGGGCCGGTTCGTGCCTTTCTTGACCACGATCGAGATGGGAACGCGGGTGCCGTCCGGAGCGGTCGCCCACTCGCGGAACTGCTCGTAGTCGGCCGGGTCGTAGCCGCCGAGCACGGGCTTCTGCTTCAGCAGGATCAGCTCACGCGACCGCAGGTCGTAGTCGTAGACCGAGGACGGGGTGATCATGCTGGTGTAGCCGAGGCGGAGCCGCTCGGTGACGAACTCCGGGTTGCCCGAGGGCGCGACGTCGTAGATCGGCTCAGGGAAGGAGATCTCGTACGCGGAGTCGAGGAGCTCGCTTCCGTACGACTCGCCGTCCCTGGGCAGGATGCGGATGCCGGTGAGGCCGTCCCGGCGGAAGTGCACCACGATGTGGCTCTGGAAAGCCTCGACGTCGAGAAGCCGGGTGTCCGCGCGGTGCTCGATCAGCGGAGTCCAGTCGCCCGGGTCGTCGAGTGGCGCGATCGCCAGCTCGAAGTTCTCCGCGTTCTGGTTGTGCAGGATCAGGAAGTGGTCGCCGGCGTGGTCGACGCCGTACTCGACGCCGGTCTCCCGGGGCCGGACGAGGCGGAACTCGCCCGCCGGGTTGTCCGCGTCGAGGATGCGGACCTCGCTGGTGATCTTGCTCCCGGCCGAGAGGATGAGGTAGCGCTCACTACGGCTGAGTCCGACGCCGATCCAGAAACGCTCGTCGGTCTCCTCATGGACGAGCACGTCGTCTTCTGCCGGGGTGCCGATCGTGTGCCGGTGGACCTTGTGAGGCCGCCACGCCTCGTCCACGGTCGTGTAGAAGAACGTGGTGCCGTCGGCCGACCAGGCTCCGCCGTAGAAGATGCCGGGGATCTCGTCGGGAAGGATCTCACCGGTGGTCAGGTCCTTCACCTTCAGGGTGAAGCGCTCGTCGCCGGTGAAGTTGACCGAGTAGGCCAGCAGGGTGCCGTCGGGGCTGACCGAGCTGGTGCCGATCGAGAAGAAGTCGCTGTCTCCGGCCAGCTCGTTGCCGTCGAGCAGGATCTGCTCACCGGGAAGTGACTCGCCGGGTTTCAGCTCCGGGGGCGTCTCACCGTCGGCCGCGACCCGGCACTGGACGCCGTACTGCTTGCCTTCCTCGGTTCTGGAGTAGTACCACCAGCCGTTCTTGCGGGTGGGGACCGAGAGGTCTGTTTCCAGGGTCCGGCCCTTGATCTCCTGGAAGATCGTCTCTTGCAGAGGCTTCAGATGAGCGGTTGCCTGCTGCGTATAGGCGTTCTCCGCCTCAAGGTAGGCAACCGTCTCGGGGTCGTCCTTGACCGTCAGCCACGCGTAGTCATCCACCACGGTGTCCCCGTGGTGCACGCGCTCGCTGGGAACCTTCTTCGCCCTAGGCGGTGTCTGGCTGCTCACCCCGCCGAGTCTATGTTTTCCCCTTCGTCTGGCTCGGATCTTCCCGGCGGGCTTCGCTGTTACGTCCCGGGTGGTCTTCAGGGACTGCTAATGTTTTGACGTCGGCAAGGCCCGGCGCAAACCACTCCACTCACTCCGGTGACTTCGGTGTGGCTTGTTCCATGATTGTCGACAACCCCTTGAAACCAACGGTTTTGAAGATCGGTTCGCAGAGCCGCTCAGAGGCTGGTAAGTTTGAGGGGTTGCCCTGGAGACAGGGTGGTCCGAATTCCTCTCGGACCGGCTAGATCAAATCAAATAGATCCGAACGGATCGATTTGACGAGAAAAAGCGGGTCTGAAAGAATAAAGACACAACGAAGCGAACGAAACGCCCCGGGCGCCCGGCCCCTCGGCCGGAACGACGGTGTACGCGTCCGTTTCTTGAGAACTCAACAGTGTGTTAAAAGCCAGTGCATGAAGCACAACCCCGTCCCACCCACGACTGTGGGGGGAAGGGATTCCTTTGGTTGACACATCCATGGTTTCGTGGATGCTTTCAGCCGGGGTGAACACATCCAGACATTGTTTGGAGAGTTTG